>CAZWOU010000023.1:0-56312 GCA_964635375.1 uncultured Pirellulaceae bacterium | reverse complement strand
GGCCAAATGGCAAATGCCGCAGTGGCAACCTCTGGACACGGTTGGCAATGTCGCCGTTGTCGGACTGCTGCTCGAGAATCGCCTGAAGCCGAAGACGATCGATTCGCAGAACGCGCTGACCATCGATAGCACCGTGCTGGCTGAAGCTCTGCCAGAGAGCGTGCTGAAGTTCGAGCCAGGGCAACCGCAAATCCGTCCCGCGGTAGCCTACTACGCGCCGCAGGGCGTCTATCAAATCCAGGGCGAAATCATCAAGCCGCCGGCGCGACTCGACACGGTTACTAGCCTGTTGCTGACGGCGAGCGACGAATCGGTTCGAGTTGACGGTGCGATTGTTCTGCTCTCGTTTGTGGAGCGCAGATTCTCCGCAGACCTGACGGCGCCGGCTGGCTGGCGAATCACGCGGGTAACGACCGAGGACCTCAAGCCGATCGCCTTTGAACGTGGCGACGATGTCGACGGATCGCCGCGATGGCGGATCAAGTTGCCGACCGCCATGAAGCCTGGAAGCCAACTCACGTTGATGTTCCAAGCCGAGCCGGAGGATAGCGGCGATTGGTTGGGCGGCTGGACCGAGAAGACGCTCAACCTTCCCCAATTCAAACTGCTTGGCGCCGACAATCAGATCGGCTCGATTGCCGTGCAAGTCGATAACGACTTAGCAGTTCAGCCTGGCGACGTGACCGGACTGGCGACGCTGGACGATCGGCAGGCGCTGGAGCGATTCGGAGACGCCGACGCCGCCCTCGCTTATAGTTTTGATGACGATTATTCTCTGCCGCTCAACTTCCGCCGCGAAAACCCGTATGTCTCCGGGCGTTCCTACAGTTTTCTGAAAATGGAGCCGAACCGTTTGGCGAGTCATCTTGAACTTCAATTCTCAGTGCAATACGCGCGCGTCAAACAGCTGCAGTTCTCGCTGCCCAAGTCGACCTCTGAAGTGATCTCGATCCGTGGTCTCGGCGGTGTGGCGATCAAGGAATTCAACAGCGAAGACGTCGATGATCAGCGCGTCTGGACAGCGAGGCTGGACACGCCTCGCAGCGGAACCATTAACCTGGCGGTCGACTTCGAGCAGACCTGGGAAGGCGAGCCCGAGCCCAAGATGACTCCGGCCACACCCACACTGATGGGCGTGTCGTACCAGACGGGCGTCATCGCCGTGGAAGGCGACGCGAGGTTGGATGTACAGATCGATACGAAGGCTCGGATCGTCGATGTCGGTGAATTGGCCGCGGCCGAGTACCTGCCCGGAAGCCGGCTGCTTGGCGCTTACGAGTTTGTTGGCGAGCCAGCCGGATTTGAACTGAACGTAGTGCGAAGAACCGGGCGAGACATACCCTCGGCAATTATCGAGCGGGCCGAAATCGTCTCGGTCATCGGCGTCAACGGTCGCAGCCAAACCGTCGCCCGCATGCAGTTGAACTCCAGAGCCTCCTTCCTTGAAGTTCGTATGCCCGAAGGGACAAAGCCCTGGTCTGTGCTCGTCGATGGCCAACCGATTACGCCCCAACGCAGCGGCGATCAATTGCTAATCAGCTTGCCCTCGAGCGTCACGACTCGCCGCTCGCTTCAAGTCGTCTATGAGACCGTCATCGACAGTTTCGATGGATTCGGACGCTTCGATATCGACGGACCCAGGCTCTACGTGCGCCCCGACGAGGGCGTCAGTAGCGAACCGATTCCAGTCGCCGACTTGCAGTGGAAGATCCTTCCCCCGCCCGGCTACCGGCTGACCCGACCCGATGGCGCCGTCTCCCGAAAACGACCGCCCCGCTGGTCCCCCTACAACTGGCTCTCCGAATTCCGCCGAGCTTCGCGATTTGGCCACCACAACTGGCGCATGCCGCCCGCCGATTCACAAATGGCGATGATGGCTGAAACTGAGGACGAAATGGTCATGCCGACTGAGAGCCCAAGTTTGTCGTTCGGGCTTGACCGATATGGTGAGCCAGGGGCGGATCTTGAGCTTGACTTTGACACTATTAAGAAGAAATTTGACAAGGATATGGAGAAATCCGCGGATGGACTTCCGAAGGACAAGTTGAGGTATAGCTCTCTGCCGAAAAACCTAATCGATGCAATCCGCAAAAAGAACTCCGAACTGAGCGAGCTCAAAGAAGAATCCGCCAGCGGGCAGGATGCGTTGTTGCGTCAAAAGAGGGAAGCCCAACTTAACAAGGAGATCACTAAGCTTGCCACTCTCGCAGAGGCAATGCAGTCGCAGCAGGCAGCTCGTAGGCTGCCTCCTTCCGATAGCGAACCTGACCCAACAAGCGCACCTGCTCCCGCCAAGCCAAGACGGGCCGCCCCAGCCGCGCCGGCCACGACAGCGGAGACTGCACCCCCAGAGGCCGACGCTCCTCTGCCACCCGCTGGTCCAGGCGGTGGTGGCTTGGGTGGCGGCGGCGGCCTGGGCCAAGGACGCGACCGTGGCGAGCAGCCAGAGGAAGCCGCTAGTCGATTGCCCGGCCCGCAAGGCTCGCCAGAATCGACAATTGTGACGGGCGCCTACAGCTCAGCAAGTTCAAAGTCTTCGATGGCGTGGGCGCTGACTGGGCTGCGCAGTTTGCCGATCGACATGCAGCAGACTTTGGCCCAGGCCGATTCTGACGATCTCGTACTGTTCGAGGGGCTCGGCGCTGAACCGCAATTGTCGGCCGAGTTAGTGAGCCAGCAGCGATTGGACTCGATCGCTTGGGCTTGGGGGTTACTTGTCTTCGCGATCGGCGTCGCCCTGACTCGAGCGAGTCTATCGGTGAAACTCCGCTTGATCATTCTGACGGCCGCCCTTTCTGTGCTGGCGCCGCTGGTTGTCAACGAGGTCGACATTTTGGGCCCGATCGGCTTCTGCGGATTCGTCGGTGCGGTCGCCCTGGCGCCTTACTATCTACTGGCCATGTTCTTCACTTGGTTCGCTGCCGCGGGCAAGCGATTCTTCAGCCCTGCTCAAGCCACCTCGGCAACGGCCGGAATACTTGTGCTGCTTCTGGCGGGGGTCGCCGCGGCTCAACCGCCCGGGCGAAACTGGGACGACCTCTTCAAGCGGATTGCCAACCCGCAACCGGTCAACATCCCGAAGAACGCAGTCGTAATTCCTTACCGCTTTGACGCCGACGGTGACCTGCAAGCGGCCGTCGATGCGGCTGACAAGGTCCTTGTGCCCTACAGCACCTACGTCGATCTTTGGAATCGAGCTCATCCGGACAAGCAAATCGACGGCGCAGGACCGAAAGAATCGTACGCTTTCGCAGGCGCTGACTACGATGTCGAGTTGGTCGATGCCGACCAGATCTTGATTCACGGAGTCCTGCAAGTCGATCTGTTTAGCGACCAGCCGACCCTGGCGCCTTTGCAGTTGGAGGGCGGCGTGCTGTCATCCGCTTCGGTCGATGGCCAACCGGCTCGGCTGCACACCGTAAACCCGCTGGCTCAAGTAGAGCAGCAGATGCAAAACGCGTCGGGTCAAGCTCGACCGATGCCTCAGCAAGCCAAACCGTCGGCGAATCAGGCGCCACTGCGACAACCGATATTGGCGGTGCTGCTGGAAGGCAAAGGCCGCAAGAAGATTGAACTGACGATTCGCTTCCGCCCCGAGCGTCGCGGCGGTTGGCGGCTCGTCCAAGGTCGTCTTCCCGGAAACGTCAGCGCTTCACTGAATCTGAAGACACCTAAAGCTCGCACGGAAGTTCGCGTTCGCGGCGCTTTTGATCGAGAGCTGTTTGAGACGAGCAAAGATAATGAGACGATCGAGACCGCCCTCGACAATCGCCAACAGCTGAGCATTCAGTGGCGGCCGAAGGTAGGTGAGACGCAGATCGACCGCACGCTGACGGCTCAATCGACCGCGGTTTGGGACGTGCAAGATGAAGGGCTTCGCTTATCCTGGAACATTGCGCTCGCATTCCGCCAAGGACGTCGCGATTCGTTTACGCTTCAGGCGCCGCTGGACTACTTGGTTGAGCAAGTCAGCGGCAACAATGTGCGAGCATGGCGAGTAGAGAAGGAAGACGACCACCAGCGCATCGAAGTCACGCTGCTCAAGGCCGTCGCCGAGCGTACACAGTTCTCACTTCGTCTGTCGAAACGAGGCGCAGTTGGCGTCGGCGATCTGACGGAGATCTCTGCTCCGACCGTCACAGCGGCTGACGCAGCTTTGCATCAAGGCCGCATCTTCATTCGCCGCAGCCCAATGCTCGACTTAAGTGTCGCGGAACAGCGAGGCGTATCGCAAACTGACCTGGACGAGAAGGTTGTCCAAGCTGTCGCCGACGCGAAAAAAGAGGGGCAGAGTCCGCTTGGAGTGCGGAGCTTTCAGGCCTTTCGATTCGCCTCCACTGGCTTCTCGATCAAGTTGGCCGCTTCGCCCGTCTCCATCGACACGGCTCGGCTCTCGGCCAAGTGGCAGACGCTGATCCACATCGGCCAGAGTTCCACGCGATTGGAAGCGTTCGCCCAGATCAATTCAGCCGATCATGGGCTGCACCATCTGGTCATCGAGGCTCCTGCGAACTTGCAAGTCGACCGTGTCTCGGCTGAATCGCTGCTAGACTGGTCGGCGATCTCCGTCGATCAGAAACAACAGATCCATCTGTTCTTCCTGACCGCTCAGCGCGGCCAGTTCGCCGTTGTGCTCGCTGGCCAGTTTGCCGACCAGGCGGTTGGTCAGTCGATACCGGTGCCGATCATCTCGCTGCAGAAGGCGGAGCAAAACGAAGGACAGATCGTCGTCAATTGTGATGCGGGATTTCAAGTTCAACCCCGCAATCTGACCGGCCTGCAAGCCCATCCTGTTCGCGGCGCCGCCTCGCCCGCCCTGGCGCGCGTGAAGGGTTGGTTGAACGCAGACAACAAACGTCTCGCCCAGTGGGTCTTGGATTTCAGCTCGCCCGCGTACACCGGCAACTTGATCACGACGTCCAAGACCCCGACGGTCTCGGCCACTACCGTCAGCAACATTCGCGTGACTGACCAGACGATTGAAGAGTCAATCATGTTGCGGTTCGCGGTCAGCAACGCTGGTGTCCGCACCTTGTCGTTCACGTTGCCAGCGACGATGAGCAACGCGCGAATTCAGGCTCCCACGCTGCGGCGAAAGACCATCAAGCCCGTCGCGGGCGACGACCAGCGGATCGAAGTACATCTGGAGTTGCAAGAAGAGTTGCTGGGCGAAATCGTCGTGGTCGTTGAGCAAGATCGGCTCCACGGCGCGATGAGGCAGTCGGCTCCGATCCCTACGATCCAATCGGCCGACGGCGACACGTTTCAGCAGTACATCACGCTGGAAAACGCCAGTCGGGACGAGCTGATTGTTGTCACCCAAACGGGCGTTGAACCGATGAGTCGCCGTACGCCGCCGCCAGAATTGGCTGGCGTGAACTTGAATCGAGCCTTCGCTGTCCGCGACAATCCGCTGCTCGAATACGAGTCGAAATCTCGAACCGAGGTTGACACTCCCGGCGCGCGAATCGAATTGTCCGAAACGAAACTCGCTCTCGACGCGGCGGGCGTTTATCGAGGCGAGCAGACGTATCACATCGACAATACCACGGAGCAGTATTTGGAAGTTGAGATGCCCGCAGGATCAAAGCTCTGGACGGCGATCGTGGCCGGCGAACCCGTCAAGCCGGCACAGTCCAGTAACGGTTTGCAGTTCGTGCGGATCCCGCTCGTAAAAACTGCAGTCGGCGACCCCAACTTTGTTGTTCGGCTTCAGTATGGCGGGCAGATGCCCAAGATACGGGGCTGGTCCAAGGTGGCCTTTCCCTTGATCAAGACGAAGAACGTCAAAGTCGAACTGAGTCAAGTGCGACTGTTTCTTCCCGAATCGCACCGGTGGTGGTTCGGCGAATCCATGGGAAGAGTCACGGACGAATCGGTGTTCGTCAAAGGTTATTCGAATTACATCCGGGAACAAATCTCGAAGGCGTCTGACGCGTTGAACAGCAAGAACGCGTATCGCCGAGCTCGCGCAATGAATAACTTCAAGCAGTTGGGGTTGGCGATGCAATCCTATGATCAAGGAGGCCGGCAATACGACGACGCCGTCGTTCAACAGTTCGCCGGCAATGTTGACGCACTGCGAGAGGCCGAGGCCCAAATCGAAGGCCTTACGAAGATGGACGAGGACAACAACGGAATCGCTGACAACCGTTCGAGGTTCAATGACTTCTACGAGTACCAGATGAACGCAGGCGCCAGTTCACAGAGCAAGTCGGCGGGCTCTAACTTCAGCGGCGAGTCGATCCGTGAGTTTAATGAGCGGCAAGCAACGGAAGACAACCGATTCGACAAGTCATGGTTTTCCCGTAACAACCTTGGCAACAAGGATGACGATGCAAAGAAACCTGGCCAAAGCGGCGCCAAGGGCAAGAAGCGGGCCGTGCTGAATCAAACCACCGGCGGGCAAGGCGCCGCCAAGGGCACCGCCGCAAACTTGAACAAGGGCCAGAAGCTCAACGCGTTTGGCGGAGGCAAACAATCTCCTTCCAAGCCGACCACTCCCAATCAGCCCGAGGGTCGACGAAACTCAAGGCGACCTGGAGTCAAACAGTCAAATAGCGAACTGGCTCAACAATATCAGCAGCGCTTGGCGAAACAAGAACAACAGAAAGCCCAGCCGGAATTCTCGAACCGGTTGGGCTCGATCGAAAGATCCAGGTCTCGCACACCACTCGCGTCACGAGGAGGGATCGCCGCGGACCAATCCAGGCCTGAAACCGGCGCTGCGGGCATCGCGGTGGACTCGCGAACGCGAACCGATTCGCCGTCTCAATCTGGTTACTTCGATGAGCAAGACGTTGCTCAAGGCATCCCGATCAATGCCCCGCTTTCCGGCAAGCTAGCGAGTTTGGACATTTCGCTTCCCATGCGAGGCGTGGAGATCCGATTCACAACGCCTCGCGGCGACCTCGAAATAAGCGGCAGAGGCATGTCCCGCTCGCTGCTCGGCCGGTTCACCTCGATCTCCATCATCGTCGTCTTGCTCTTCTCCTGGCTCGCTATCCAGCGTGTCGGCCGATTCCGACGGAGGAGGATTGCCTCCTAGACCGGCGCCTAATCTCCACGAGGGGCCCGGTTCTTTATGAGCGCTTGACAGCCGTGCTGAACGGTCTTGAGCCGCGCAGGGCCCAATCACTCCCAACCGCCGCGATCAGCTCGCGACCTCGCTGGCGAAGCGATTACTCGGCGGCCTTGGCGCAGCGAGATTCCACGAGAAACCTGACTTTCACGGCAAGCACGTCGTGGTCGATCGGTTTGAACATGATGTCGTCCGCCCCGGCGTTCAGTGCGCTCGCGGCGAGTGTCGGGTCGATGACGCCAGTCACAAGAACGACTACCGGGCGATCCTCGTCTTGGCACAATTCCGTAACCAATCGATACCCGTTTAGTTGCGGCATGCGAAAGTCGCTGATTACCACATCAAACTTGTGTTCGGCGATCAGCTGCTTCGCTTCAACGCCGTTGCTGGCCTGTTCGCAAACGAATCCGCGGCGGCCCAGCGCCCTCGTCGTCAGCTCGCGGACGGCGGGTTCGTCGTCGACGACGAGTGCCTTAAATTCTGTGTACATCGTAGAGCCCCATAAATGTTGTATGACTTAGACTGGCGCCAAGGTCGCACCCTTTCGGTCGATTGCCTTGCGCACTTCTCGGAGCAACGTTTCGCGTTGAAACGGCTTCTCCAGGATAACGCTGTTCTTGACGTCGTTTGCAAAACGAACATGATCGCCACCAAGCGGGTAACCCGTACAGAAGACAAACGGGATGTCGGGTTCCAAGGACGAGACCAACTCGTAGACATCGCGACCGGTCATCCGCGGCATAACGACGTCGAGCACAAGTAGATCGATTTGCCGGCGGTGGGCCTCGAACAGCTGAATCGCCTCAACGCCGTCCCGAGCAACAAGCGTTCGGTAGTCATTTCCGGCAAGGACGCGGTCGCAAAGTTCTCTTACCGACGGGTTATCCTCGACGATCAAGATCGTCTCTCGACGACCTCCGTTCAGCTCGCTGTCATCGTCCGTTTCTTCGACCGTTTCGTCTGGAGCCGTCGATTGAGGGATGAGAACCCGGAATGACGTCCCGGCTCCAACCTCGGTGCTGACGTGTACGTCGCCACCGTGCTGACGAACGGCGCCGTAGACCATGGACATGCCCATGCCGGTGCCTTGGCCGACTGCCTTGGTCGTGAAGAAGGGCTCGAAGACGTGGGAAAGAACCTCGGGGGTCATGCCGCAACCCGTGTCTTTTACCACGATTTCGACATAGTCGCCTGCAAGCAAATCGCCCTCATCGAGCGACACGGTGTCGCTGGCCACATACAGCTCCCCGCCGTCCGGCATGGCGTCGCGAGCGTTGATGCAGAGGTTGAGAATGACTTGCCGCATTGCCGTTGGATCGACTCGAACAAACGCGTCATTCTCTGCGATGTTCGTGGAGATGATGACCGTCTCTTCGATGAGTGTGCGAACCAAGTCCATCTGATCTCGAAGTAGATCATTGAGATCGAGTCGCTCGCGTTGGAGGGCGACTCTTCGCCCGAAACTCAACAACTGCCTAGTTATTCGAGCGGCGTCATCAGCCGCCCCGACGACCTTCTTTATATCGCTAAAGGCATTGGAGTCGACGTCCAGATCGTCGAGAGCCATTTTTGCGTAACCGCGGATGGTCTGCAGGAGGTTGTTGAATTCGTGGGCGACTCCAGCGGACAGTTCGCCAACGGCCTCAAGCTTCTGGCCGTGGACGATTCGCTCCTCCAACCGTTTTCGCTCCATGGCAAATCGCAGGGAGCGGCGGAATGTTTGCAGATTGAATTCACTCTTGCGGATGAAATCTTGGGCGCCGTGACGCATGACATTCAAATCGGCGTCGGGAGAGGATCCGGTCAGCACGACGACGGGGGTCGCCCGGGCAGCGGCTGTGATCGAATCCAGCGTGTCAGCGCCGCCGCTGTCGGGCAGGCCAAGGTCCAACACGACCGCATTGAACGACTGGTAGGAAAGGGTCTCGAGCGCTTCGCAAAGCGAATAGGCGGTGACGACCTCGTATTCCTTACCGAGCACGGCCTGAATAAAGATCGCTTGCAGCTGATCGTCTTCGACGAGCAGAATGCGGTCACGCGTCTCAGAGGTTGTCATCATTGTTTCTGACCAAGTGTTGATTTTTCGTCGTGCAGATCCATGTTAGAACGAATTCACGTTGACCTAGCAGCGACTCTACTTTCCACCCAGTGAAGCATAGCTCTTGGATTAGTCCAAAGCCCAAGAACAAGGTCGATTGATCGCTATAACTCACCCGTCCGCTATGTCCCGCCCAATTATCCGCGCGTAGTTCCTTGACTCACGTGATTCTCGGAGGCAAGTTTCACCTGGACCCCGAACTATCACCGTCGGAGGGCAGGTTCTATGTTGGCTGGGGCAGAGGTTGACAACGTATTTGTGGACGCGATGCGGCGCCTAGTGGCCGAAGCAGTTCACGCAGAGAAGGAAAAACGCGGATTCATCCGCGTGCCCTTCTTTCGTGAAGTCGTGCTTCGAGACACGATGGGGCAGATCGTGCAGGGCGATACATTTTGCCGCGACATCGCGCCTAACGGCATCGGTGTCCTCCATTCCCAACCGCTTGACGACGAGATGTTCAGCGTGTCGGTAGAAGCTGAAGATGGGCAACTTAACTTCAGTGGACGTTGTGTTTGGACGGAGCCCGCAGGGCACGGCTGGTTCGTCTCCGGTCTCGTGTTGACGGGCACGGCAAGCGATCTTGAGAATCCACTCGCATAGCCGGTCTCCGCAAGAGCGCTCATTCGGCTAGTAGGCGGCGGCTCTGCGATTCCGCTGGCATCGACGATCCGAGGCGTCCAGTCGAGGGCGACTTTCTTAATCGCGATATCGGTCTCGCCATGTTTTCCGCTCCAAGGCATCGTAGAATAGAGGAGCCTTCGGGCCGCCGTTGCCTCTAGCTGGGCGATAGTATCAGCGGAGTTATCCATCGTTTCGCGCGCGGAGCCAATGCCCTGGGCGCCGCCACCCGGTTCACGAATTGGAGCCGGCGGGTCGCGGTCGCGCAGCCGAGTTTGTTTTCGTTCAGGTCCGGGCGATGCGTTCGTTGGGACGAGAGCCACAAGATAATGATCACCTGGAGGGAATGGAAATGTTGCGTCGCGCGCTACTGATGTCGCTTGGATTCGTCTTGCTGACGACCAATGTTCAAGCCGAGGTCGACACGAAGGCCATGAATGTGAAAGTCGAGCCGGCGTTTCCCAACCTCCGCATCGACCGCCCGATCGTCGTGACTCATGCCAATGATGGTTCCAACCGTCTTTTTGTCGCGGGGCAAAAAGGCAAGATACACGTCATTCCTAACAACCAGGGCGTCAAGAAGACAAAGATCTTCATCGATATCTCCAAGCGAGTTGTCTACAAAGAGCAGGAGAACGAAGAAGGGCTGCTCGGCTTCGCCTTCCACCCGCGTTTTCGCGAGACCGGCGAGTTCTTCGTCTATTACACCTCAACCGTGGCGCCCCACACTTCGGTGGTCTCTAGATTTCGTGTCTCCAAGGACGACCCCAACAAAGCCGACCCGGATTTTGAGGAGGAGTTGTTTCGTTTGAAACAGCCTTTCTGGAATCACAACGGCGGCACCTTGGCGTTTGGACACGACGGCTACTTGTACATTGGGCTGGGCGACGGCGGCAAAGCGAACGACCCCTTGAGCGCCGGACAAGATCTCAGCAATTGGTTCGGTTCGATACTACGGATCGACATCGATCGCAAGCAGGACGGCAAGAACTATGCGATTCCAAAGGACAACCCCTTCATCAAACGAAAAGGCGCGCGACCGGAGATTTACGCTTACGGCGTCCGCAACATCTGGCGGTTGTCATTTGATCGAAAAACGGGCGTTTGCTGGGCTGGCGACGTGGGCCAAGATCTCTGGGAAGAGATTGACATCATCGTTAAGGGCGGCAACTACGGTTGGAGTCTTCGCGAAGGCACCCACCCGTTTTGGGGAAGAAGCGACGAAGCGAAGCCCGAATGGATCGAGCCGATCTGGGAATATAATCACAACGTCGGAAAATCGATCACCGGCGGAGTCGTCTATCGCGGCAAGCGAGTCCCGCAACTCGCCGGCCACTACATCTACGCTGACTATGTGTCTGGAAAAATCTGGGCCCTGCAGTACGATATGAAGACTCGCAAAGTCACCGCCAATCGCGAAATCAAAAGCAGCAACTTGCCTGTTATCACGTTTGGCGAAGACGAACAGGGCGACGTCTACTTCACGACCTCGTTGGGCGGCGGACGACTCTACCGTTTCGCTCCCAACAAGTAACCTCGCTATGCAACCCATCGTTACCAACGTTCAGAAGCACAAGAAGGAACTACCAATGAGCGCAGATGGCAGGATCGCAGAACTGAATTTGTCACTCCCTCCAGCTCCCAAGCCGGCCGGCGTGTACAAGCCAATTGTGGTGGCGGGAAATATGGCCTATGTCTCCGGACATGGACCGGTACTCAACGACGGAACCTTGCTGGCGGGCCGTGTTGGAAGCGAAGTCGACCAGCAAGCGGGCTACGACGCGGCGCGTCAAACGGGGCTGGCCATCCTGGCCTCACTCCGCGCCCACTTCGGTTCGCTCGACAAGGTCAAGCGATTGGTCAAGTCGTTAGGAATGGTTAACTCGGCGCCCGACTTCACCGAGCACCCCGCTGTCATCAACGGCTATAGCGAATTGATGGGCGAAGTCTTCGGCCCGGAAAACGGCATCGCCGCCCGTAGCGCGATCGGCATGGGCTCGCTGCCCGGCAATATCACGGTCGAGATCGAGGCGATCTTCGAGGTCGAGACGGACTAGGCGATCTGTAGGTTGGAGATCAAACTTGCTTTCGCGAAACCGCGATGCGGCGGCGTGGGAGATCGACGTCGAGGACTTTGACGCGGACGACGTCGCCGACGGAGACGACATCGCTAGGGGATTGGACGAACTCGTTGGCGAGTTCGGAGATGTGAATTAGGCCGTCTTGATGTACGCCTACGTCGATGAAGGCGCCGAATTTGGTGACGTTGGTGATGACTCCCTCGAGAACCATGCCTGGCTTGAGGTCACTCATCTCGTTGACGCCTTCGGCGAACCGAGCGACTTTGAACTCGTTGCGAGGATCACGACCCGGTTTGGCGATCTCGGCGATGATGTCCTCTACGGTTGGCAAGCCGCATTGCTCGTCGACATAATCTTCCGCGTTGAGCTTTGAGGCCAGGGCTGCGTTGCCAACGAGTTGCCGAGTGGACACGTTCAACTTGGCGGCCATTCTTTCTACGACGCGGTAGCTTTCTGGGTGCACAGCCGAATTGTCGAGCGGCTGACGCCCGTCTCGGATTCGCAGGAACCCCGCCGCTTGTTCGTACGCCTTCCGCCCAAGCTTCGGCACGTCGAGCAGACGTTTGCGCGACTCGAACTGACCTTCCTTGTCGCGATGCTCGACGATCCGCTCAGCCAACTTGGGCCCGATACCAGCGACGTGGGCAAGCAGCGAACTGCTGGCCATGTTGAGATCGACTCCGACGGAATTCACGCACGATTGCACCTCGCGTTCTAAGCCGCGGCGCAATAGAGTCTGGTTGACGTCGTGTTGGTACTGGCCGACGCCAATCGATTTCGGATCGATCTTAACCAACTCGGCAAGCGGATCTTGAAGTCGGTGGGCGATGCTGATGGCGCCCCGTACTGTCAGGTCTAGGTCTGGATACTCGCGCGACGCGAGTTCGCTAGCCGAATAGATCGACGCGCCCGATTCGCTCACCATCACTTTGGTCGGCGGCTGTCCGTTCTTGTTGTCCTCGGCGACCTGTTTGAGCAGGTCGCTGACGAAGGCGTCTGTCTCGCGCGACGCCGTGCCGTTGCCGATCGCGACGAGTTGAACGTCGTGGCGATGGATCAGTTCCCTCAAGGTTGCAGCGGCGCCGTCGAGATCATTGCGGGGCGGAGTCGGGTAGATAGTGCGGCTTTCCAAGAACTTGCCCGTGCCGTCGACAACCGCCACTTTGCACCCGGTGCGGAAACCTGGGTCGATCCCCATCGTCACTCGCGGCCCTGCGGGGGCGGCCAAGAGCAAATCGCGAAGGTTTTGGTTGAAGACAAGAATCGCCTCTTCGTCCGCCTGTTCCTTCAAGTTCTGCAGCGTCGCCGATTCGGCCGCCGGCATGAGCAACCGCTGATAGCAATCCTCCACGGTGTTCAGCAAGTCCGAATGAAACTCAAACTGCCGATTCGTCGCCAGTCGCGGCTTGAGTTTGCGAAGCACGTACTCGTCGTCTAGTTCGACGCCTACTCGCAACAGCCCATCCGCCTCGCCTCGTTTCATCGCCAACAGACGGTGCGAGGGTACTCGCTTGACCGGTTCTTGATGATCAAAATACATCTCAAACTTTGCAGCGTCCTCTTTCTTTCCTCGCTTGACTTGCGAACGAACTCGCCCGAATCCACTGGCTTGCTGTCCCAGCCAGCGACGCAGCTCGATGTCCTCCGACCACTGCTCCGCCACAATGTCGCAGGCGCCCTGCACCGCCGCCTGCTCGTCGGGCACATCGGCCTCTGGCTTAACGAAGGGCCTCACGATGTCGGATCGAGATTGACTCGTCGGACGTTGGTTCTGCAACAGATCGGCCAGGGGCTGCAGTCCGCGTTCACGGGCCGTTGCGGCACGCGTCCGCCGCTTGGGCTTGAAGGGAAGGTATAGGTCTTCCAGGACCTGCTTGTCTTGGCACCCTTCAATTTGGGATTGCAGATCCCGCGTCAGCAGTCCCTGTTGATCGATGGTCTTCAAGATCGTGGTCTTCCGCTTGGCCAACTCATGAGACTTGGCCAGACCATCTTCAATCAGCCGCAGCGCCGTTTCGTCGAGCCCGCCAGTTGCTTCCTTGCGGTAGCGAGCGATGAACGGGAGCGTGTTGCCGTCCTCCAGCAATTCGACGGCCGTTCGCACTTGGCGCTCAGGCAGCCCGGCGGACTCGGCGATCAGCCGGACGGTTTGCTCCATATCGAGACAATTGAAAGTCTGGTTTGCCAATGCTGCTCGTCCTCTTCGGTACTGAAATCGTCGAAGAGGTTTTACCACGTTGCGGCATCAAGCCCAACAACCCGCGTCAGGATCCGCCGAACGACGCGCCGCCTGATCGACAACCCAATCCTTGAGCCCCAACAGGGCGCCGCGGCCTCTGGCGTAGTGGCGATAGTGGTAGACCGGAGTGAACTCGGTCGCCCATCGCTTCTTTACGTCAGGCGAATCAGGACCGAGATCAAAGAATGAATCGCCCCGCTCACAGCTGTCCTGCAACATCGTGTTCCAAAGCACCGCCCCAGCGCCCGACTTGGCGTACTCGGGGTCAAAACCGGTACGGAGCCCGTAGACTCGCCCGGCAGAGTGGTAGTTGTAAGCGAAGGCCAGCGGTCGCTCGTCCAACCTCAGCACCGCCAGATCGACCGCCCCGGTCCGCAAGGCGGCAGCGTGGCTGTCCCGGAAGAACGGCGCGACCCCGTCGTGCGATAATGTCGTGCCGTCGCGCGACTCACCCTGCCAACTGAGCCGAGCCAGTTCGAGGCATTCATCGAACAGATCCCAGCGCGCATCGTCATCGGCGGTCGAAGGCGGCGGACGAAATCGATCGAGTTTCAGCTGACCTTTCTCAGCGAGTCGACGCTCGACGCGTCTCAGCTCACATCGGTGTTTCGACGCGCGACTGGCCGCGTATCGCTCCCAATCGCCATCGAGATTAATGGTCGCCGTTCGCTTCCAAACTCGCTCGACGCCGCCGAGCTCAACTTGCTTCATGGCTGTTTCGGTACGGCCGTGATCGGCGTTGTGGCGATCTACCCATCGCAAGTCGATCGCATCCCAATCGCGGGGCGTCTTCTTGATGTGGCGTAGTCCGCTCAGCAAAGTCGCCGTAGGGTTGGGCCCAATTGGACCAAAACAGGTTCCCCAGTCCTGCAGCGGGTACGTCAGGATCCTGCAACGGCCAACGCGCGTCGTCTCGGTTCGAACCACCAGGGGAAGAATCCCGATCGGCGATCCGCGACTCGCGACCAACAACACTCGCAAGCGTTGTTCGCCCCCAAAGTGTTTCCAATAGCATTCGAGCCAATCCAGAGATTGAAAGAACGAGGCGTGTCGCGTCTGCGGCAACAGCAATTGCCAGGCGAGATGGAATTCGCGCAAGCGACCAGGGTCATTTAGTTCGACGACACAGGGCATTGACGACTCGAATGAGTTGAGAAGGGAGAGCGGTGATTGCGCGTTCGTCAACACGCAAACCGCCATCTCAAATCTATGTCATTCTCGCTCCGCAGGCGGGCTGATTCGCGAACGATTTGCCCAGGCGAACTCAGCACGTCGCGATTGGACCGATTAGTCGACCCCTAGGGTTGTCATCTCCAGAGCCGGGCGGCCGAAGTTCACGTGAATTGCCGCTTGACAACGCCGAAAACGTCCGTCTGTTTCCATTCCACGTCGTGCAGACTTGTTCGGCTAGTGAATGGGCTCCGGCATGGTCAGCGACACGCCTTCCTTCTGCAGCACCATCAGTTGCATGATCGCTCGGCGAACGGCGTCGGTGCGGCGCGGATCCAGTTGCTCAAGGTAGGGCATGGCGGCCTTCATCAGATCCACGTGGCCGTGGCGAGCCATCTTGGTTGGCCAAATGTCGATATCGTGCGGGTTCATATCATCGTTGCTCGAGTTGCTGAGCAACGTGTCGAGAAAGCTCTTGCTCTTTGGCAGAACGACCACGCGGTAGTCGTCGACTTTTGCTTCGCTTGCTGCTTGTGCCAGAGCGTCGTCGAGCGTGCCGATCTTGTCGATCAGGCCAAGTTCCAGCGCCTGCTTGCCGGTAAAGACTCGTCCGCCGGCGAGCTCGTCGATCGGCTTCTTCAGCTTCTCGCCTCGATTCTTGACCACATGGCCCTTAAAGACTTCATAGACGCCGTCCATCATGGCCTGCATCTTCGCAGCGTCTTCGCTGGACATCGCCGCGCCGGAGGACATCAGGCCAGCGCTCTTGCCCCGACGGACTGGCTCGAAATGAACGCCGACTCGCCGGAACATGTCGGCTGTCGCCAACTTGCCGCCCACAACGCCGATCGAACCCGTAATCGTCGCCTCGTCCGCAAAGATCGTGTTGGAGGCCATCGCGACATAGTAGCCGCCGCTTCCGGCAACGTTACCCATCGAGACGATGAGCGGTTTCTTCGCGGCAACCGCGCGGCAGGCGCGGAGGATGATTTCACTGGCGAGGGCCGAACCGCCGGGCGAATCGACTCGCAACACCACGGCCTTGATCACGTCCGAATCGGCTGTCTTGTAAAGCGCTTTGCTAAGCGGCGTGCTGAAGGCGCCGGCGCCAGGCGTCAAGGAGAACGGATTGGGCGACGATGCGCCGAGTTCGATGCCGCCATCCACATGGATGATGGCCACCGCGGGCTTGGTCGATTTCTTTGCCGACGCGCCGCCAGAAAGAAGGTCGGTGTAGAACTTCATCAAGCCAAAGGGAGTCGACAGATCGATATCATTGGCTTTCTTCTTCCCATAGCGTTTGTCGAATACAACTTTCTCGCCATAGATCTTCTGCAGCGACTTCACAAACTCGCGACGATCCATGACGTCGTCGATGATGCCGGCTTGCTTGGCCTGCTCCGCATTGTAATGGCCTTTGTCAATCCACTTGCGAACGTCATCTTCGCTGGCTTTTCGACCTTCCGCGATCAAGCGAATGTAGGTTTCGAAGATCCCATCGTAGAGCCAGTCTTGATTCTTCTTCGCAGCCTCGCTCGGGCTGTGCCGCATGTACGTTTCCGCGGCGCTTTTGTATTCGCCGCAAGCTAGGAATTGCGGGCGGACGCCGACCAGGTCGAGCAGCCCGCGCAGGTAAAGCCGCTCGCCATAGATTCCTTCGATCCAAACATCACCGGCCGGAGTTACGCAGATGTGTCCGGTGGCGCCAAGCGTGTACCCATCGATGTCCAAGCTGGTGCTGTGAACGTGGATCTTCTTGCCGGCGGCGGTCACTTTGTTCAACGCTTGTCGCAACTCTTCCAATTGACCGACCCCGATGGAAGGGGATCCAGTCAGAATGACGACGCCCTTGATTTCTTTATCGTCGGCAGCTTTATGAATCCGTCCAACCAAAGCGCGAAGCGTGTCGCCGCCACTTGTACCGAAAAGGGGGAACCCGCCCGCGGAGGAATGCTCGGTGACCCCGCCGATGGCGAAGACCGCCAGCGAACCAGGTTTGTCATCGTCGGCGAATACGGGCCGAGCAAAAGTAGCCGATAACAACAAGACTACGAGCAGAGTTCGCCGATACATTAGTGACACCTCAAGATGAGAGCGGAAGTCGTGAATTGCAGGATCTATCGTAACTGGACAAATAGCCTTCGCAAAGTGTTTGCAGCCGACGACCTGGTCAGGTCGGTGATTCTACCTCAGCAAGAAAACCGCAGTTTCACGATTCCCGCCGAGTTCGGCCCCTTTTCGGACGTCCGCCGCAGGGATTGCCACAGGGATCTCGAAACTCAGACGCCCCTCAAGCCGACCAATTCGAGCAGGGCGAGTGCGTTCGTGGTGGGGGCGACGCCGTTTCGCATTCGGTAATCGAACGTCATCTTGCGTTGCCCATCCTCGCGGCTAAACGTCTCGCGAAAATGCACGGGGTTGCAGGCGGACTTCAGCGTCGGATCCTCCCCCAACTCCAAGTCGTGTGTGGAAATGGCGCCAATCGCGCGTCGCGCGAGCAGGTGTGCGGCAACCTGCGCAACGGCGATTCTGCGTTCGGCCGAATTCGTCCCTTGCAGGATTTCGTCGAGCAAGTAGAGCAACATAGGTCCCTGATCGTCCCGAAAACTGTCGGCCTGGTCGACAATCTCCTTGAGCCGTTTCAGCTCCGCCATGAAGAAGGAGACGCCATCATCCAGAGAATCGACGATCCGCATGCTCGTCGCCACAACCAACGGGGGACCGGAGTATTCCACGGCGCAGACAACTCCGCCGGTGTGGGCGAGGACGGCGTTCAAACCAAGCGAACGGAGCAACGTGCTCTTTCCCGACATGTTCGATCCGGTAACCAACAACAGCGAACCCTGCGGCCCCACTGAAACATCGTTGCGAACGCAAGTGTCGGGCGGCAACAACGGATGGCCAAGCTGCCGCGTCGATAGTTCGCTCGCCGAGGCGTTGACTGAAGGGAAGGACCAATCCGGATGGTCGTGGGCGGCGGCCGCTAGCGACATCAGCGCCTCCAATTCCCCCAACGCCTCAAACCAATGCCTCGCGTCATCTCGAATCTGCACTCGCCATCGCTCCAGCAGTCCCATCACATGGAAGTCCCAAAGGACGGTGATTTGCAAGAATAGATAGAGAGCGCCAAACAAGCCGGCTCGGCGAATGTTGGCGAGATTCATGATCCGATGCAAGGCTCCAAGCTGTCGATCAGCGCCGTGCTTCGAATCCAGGACGACGCCCTTCAGTTGCTTGAGCCGAGTTTCGTCGTCGGGCAACAGCTTTACCAAGCCAAACAGGTCGCGATACAACTGCATCTCGCCTGAAGGCGTGGTGACTCGAAAGAACATGTCGTGCATGGAACCCGTGAAAGAAACGCTCAAAACGACATTGAAAATGACCACCACCATCGCTGCGCCACCGACCCATTCCCTCGGCCCTATCGACGCCAAGAACAGGATCAGCAAGAGCAGGAATGCGGCAGACAGAATCCTAGCGAGCGTCAACATCCAACGTCGGCCGTGAAACCAACCGTCGCCTTCAAGCCATCTTAGAAATTGATCGGGGTCGCTCAAGCAATAGGAAAGCAGATGACCCTTGACCGCCAGTTCATCCCGCATGTCCGTTTCGTCGCGCAGTCGACTGACCGCGGCTTGACGAGATCTGATTTCGTCCGGTTCGGCGGGGTGGGTGATCCAATCGCGAATCGTCCGCACTCCAGATGGCGTGTTGGCTCGACACAGCCAGCGGAACAGGGAGACAGGTCCAAAAAGGTCCAAGTCTTGGGCAACAGCTCGCAGCGAGTCGGGCGATTGGACTTGCCATTGCGGCAGGCTCTCCCAATCACGCTCCATTCGGGCTACGCTCTGCCGCTGAATCTCGGCGCGAGTCTGCAGTTCCAAGGCCTTTCGTTGCAGCCGCTCATGATAGATGACGACCGCAACCAGAGCCGTAAAAGTAATCGCGGCGACGGAGAATCCAATCGGACCGGCGCCAGCTAGAATCCAACCGAGCAGACCCGATATGGCCATCGCGAAGAACAGTCCTCCGCGAGCGAGCACGATCCACCCGCCGTTGCGCAGGTTCTCTTTCGCCTGGTCTTCATACTCGTTGGCGAGCGTTTGCCGACGCTGCTTGCGCTGCTCCAACTCCGCCATCAATTCGTCTTCACTCATTGGGATCCCTTGCCGCGTCGACTCACGTCTTGAATTGGTATCATCGCGGCAACTTGATTGCGGCGGCGGCTTCCTTCGCTTCGTCGATTGGCAGTCCGTCTTTCACACCGGGTCGTTTGTGGCCCACATGGCTCAGCCAGGCGTCATGCAGAATCTTAGCTCGCGCAGCCACGGCTCGCCGCATCGGTTTGCTCGGCTTTATGTCTGAGTAGCCGAGCGCGCGCCAAATCACATTGGCCATCAAGAGATGCCCGACGCTGTCGAGATGTACGCCGTCACCGGACATCGTGAAATCCGCCTGCTTTTCGCGTCGTTTTGCAACTGCCGCGTTAATTGGCGTGTGCAGATCGATCACGTCGTCGACATCCGTTCGTCCGCGAACCATGATCCAGTTGGCGTATTGAGCCAGCACGGAATCGTAATCCTCATAGATTTGGAACCAGGCGAACTTGTCTGAATCGACAGGTTGCAGCTTGCCTCTCTTTCTCAGAGGCAACGGGTCAAAGGGTGGAGGCGTCAACAGAATCAACGTTGCGCCGCTGGCTTTGACATCCGCAACGAGCTTGTCGATTCCCTTTTGATAGGCGGCAAAACGCGCCTTGCTAAAGGGATGATAGATGCCATCGTTCATTCCGTAGCAGGCAAAGACGACGTCCGGCTTGATCTTGCTGAGTGCTCGGGCGAGTCGCTCGTGCACGTTGGGGCGAGGGTAAGGATGAGCTGGTTCGGAAAGACCACTGCAGGTCTCGCTGGGCAAACCCAAGTTAATCAGTTCGTACTCGCCGTCTGGGTCGAGCGTGCGAAGCCTCGATTCTAGTTCCGCGACATACCCGCCTGCGTGGGTGATCGAATCGCCGAGGAACAGGACGCGCTGCCCCGACTTGAATCGGAAGGGCTCTTTGGCGTTGGCGCCAGCAACCAAGATTGCCGCGAGCAGCATGGCCGCAATAGGGCGTGGCAGGTTGGCTCCAGGCATTTGTCATCCTCAGCTAAAGGTCTCAATGGACATCGCCACTTTTACGTCAAACGGCCCACTTAATCATCCATTCCGTGGCCACGGGCGAGGAGACCCAAGCAACCGTTGACAACGCCCTCGCGCAGGCAACGGATTGAACGAAACGCCGAAGTTCGCAATCCGGCCACGCGACCGCCCCACGCTTCGTCTCATGCTGGTGATTCAGGTAAGTCCGCTGACCGGGACGGCGGAGCGCCACTGGAATACGTGCTGGCAACCCATTAGGTTAATGCAATCCGGCGTCTGCCACTATTGTGGTTTAGATCGCCGTCAGGCGAAACCACCTAAGGGAATCGGAAAACAATGATCGCACGGCCCGCAACGAAGAAACGGCGATTGCTCGTCCAAACAGCCGCCCAGAACCGGACGGCTCTACCGAATGCGGCCGCGCGGCGCGGACTCAATGGATCGGCGAGAACCACTCTGTTCATGCTGCTGGCTGCCTGCCTAATGATCGCCCGCCTCGTTACGCCAGCCAACGCGGCAGACAAACCGAACATCCTGTTTATCGCCATCGACGATCAGAATGATTGGATTGGATATCTAAACGGCCACCCCCAAATCAAGACCCCCAACATCGACGCCCTGGCGGCTCGAGGCGTTGGGTTCACGAATGCCCATTGCCAGTCGCCGTTGTGCAATTCGTCTCGCACAAGTTTGATGACTGGTCTGCGACCCTCGACGACCGGCGTGTATGGTCTGGCGCCGTGGATTCGCGACACCGCCGAGTGGAAGGACTTGGAGACGCTTCCTCAGTACCTACATCGTCACGGCTACACGACCTATTCGACCGGCAAGATCTACCACGGCCGCAATGGACGTGGAAAGAAAGACAACGAATTCCAAGTGCTTGGCCCGCCTGCAGGCGTCGGCGCGCGGCCCCCAGCGAAGCTTGTCGACACGCCAGCCAAGCACCCTCTGGTCGATTGGGGCGTGTTTCCCCACTCCGATCAAGAGAAAGGCGATTGGAAGGTCGCCAGCTGGGCGGTCGACGAGTTGAACAAGAGACCACAAGAGCCTTTCTTTCTCTCGGCCGGTTTCTTTCTGCCACACGTCCCTTGCTACGCGACTCAGGAATGGTTCGATCTCTACCCTGAGAACAAACTGATCTTGCCTCCCCTGGATCCCATGGACCGTGACGACACGCCGCGATTCTCATGGTATATGCACTGGCGACTACCGGAGCCTCGCCTCAAGTTCTTGCAAGAGGCGAACCAGTGGAAGAATCTTGTTCGATCCTACCTAGCTTGCACGAGCTTCGTGGACAGCCAAGTCGGCCGCGTTCTCGGAGCGCTCGAGGCGAACGGGTTCGGCGAGAATACGATCGTTGTCCTCTGGTCCGACCATGGGTGGCATCTGGGCGAGAAGCTGATTACTGGAAAGAACTCACTCTGGGATCGGTCCACCCGCGTGCCGCTCGTCTTCGCTGGGCCCGGCGTCGCGAACGGGAAGGGGCTCTGTTCCAAGCCCGCCGAGTTGCTCGACATCTACCCGACCTTGACGGACCTTTGCGGATTGCCAAGCAAGAAGGGACTCGAGGGTCACAGCCTCCGGCCGCAGCTGAACGATCCTAGCGCCGAGCGAGCATGGCCTGCGATTACGACCCACAATCATGACAACCACGGTGTTCGCTCAGAACAGTATCGTTACATTCACTACGCTGATGGCAGTGAAGAGCTGTACGACATGAAGGCCGATCCGAACGAATGGAAGAACATCGTCGGCGATCCAAAGCTGACGAAAGTGCTTGAGCAACATCGCAGTTGGATGCCCAAACAGAGCGTTCAGCCGCTTCCCGGCAGCAAACACCGCATCTTGATCTACCGAGACGGCAAGGTGAACTGGGAAGGGGAAGATGTCGCCGCCGATGATCCGATCCCGGAACTGGATGATTAGACGGCTGTTCGGCGGCCGTATCAGGAATTCAACACTCAGGAGCCGGCGCCGCAGCCAGTATGACCAGCGGCAGCCAGTTTGACTGTTACCTTCCTGACGCTTCGAATTCTCGTCCAACCAGTTCTTTCACAGCGTGGACAAGCGTGTCCTCGACTTGCGTGGCGTAGGGTCCCGGTTTTCCGTAGTAGATCTGCGAGAATTCTGCTTCATAGCCGCCTTCAACAAGCACGCGACGCGATGGGATGTACCCAGGCATGTCGTTCGCCCATGCGGTGATCCACAGCCGCTCCGAATCGAGTTCGCGCTTCAAGCGGAGCGAGTAGTCGACGACGACTTCTCCAGCCAGAAACACCATGGCCAATTCGTTTCCAAACTTCCAAACCGTCAGTGGATAATCGACGTCACTTGGGATGGCGCCGTTCTTGTCTAGGTGTTCAAGCATGGATTTGGCCAGTTGATGTTTGAAACCAGTCGATCGAAGTTGCGACTCCCAATGCGAGCGGGGTTTTGGCTCAACCAGCGGCAGCTTGATTCGTTTGCTCACAATGGTTGGCTCAACATTGAGCGGTCTTGTTTGGCCCGCGAGCAAGGTCTGCACTTCCTTTGCGATCGATTCGCCGTGTTGTTGGGCGTACTTAAGGTTTCCCGTGGGTTGGGGACCGACATCCGCCCCACAGCCAATCGTCATCAAGGAGATTGCCTTTGGGAAATGTTGTTCGATCGACCTATTGGCGAATCCCGCCCAATCGCCCCCGATGAAATTGCGCGAGCCGGCCGTCGTGCAGTGACATGCATAGTTGGCCCAAATTGCGCGAATCGCGCCACTGGCGTCGCGGGCGGCCATCAGTGGAAGAGTGTGATCGACGGGGCCGTTGCGTTGAAATCCGAACCCTGCCCAGCTTCCGTTCTTCAACACGCGTCGGTTGCCGCCGAACGTGGCTCGTCCCTGGGCCCAACCGAGCGTCATCGGTTCGCGGTCGGCTAGAGCCTTTGCGATTGCGCTTTCCATTTGCCGAATCGCAAAGGTGGTGTACTCCGCAGTGCTCTTGTCTTGCTCGGGCGTCGTGCGGCCCTTCCACAGGATGGATGCGTAACCAACCAGATTGGGTGCATTGTGCGTGTGGGTCGCAGCGACAATCAGACGGTCCGGCCCAATCCCCAGTTTCTTGACTCGACTTGCCAACTGTTCGGTAACGCCGCGAGTCACTCCGCAATTATCGATCACGACGATCGCAGCCGGGTGCGAATCTCCAATCACCATAGCTCGCGCCCACAGCTTGGTATCGATGCCTTCGAACTCGCGCGAGCGACTGCCGTAACCCGCCATGACAACAGGAGTCGTTGGCGTGACGTCGACCTTTGCGACACCAATTCGTATTCGCGACTCTGCAGCGAACAACTTGCCCGCGCCGTGACTAAGCGCGCCAGTAGACAGCGCGCCAGTCCAAAGCGCCACGGCACAAACAAGACCGGTCATTGAGATGCGGTTCACAGTTCTTCCACCGATTCTGAAGAATAGAGGTCGGGGCGACTTGATAGCCTACGTTACTCGGCCGTCCCCGAAAATAGGCTTTGCTCGGTATGAACTAGTGTACCGGTATCCTCGACGCGCTGCGGAATTCGCCCTGGGTCCGCGCCGATGAGCGTCCGGCTATCGCATCCGGCCGAGGGAAGGCCGAGACCGAGGACGCACGACTATGCCACCAAAGTGAGCTTCTGCGGCGTGACACAGTTTGCCGCCGATGAAACATTCATCGGACTCGTACGGTTCATGGTTGTCTTCGTACCTTCCCCGAAGTCCGCCACTGAGATCAATGTTGGAGAAACTAACGAGGCGTCCGTCGGGATCGGCTGTACGAGCGCAACATTCACGACAAACATAGTCTGGATACCGAACCACCAGCGTTACTTCTGCGCTGCAGTTCGGACAGAGCTGGCGTTGTGGAATGCCAAGCCAGAATTTGAGTCGCCGGAAAAAGCGGCCGACCATGTTATCATTCCTCCTCGCAAAAAAATTGCGTCCCACGCCCAAACCGCCAATGTCGATCACCAAGTCGAAATCAACGCCACGCTCCTTGTTCTCGGGCGATGAACTACGGAGACGCTTTGCCGAAGGTGGTTTCATTCAACAGAGCTCGCCTACTAGGTTCGCCTGCTGCGTGGGAGTGACCAACGCGATCATCCGCTGGTGTATGATGGGTTGTAAACGGCGCTTGGGTTCGCTGCTGATGTAGCGAACCGATGTTCGGCTCCGCTCTAGTCTGATGTTTCACGCCAACCCGTACAACAGTGCATGCGAACTGAATCGAAGATCTACGGCAGCATCGCCCTCGTGTTTCTGATCATCGGGATCGGATGCTCAGCGGCCGGCATTGCGCGATTCGATTCGAACATGGAAGATGTATTCCAGTGGCTGCCCGACACTTCGTCGGCGCGCGTGACGTACGACCAGTTCGTTGCGAGGTTTGGCAGCGATGATTTTGTGGTCCTGACTTGGCCTGGTTGTACGTTGTCGGACCCGCGCACGGATCAGGTCGCCTTACGCTTGACCAATGGTCCGGCTCGCAAGTTCGTGCAAGATGCAGTTTCCGGTCCTCAGCTTCTCCGCAGTCTTGAGGAGTACGGGCTGGATCGCGAAACGGTGCTTGAACGGTTTCGCGGAGTCTATTTTGGCCCAGATCACTCACGAACTTGCATCGTTGTTTCGTTGAACGCAGCGGGGATGGCCCACCGAAAAGAATCGACCGCGGCGATCCGTGAGACAGCCAAGAAGATCCTCAAGGATGACGGCGATCGGCTCTTGATGGGTGGCTATCCGCAAGTCGGGGCGCATGGCGACCAGATTATTCGAGAGTCGATTCTTACCCTCGTTATTCCGTCTTGTTTGTTGTCGACTCTTGCTGCATGGCTCTGCTTGCGCAGCGTTCGCCTGGTGATGGGTGTTTTGGCCGTGAGTGGCTTGGCCGCTGCGATGAGTGTCGCTGTGGTGACATTGAGCGGTTCGAAGTGGGGCGGTCTATCTTCCGTCATCCCGAGTTTGGCCTACATCTTGACTGTCTCAGGATCGCTGCACTTGGTGAACTATGCGCGGACGTTTGCCCAGCCAACAGCTCGCGCCATTCTGGGTTGCGGTTGGAAGCCCTGCTTCTTCTCGGCGATCACAACGACTGCGGGAATGTTGTCTCTTTGCCGAAGTTCTTTCCTGGCTGTGAGGGAGTTTGGCGTCTATTGCGCGGCTGGGGTCGTGGTTTCCTTGCTCAGCCAATTGATCTTGATGCCCATCTTGATCGAATCGCTTCACAACGCCGAATCCCATCGGCCGCGTTCCACTTGGCTTCAAGACGCGATCTTGGGCCAGGTGCTTCGCTGGCGAACAGCCGTCATCTTCTCCAGCCTCGCGACGGTCGCCCTGCTCTTCATCGGTTTCGCTCAATTGGAAGGCGAATTGGAAGTGGAGCGGGTTTTTACACCGCGCTCACGCGTGATCCGTGAGATTGGCGAGCTGGAGCGAAACCTGGGTCCAATCGAGCAGACGGAATTGATCGTCAATTTTCACGGCGCTGACGGCCGGCAAATGTATCGTCACCTACGCGTTATCCGCAGCATCGAGGCTGAAATTCGCGCTATTTCGGGGGTGTTTACGACGCTTTCGTTAGCCACGTCTTTGCCCGACGAGCCGACCGAAGGAGGCCTCAACGCCACCATTCGTCGTACGCTTATCCGGCGGCGCCTGCGAGAAGCAAGAGAAGCTTTGGCGGATACGCCCTACCTCTATGTGGGCGACGACGTCGAAGCATGGCGGATAAGCATACGCGTCCCTCTCTTGGAGAAGACCGACTTCGGCGGGCTCGCGGAACGGGCGATGCAAGCCGCGGAAACAGCCGTCCAACGCGAGGCTGCGACGAATGACCCAGACTATGAGGCGACCAACGACATCTCGTTGCAATTCACCGGGGTGTCGCATCTATATCACGTCGCTCAAGAGAGCGTCATCAGTGATCTGCTGATGAATTGCGCAGCGGCATTCTTGCTGATCTGCCCCTTGATGATCGTCGCCGTTGGCTCTTTCAGGTTGGGTTTGCTGGCGATGATACCCAACGTGTTTCCAATGGTCGCCGTGTACGGTGCAATCGGTCTGTTGCAGTACCCACTCGACATCGGCATGACTATGACCGCCAGCGTGGCATTGGGCATCGCCGTGGATGACACAACTCACTTCCTGTTGCGATTCCGAGACTTGCAGCGCTCCGCGTCTTCGTCGTTCGTGGCGCTGCGAACCGCGTATCGGCAATGCTCCAGCGCCATGTTCCAAACGACGCTAATTGCCGGCGTTGGCCTATTCGTCTTTGTCACAAGTCCACTGGCCGCGATGACTCGATTCATCTTCACTTTGATCGCGCTACTCGTCGTCGCGCTGCTGTGCGATCTGACAATGCTGCCCGGACTGGTATCGTGCCACGAGCGCATTTCTCGAGATGAGGATGGCGACGAGTAGACCAGAGAGCCGCGCGATTGCGGCTACGCCAAGACTTCATCCACAACTCGCCCGTAGACGTCGGTCAGGCGAAAATCGCGACCGGCGTATCGTCTGGTGAGCTTCGTGTGATCGAGCCCCAGGATGTGCAGGAGCGTGGCGTGCAGGCCGTGGGTGTGCACGCGGTCGTTGACGGCCTCGTAGCCGAGTTCGTCGGTTTCGCCGTACTTGAATCCGCCTTTCACGCCTCCGCCGGCTAAGAACATGGTGAAGCCCTTGATGTTGTGATCGCGCCCATCTTTCTTAGCGCTATCCGGCGTGCGACCGAATTCGCCACCCCAGAGAACGATGGTGTCTTCCAACATGCCTCGTCTCTTGAGGTCAGCCAGTAGACCTGCGACGGGACGGTCGGTGGCGGCGGCCCGCGCGCCGTGGCCTGATTTCAGTTGATTATGCTGATCCCAAAACTCATCGCAGAGCTCGATGTAGCGCACTCCGGCTTCGGCGAACCGTCGAGCCAGCAGGCACTGACGCCCAAAGTTGTCGCTCTTCTTGCCGTCGCCGATCCCGTAGAGATCGAGTGTCGCGGCCGTTTCCTGCGATAGGTCCATCACATGGGGCATATCGGCTTGCATCCGATACGCCAACTCCGCCGATTCGATGACTCCCTCAAGCTGTGAGTCGTTTTGGTCGCGTTTGGCGAACTCGCGATTCATCGACTGAACGAAATCGAGTTGCTCTCGTTGTCGCTTCGGGCTGAGATAGGGATTCTTGATGTTGCCGATTTGGGCCTTGGCGATCGGCGTCTTAATGTCGCCGATTGCGGTGCCCTGATACACAGCGGGCAGGAAAGCCGTGCCGTAATTCCAAGCGCCGCCGTTGATCACAGGCGGCGACATGGTGATAAACCCAGGCAGATTCTGATTCTCGGTTCCCAAGCCGTACAGGATCCAAGCGCCCATCGACGGTCGGGCAAAGACGAAGTTTCCCGTGTGCAGATAGAGCATTGCGGGCGTGTGGTTGGCGATATCGGTGTGCATCCCAGACAGCACGCAGAGGTCGTCGGCATGTTCTGCGATGTTGGGAAGCAGATCCGAGACCCACAACCCGCTCTGGCCTCGCTGCTTCCATTTCCAAGGCGACGCGATCAACTTGCGATTCTTGGACTTGCCGACCAGGCCGTCCCTCTCGTTGAGTTGAGGCTTGTAGTCAAACGTATCCATGTGGGCCGGCGCGCCGCGCATGTGCAAGAAGATGATCCGTTTGGCGCGAGGTTTAAAGTGAGGCGCCTTGGCCGCCAACGGGCTCGCATGATCGGCTCGGGCGTCCTTCAGCAATCCCGCCATCGCCAGCGAGCCGATGCCGCAGGCGCTGGAAGAAAGCAGTTGGCGTCGCGAGATTTGCAGTCGATTGTTCATGGCATTTGCTTGCTTAGAGTTAGGTTCAGCGACAGCGGTTGGCGGCGATGAGCTAATCGAGATAGCGCGATTCGGCACTGTTAAATAGTGCATGGCAAAACGTAGTCCAAGGGGCAAGGTCGCGATTCTCCGCCAAGCCGTCGTCGCTGCTTTGCTGTTCCAGCCGTTTCAAGAAAGCGAGCGACTGGGCCAATTCAATTTGCTCGGGCCGTCGGCTTAAACACCGCAGGAAAATCTGCTCGACCCGCAAAGCGGGATCTGATTCAGCGTCCAGAACACGCTTGGCCAAACTTTCAGCTTGGTCGATGACGAAAGGGCTATTCATGAGGAACAGCGACTGCGACGGTACATTGGTCGCCATTCGCTGTCCCTGAGGGTTGCTGGGTTCAGGGAAGTCAAATGTTCGCAACAGTTCAGGAATGATGCCTCGAAGAATTGGCAGGTAGACGCTGCGGTGGGGGAAGGGCGCTTCGAGCGGAGCGGTCTTGATCCCTCGACCGACTTCGCCGTTGCCGATTTCCGCAACGGGCGAAGCAACAGGCCGTTTCAGGTCCAAGTTGCCGGCGGCCGCCAACAACGAGTCCCGCAGCGATTCGGCATCCAATCGACGTCGTCGCATCCGCCAGTAGTACTCATTGGCTGGATCCTTGGCGTAGTTTTCCTCATCCGCATCGGCAGACAATCGATACGTGGCTGAAAGGACAAGCCGGCGGACCATCTTCTTCACCGACCATTTTTCCTTGCGAAACTGAGTCGCCAGGTAGTCGAGCAATTCAGGGTGAGTCGGCTTGATTCCATTGGCGCCGAAGTTGTCTACGGTGGAGACAATGCCGAGGCCAAAAACATGCTGCCAGATCCGATTAACGGCGACGCGAGTTGTCAGCGGATTGTCGGCATCCACAAGCCAGTCCGCAAACTCCAATCGTCCACTCTGTTGCTTGCCGATCTCTACCGCCTGGAGATCGACGCAGGACAGAAAACCGCGGGCGACTGTCTCGCCCAGTTTGGCTCGGTCGCCGCGAATGTGAATCTTCGAGTCGGCGACCTTCTTGGCCTCGCGCACGCCGATGGCGTACTGGATTTCGCTGTCAGGCTTACTCTTGTTCAGTTCCTTTAGTTCGCTCTTGAGTTCCTGGGACTCGCGCTGAGCCGCCTCGAAAGCGGCCACATCGCTGAGAAGCTTGCGGTCCTTAGCGTT
The DNA here is from genome assembly GCA_964635375.1 of uncultured Pirellulaceae bacterium. Lineage (GTDB taxonomy): Bacteria > Planctomycetota > Planctomycetia > Pirellulales > Pirellulaceae > CAZMNY01. The sequence continues at coordinate 26,867 of CAZWOU010000023.1, read as the reverse complement.
GATTTTGGCGCCAATTTTGGGAGGAGGCGAGTCCTTTCCGTTCGACGCTGGGGCGGCGTTCGACGCCTTGATTGCTGCTTGGCGTCTTCTCCAATCCTTGGGAAGCTTCTTCTGCAGTGTCTTGAGTGTCTTATTGAGGGCGCCGGTTTTCTTATTGAGCTTGGTGACTTTCGCCTGATGAACTTTGTGCTGCTCAATTATCTCATCGACGTTGTCGCCCAGGACTAACAGTTCGTTGATCGCCTTGTCCGCTGGCTGCTTCTTCGCGCTGCCGTAAAGAGTCTGTGTGCTGCGAAAGATTCCGGCAAGTGCGTAGTAGTCGGCTGTTGGAATGGGGTCGAACTTGTGGTCGTGACAGCGAGCACAACCGATCGCCAATCCGAGCACGGCTTTCCCTGTTACGTCGATCTGGTCGTCAACGATATCCATCTGCAAGTTGCCGCCGTTGAGCGACTTGGTGCCGATGGCCAAAAACCCAGTCGCAATTTGCAACCGATCGCGATCCGCCGCATCGGCCGCAGGCATCAAGTCGCCGGCGAGCTGCTCGCGTAGAAACTGGTCGTAAGGCATGTCGGCGTTGATTGCGTCGATCACATAGTTGCGATAGCGCCAAGCGTGGGGCATCAACACGTCCCGACTGCCGCCGACGGATTCCGCATAGCGGGCGACGTCCAGCCAGTAGCGTCCCCACCGCTCGCCGAATTGAGGCGACTCAAGCAGGCGGTCGACTAACTTGGCGATCGCCTTTTGTGACGAATCTTTTTCAAAATCTCGAATCGCCTCCGGGGTAGGCGGCAGCCCAGTCAGATCAAAGTGGATTCGCCTCAGCAGTGTCAGCGGCGTTGCCTCGCCAACCGGCTTCAGGCCCTGTTGTTCGAGCCGAGCCAGAACGAACCGGTCCATGTCATCGCGAGGCCAATCGGCTCGGGCGACCGCAGGCGGCTGAGTGTCTTGGATTGGGCGGAGCGACCAGAGTTCAGCGGCGTCAATCGCAACCGGCCCGTCTTGCTTCATAGCCATCTCGCCGTCGCGCGAGTCGGCTGCGCCGCGTTTGATCCATCGCCGAAAGTCAGCGATCACTTCGGGCGGCAGCTTGCCTTCGGGTGGCATTTCCAGCTTCTTGGTGAATACCAACGCATCAATCAGCAGGCTCTTCTGAGGTTGGCCAACCACGATGGCCGGCCCGCCTCGCCACCCTTTAGAATCGCGGCCTGCGTATCAAGCAGCAGTCCGCCTTCCGTTTCCCCGGCCTCGGCCGAATGACATTCGTAGCAATGCTCGACCAGCACGGGCCGGATCTTCTTCTCGAAGAACTCGAGGTCGGCAGGAGTCGATTCGTTCGCCTGAACCGTCGTCAGCGATGGCGTCAGCAGCCATGCGGCCAAACCAAGCAGGACCAATGTTGAACCACGCATAGACAATTCTGGGGCTGGAAGGCGTATGGAGGATGGACGGCAGGCGGGGCCGCGGCGAGTTGTGTCGCCGAAGAGCGTCCTTCCCAATTATCCGCGATCCAGTTCGCGTTTGCAAGGTAAACTTGCCGCCGATTGGCGACGTGCTGTTCGCTGGATCGGGTTAGGTAAAGAGTATCGTTGGAAAGAAGACGTTCGCCGGCAACGCCGTCTCCCTTAGCGCGACGCTTGGAGATCCACACGGCCATCGTCCCTTGGCGGATTCGACGGGCTGATCGCATCACGGCTCGACCTGCGGCGTGTCGGCGATCCGTGACAAGAGTTGCAGCGCGGGCAAGTCGCCAGGGTGATCGACAAGCACCTTCGCTAAAAGGCGTATTGCGGTTGGCAAGTCGTCACGCTCGTACGCTCCCACCGCCGATTCGAACAGTCGCTTTAGTTTCAACCAGTCGTCAGGAGTTTCAATCGCCAACTCGTGCAACCCGACAGGCTGCTCGTCCGAGTTGGTCCGCAGTCGGCGGGAGGTGAAACTGGAGTCAAGTCTCGATGCGGTTTCGGTAGTAATCAAGATATTGCATTTGAGTTGCCGGGTAGCTTGTTGCGCCTGTCTCGCGATCTGCACGGTACTTCCCAGCGGTCCATACTTGAATTTGTGAGGCGAGCCGATATTGCCAACACGTGCGGTCCCAGTGTGTATGCCGATACCCAATTCCATCGGGCGGTCCAGCACCTTTCTCCAGCGTCGATTCAATTGGGGAATCTGTTCCTGCATTTGGATGGCTGCCCGGCAAGCAAGCTCGGCCTGATCGGGACACACGGCCGGTGCGCCCCACATTCCCAGCAGCTCGTCGCCCAATGCGTCGACGAGCACGCCCTGGTTGTCGCCAACGCACTGCGAGAGAGTCCCCATCACGTCGTTGATCCAGTCCAGCGTCAATCGGGCTCCCAATTGTTCCGTCGCTTGACTGAACCCGCGAATGTCGCAAAAGACGAGCGTAACGATGGCGTCTTTACCGAGCAGCAATCCCGGTTCTATCTCGATTTGACGCGATAGTTCGGGAGTAAAGAATTGTTCAAAGAGCACGCGCGCCTTGACGGCGGACCTCTCCTGTTCCAGTCGGGCTATTCCTGCGGCAACGCTGGTTGACAACAATTCGACGATCGAAGCTTCGGCTTCGGACATGGTTTTCGAGATTTGCCCTTGCGCCACGAACGGTCGTTCGCCGTACAGCGCGCCAACAACTTGGCCATCCCGACTCAGAACCGGCGTGGCAATCAATGATCCGGCATTGACCAAACTCGATGTTGTCGATTCATCCACATCAGAGAAACGCCAGAACGTCCGTCTTTCGTCGAGGACACGTTTCAAAATTGCCTGGCTTGGCGTCCACTCCACTTGCGGTTGGCCGGCGCGTGTGCGACACGTATCAACTCGCCAGGTTCCACCGTCGCAGCTGAGCGCCGCCGCTTTTTCGAACCCCAGCTCATCGACCATCACACCCAGGGCGAGCGTTGAGAATTCGTCTGATTTTCCAGCGTGCTGCAGCACGCCAATCGTTGCCTCCAACCCGCGAAGAATAAGGTCGGTTTCATTCTCATCACGCCCGCTCTTGAGAATCGTTGAAAGTCTCGAAGATGCACTGCTTGATTGGCCAGGCGGCAATGTCTTCTGCGCAAGGCTCTCAAGATTCTTGGCGATCGCGTCCGGATTTTCAGCCTTCGTCAGTTTGATTGTTCGACCGAAGAGGACCAAGAGGCAAGGGAGGTGAACGACGACCGACTCGCCCGGGTCGAGTTCGCGATCAGGGTGAATAACAACGGTGGCCACGGTACTTTGGTTCTCGACGCGCACACCTTGCTCGGAGTCGATCGACAAGAGTAGGTGTTGGCGTGAAACGTCCGTCTCGTCGAGTTGGGCGATGATGACGCGATCGCCTTCACGTACGTAGGGGACATGTTCGCCCTCTCTTTGTCGACCGAATTCGAGCGATGATTCGAGTTCAGTGGAGAAGACGAGCGTGTTCTCTTGAAAAACGTCGATCGTGAAAGGGTGTTGATTTGCCAATAGAATTCTTCGCATCTGAAGTTGGTTTGTCCGCTGGCGAAACAATGGCGAATTGGTGGATCGCTTCGCTGGCAAGACTTGAAGTCGCCAATTGTAGTCGAGAATTCAGCCTTGTCGGTATGTCGAACCCAGGGCGGAAAGCAAGGCGGCAAAATTGGGGAGATCCGACTCACCGCCCGCGGAATGGCGAGTGGCCACGGGTGGTCGGGAATAGTTCCGCTCAAAATTGAGCGTTTCTTGACAGTTCTTGTTCTCGCCGCGGATTTCTTGCGTTTAATCCCAAAGACGTCCATGCTTTGAACTTGTAGGCGCGAGATCTCAGGTTTTTGGATGGTTTCGTTGTCAACAGGATCTTGCCGGCGAATGTGCGAAAACGCGCTGTTGGTCGGAGCCGAGTGTGGCGAGCGAGTGGGGTCCCAAGTCTCGCGTCGCCAATTTGTTGTCAACCGAGATTCTTGGCGTCTATGCTGGAAGAAGCGGGAGTTGGCTTAGTTCGAGCGAGTCGAATGGACCTGAACGTCGAGGTGAGTGGCTTGTCCGCAGATAGATCAAATGGCGGCGATGTCTACGCGACCAAGCGCCGGTCCGTGGGGCCCTCCATTACCCCCGCCCTTGACCTCTTGGCCCCCGCACCCGGCCACCCCATGCAACTGGGACGGTACAGCCTGAACCGCGTTCTGGGCGAGGGGACGATGGGCACCGTCTACCTGGCTGACGACACCCAGTTGGGCCGCCCTGTCGCACTCAAAGTTCCCAAGTTTCGAGAAAGAGACATCGATGCGGTCAAGCGGTTCGAACGGGAAGTCCGCGCAATGGCGGCGCTGAGGCACCCCAACCTTTGTCCCGCTTTCGATGTCGGCGAGATTGAAGGAACCAGCTATTTCACGATGGCCTATATTGACGGGCAGACGTTGGCCGAGCGGCTCGATTCTGGCGCTCCGATGCCGGTCCGGCACGTCGTGATGATCATCCGCAAGCTCGCGATGGCTTTGCACACAGCTCATGCGGCGGGCATCGTTCATCGTGACTTGAAACCAGCCAACATTATCATTGATCGCAGTGGCGAGCCAGTGTTGATGGACTTCGGTTTGGCGCGGCTGATCGAGCGTGAATCGACGCTGACCGAGGAAGGTTTGTTGGTTGGCACGCCCGCCTACATGTCTCCCGAACAGGTCGTTGGCTCATCGGCGGACGTTGGGCCTCAAAGCGATGTGTACAGCCTGGGCGCGATAATGTACGAGATGCTCACCGGTTGTCTGCCTTTCGATGGGGAGATGGTCGAGGTTCTTGAGCAAGTGCTTCAGGACGAGCCGCCGCCGCCAAGTCTGTTCCGCGCGGGAATTGATGTGACTCTCGAGGGGATTTGCCTAAAGGCGCTTGCGAAGAATCCAAGCGATCGATACGCGTCGGCAATCGAGCTCGTTGACGCTCTGCAAGACCATCTCAGATCACAGGCGAGAGACTGCAGAGCCGATCGTTCTGGGCCAAAACAAGCTGGCCAATTTGCGCAGAGAATCAATCAGGTGCAGCGACTAAGAAGCACCGGTCAATACGAGTCGGTGACGGCGATGTTGGATGGCATGCTGTCATCGGAAGACCCCACGGATCGTCGATTCGTTCAATGGGCTAGCTGTATTGTCGACAAGCTTCGCGCGCGAAAACATCGCTTGAAGCATCGGTGGAAGGGTGCTGAAGGCCAATCCCAGGAGTCCGACCACGACGTCGTCGGACTCGATGAAGCCGAGGGAAGTCGAAGCAGCCAGGTAGAACGACCGGAAAAACCGGCCGTTCATCCCCAGCGGAAGTCGCTAGCGTGGACTTTGGTTGCCATCGGTCTTGTGGCGTCGCTGGTTGTCAATGCCGTGCTTCTCGTGGCGTTCTTGGGCCGCGCGCCAGGGAGGACAGACGAGTCCCCCGCTTTGGCGAGTCGACAGGTTGACCGCCCGCAGCTGCCCAGCTCGAAGCCACACCCCTCGGAGGCGGCGACTTCCGCTGGCGGTTCAGTTACGCCGTCGCGTGATGCAGAGTCGCCCAGTTCGGATGCGGAAACGGATGCAGAAACTGACCGCTTGAGCCCAGGCGGCGTTGAGCAGCCCATGCCTGACGTTGCAGATGCTGAAGAAGATGCTGCGTCGTCAATGGTCAGTCTTGCTAGTCTTGCTTCGAGCATCTTGCCGGTCGTTGGCGAGAATGAATCATCCGACCTGCGATCCGCTGAATCGAACCCTATTGCCCCTGCACCGCTACTGCCCAGTGATACTTCCGGCAGTGGCACATCCGGCAGTGGCACATCCGACCAAGCGGAGACCGAGACGAGTGACGTTGGCAAGGCTGATGCGGCGCCCGCGGCCGACTCGGGTCGTTCAAAGGCCGAAGACGCTTTTGCTGCAACGCTCTCCAGGCCTGAGCCGAAGGCGGATTTGGAAGACTCAAAATCTACGAAGAAGTCGCGGAGACAGTTAGCTGCGGCGAGACATCGCGCTAAGAAACAGACGCCGCCCTTGCCGACAGACGGCCTATTCAACTCCCTTGATCGAAACTCGGATGACCACCTTACGATTTACGAAGTCGGTCTGCACGATGCGCATCACTTTCATCGCGCTGACGTAAATCGAAATGGGCGCCTCTCTAGGGAAGAGGTGTTCAATTTCTGGCGAATGAAACCGCCGCCACCGCGGCCCAATGCGGTATTGCACCCTGGCCCAGCGCCCCGCCGTTAGCGATCGGCGCCCGCGGCGAGCTAATCGCCATGTTTCTGCTTGCTGCCGCACTCATCGCAAATCGGGACACGGACCCATTTGATGACTGGGGCCGAGGAGACGCAGACCCCAACAGGCTGGCGAACTGCGCACGGACTGAGTGTTCCACAGTGGCTTGCGCCGTATTGCTCTCTGTACCGGCAGTCAGTGTAAGGCGTGCAACAGACGGAGTCGCAATTGCGGTGGACGCAAGCGTAAGTGTCGCAACGGCACCCGCTCTTACAAACCATGCCTTTGGCGGGATAAAACGCGTTGACAGGCTTGCACTCATATTCAGGGGTCTTGAACTCGCGGCACTCCATCACCGCGATCAGTTTCGTCCGAACATGGCTCTTGCATCCGCAATCTTTGCAGGCTGGCCCTCCGGCGCTCGCCTCCGGCGCTGGACACAACGGCCCGAAAACGAGGATAACCAATAGAATCAGCCGATAATTGGCAATCATGACTTTGCCTCACTGGGAACGACAAGGGCTTTAGAGGAGCCTAGGTATTCAATTTCGGTTCCGCGGAACTGGCATGATGAGAGAATCCTGAATGGGACCAACTTCCGGGCGCAATTTTCGGGCGCAGCACCAACCTTCGGGCGATTGTCGTGTCCGTTTTCGCTTGGTTTACCGCTCTCCCGGCGCCGCGATCGGCGGGCATCCTGAAGGCTAGAACTTGATCAACAATTCGGTGCGGGCGCCCTGGGCAACGGGTTGGCCTTCTCGTTTTGTGACGAAACCATCGACAACGAGTACCGTGTGATGGCCGAACGCCTTCTGAAATCGCATCGCGGTGCCAATCGTGTCCCGCTCGTTTCCATCGGTGTCCATGACGCCCCCCACCTCCCAAATTAGCTGCTCCCGCGTCGCACCGAAGAACCACTGATACCCCAGGTCGGCGCCAACCACATTGTCGGTGGTTACATTGATCGGCGCACTGTAGCGGCCTAGATTCACGCCCGCGAACAGGATTCCGGCTAGTCCGCGCGGCCCGCCTAGCAGTGGTCCGCGTGCAGGCGAGGTGAACTGGTCGATCGCCCAAAACGTGTTGAGGTAGACGAGGTCTTCGGTGTGGTGGGGCGTCCAAGAGAGTTGAGAGAAGATGAGTTCGCCCTGATCGGCGTAATCCGTTGTCGGGCCGTCAGGAAACGACGCCAACACGTGCAGGGACGAGTTATAGGTGTTCTCGAATCCATGGAATCGACGTATCGAACTGGCGGCGACAGTAAACACCTCGCCGAAGACGGGGTCTCCATAGACATATGCCGCGTCGAGGTTGATCGTTCGTTTAAAATAGTCGCTCTCCGTTAGGATTGCGATCATCTCGGAAGACGGGTCATAGTCGTTGCTTCGCCCGACAACACTATTTCGATTTATTCCGCTCCATGAGTATACGCCAGTCGCTCGAAGGTTAATGTTGCCGTGCCCATACAAGTTGTTTCGCGTGACCGTGACCGCGTCGATCATGTCCTCGTTGATGAGCAGGCCTTGTTGCGCCAGCAGCGGCATGCGTCCGACCGAGAATCCCAGGTCGAGCGCCTTGACGTCAAATGGATCGAGCCTCGGAAAGATTTCGCCGATATCACCCTCGAAGAAGAGGGTCTGGAGTTTTCCATTCCACCCATCGAGACCGTCACCGTTCTTCATGTCGTATCCGGAGAAATTCCTCCCTCCGCCGACTTCTTCGTCGAGGGGACGAAGACCCGCGAGCACTCTTTCGGTTCCTGACAAGTTGAGTTGCGCGAACAGGTCGAGCCGATTATCCCAGTCAACGGTCGGTTCTGCACCTCGATCGAAGTATTGCACCGCAGTTCTGAATTGCCCGAAGACCCAGAGGGCCGGTCGCCAAACCGCACCGTGGTGCGTCTCGATCCCGGGTTTCAGCGATCCCTTGCCGAGAAACAGCTCATTCAACTCAAAGATCAGCGGAGGCCTGTCCGGTATGGGCTGCAGTCCTTTCGGCTCATCGTCCAACTCGGTCGTTGTGCTGTGGTGTTCAAGATGCAGAATTCGCTCAAAGACCTTGGCCATAGGTTCAACCGGCCATGTGAGCATCGTGGGCACTGCTTCCACGGCTTCAAGCCACCGCGGCGACTCTTGGTGGGGGAACTCAAGAGTCACTACGTTTTCATCGAATGGCTCCAGCATCTCTTGAGCCGACGCGGGTGTAGTCATCAGCAAGGAGGCGGCGGTCGCAAGAATCACCCCGACGAGGGTTACTCTGCGCGCAGCCTTCTTGCAGTGCATGCAGCGTCTGCAACTGATAATAGGGCGTTGTCGAGAATTCGGGTTTCGGCACATGATGACGTGTGTAGGATTCGCGTTTTTGGTCGTGAGTCGGTCAAGGCCTCCTGATGGACGCGCGGCGAGAATGTAGTACGAGATGACCATCGACGATCGCGTCCGCAACGTCGCGTGTTGACATGCCGTAGTCGAATCCCACTGCGCCGATCTTCTGTATCAGGTTGACAGGGACCATTCCCGCAACGAGCTGAACTTGAACGCAATAGGGCCCCGCGCAGTCTTCGAGTCGGGATCTTGGGATCGAGTAACGGGCCCAACGTTTGCCGCCGACTTCGAGGGCTTTTTTGTGCTTCCTCGCTCCCAGGGGTCTGCCTTGAACCGTAAACGGTCTCGTGGCGGGCCGAATGAACGGTAATGGGTCGAGAGAAAACGGCACTGGAATAGTCTGCTCACGCTCCCCGCCACGGACGTTTCGCGTGAGGAACCTTGACTGAAGCGTAAACAACTGTCGATCAATCGGGAGCTCGCCGTCGTGCACGTAGGCAGAGTGGCTGTCGCGAACGTCGCCGTTCGGATCGAGATCTCCTGAGACAAGTAGCAGCTTTCCATTGCTGTCCGTGACCGTCACGCGAAGGAAGACGACACGTTCCGCATCGAATCCCGTCGGCACGCCATGTCCATCCGTACCGTTCCACAGCAGAATCTTGAAGCGGAGGTTGTGCCGGTCAAATCCATCCAGTTCAACCTCGCCAAGCTGGTAGCCAAGTGACAAGATCTGATGTCGCGCAACGTTCGCTTCGTGAAGCAGCTGAAACTGATCCCTGAGAATATCTCGAGCTCGAAATCTCCTCGCCTGATCCTTCCACGGCGTGGGAAATTCGCTCTCCGAGTGCTTCGCTCGTTCAAAGGCTTCGGTCCCCCATCCCGCTTTGTGATCGAATAGCAACCACTCACTCATAGTGGCCAGCCCCAGATCGATGCCGTTGCCTGACGCAGCGTGTGTTTCTCTTACTGCGACTGGATTATGAGGGAAGATTCCTGGATGAACCAGTGAGTAATCGGGACCGATCATCATGTGGTTGGTTCGTTTTCGGGGCGCTGTGTAGACGTTGCCGACTTTGGCCGCCGGCTCGTAGGCAAACCCAGTCGCCACGCCCGGACTCAAACCCATGTGGCAATTCTGGCAGTTCTGTTTCTTCTTGAGGGCCGACGGCGATACCTTGAATTCGCTGAACGCATCTTCCAAGCGAAAGCCGTTGGGGGCGAAGACGTCGTGACATGTTCCGCACACCGCTGGCGTGGTGAGGGCAAAAAACGGCATCACGCTGTCATGAATCTCTCGCCCATCTTCGGCCGAGTGTGGGTGAGTCCTCAGCCTGCCATATCGATCTGGATTCGAGATCACTTCGTCAAGAATCTCTGATCCAACAGGACCGACAACGGGCGCCGTGACGCCACCGGCGAGAAGTGCCTTGCGTCCCGCGCCTTTTCCCCAGTTCTGATTAACCCTGTGGCAGACGACACAGGTAACGCCTTCTCTCGCTGCAGGGTGTCGATCCACATTGCTGATCACGATCGGCTCGTCCAGCGCCATTCCGACAGGCGTATGGCACCGTATGCAAAAGTCGCCAAGCGTCCCGTTGTTCAAGGCGATCAGCGCGCTCGACATCGCGTTGAACACGGGGCTCAATTGAGCATATGCGTGGGGCGACACGGACCATTCGCGATAGTGATCCGGATGACATGATTTGCACTTCGCCGCTGAAGGATATAGATCGCCATCCGCGCAATTGGCGTGGATTTGATCAATGGCGCCTTGGGCGTCGGCGGAGCGTTTCTTCTCACGTGGCTGGGCGCCGTCGTCGACAATGCGGTGGGTTACGGGATGAGGCGAACTCGAACGATGTTGGTCCGTGTGTACGGCTGGACGGACGTGGCCAGCATGAGCCGCTCGCTGTTGCAGTGGACCAGCTTCCCTCGGCCCGCCCTTGGTTTGTTCTCGTCGCGAGATTTCTGTCTGCCCTGCATCGCAGATGCGATAGGCGTTGTGCGGCTTTGCTTGCGTTTGCCCAACGACGCGAAGGTATCGGTCAAGTTGATTGAGTGCCTGCTTTTGCGCATCTGCGGGTCTGTTGACCAGCCGACGTGAATAAGGCTCGTCACCGAGGCTAGGTTGCATGCACGTGAGGAAAAGCAGAGCAATTCCCGACACAGCAACCGGCAGCGAATGTCCTGACCTGGGCATGATAGAATTCGCCACCTCATAGAAGTTGGGTGTAGTGCCAAGTTGGATGCAATTTCAGACCGAGCCATCAAATGACTGCTGTGTGGGAACATTCGGTCGTTTCAACCCTCATGATCGGCATAATTCGCATTATCGCGCCAGTGATTTCTTCGCAAGCACGCTGGTGGCGAGACCTGGGTTGCTAGCACGGAGGGCTGAGCCGCCAATCTTGGTGGCTCGCGACGCCCCGGATTCGCCGCCGTTTGAGGGCGACAGAGGAGAGATTTGCGGAGGGGCGCCAATCCGCCGTGGGAGCGCCGGCGAGAGCTCGCCGCAATGTCGCCTGCGACTAGCGGATGTGGTAATTGTGACAACTCAAGCAGTCGTCAGTCGCCGCCGTCGGGTTATGGCACTCTGTACAGCTGGCCTTTTGGATTGGTGCAAACTCGCTGGAACGTACCTGATGCACCAAGTTTGGGGTTTGATTGGAGTGAAAGAACTCCGGTCGAAAGGGAGAATAGACCGGGCCGTCGTCAACCTTGAACACGTGACACTGGACGCAGGTTTGATTCTCGAGCGGGGTCATGTGTGCTGAGTGATCGAATTTCGTAAACTCGTGTGTCTGGGTAGACCTAAACGCACGCCAGTTAACCTCAGCGCCGCCTTCCATTCGTTCGTCGATGGTATGGCACTTGACGCACCGCCCAATAGATGTGGGCGTAGAAATCGACGAGAATATCTCCTTCATTGACTGGGTAATCGCGTCGCGTCGCGAGTCGGCGGTTTGATCTTCGGCGCCAGCAAGTCGAGCTGACACGTTCAACAGCGATTTCAGGACCGTGTCTCCATGGCCTGTCGGGCGGTAGCGCAGCGTCAAGTCGGAATCCTGCAAGTACCAACCGCTCGTCGTGATCTTCGCAACGTGTGCATCGCGCGCGACGGTCTTCACGGGATCCGCCGCAGGACCTGCTTGGGCGAGAGGCGTTGATTCTTTGGACCGACGCGCTTCCACTTCTGCATAAAGTGTTGGCAGCCATCGGTCTTTCATCCGAGCCATCATTCCGAGTGGGAAAAGACTGGCCCATTCAGCAATCTCGTCTTCGGACGCCTGGGAAGCCAACGCTGTCTCGAGGCGTTGGCGGATCCAAGGTTGACCACCGCGAAGCATATCGTAGAGGGTCTCTTTGTACGCCCAGACGAATTGCTCGACATCCTCAAGTTGTTCGATTGTGGCGTCTTGCAAATCGTCCAGTTGGATCTGATCCATTCGGCGAACTGCTTCTGCGGAATCCGCGTTCGAGTGCATAAGCAATGCGAACAGCGGCGTCAATTCGCCGGCCTCAACATGCAGAGGATAGAGAGTCGGCCAATGGCCAATATCGATCCCCTTGTCAGCCTGAGTGTTGAGCGACGGGACATCGACGCCGGGCAGCGACACGAAAGGAAGTCCCGAAGCGAGATCGTCCTCGATCTGATCACCGTGGCAACGACCACAGGCCGTCTCAAATCCTCGTATCTGCATGTGCCTTCCCGCCGAGTCCGCCACATGGCATTCAATGCACGAGAGATCCTTAGAATCCTCACCGTCGGACGCTTCGAAGTGCCCGCCATAATGCGACACATGATCAAAGTACAAACGGCTACGTCGGTCGAATGGATAGCCGAAGAATTCCGGGTGGCCGCTGCTCAAACCGGCAAACGTCGCCGTGTGGCAAGTTTGGCACTGGCTGTTCGAGGTATCGACCAGTTTCGCGGCATTGCCTCGGTGCTCCTTGTGGCACGCGGCGCATGCTATCGCCTCGTGTAGTGCTGGGGATCTCAACCCGGTCTTGGCGGCTGCCAAGAGCAACACATTCGACTGAGAAGCGCCGCGAGCTTTAGCCCGCCGCGTTGCGGCGACCAATCGTTCCCCTGCGACCCCGTGAGGCTTGATGGCGTTTTCCTCGAGGTCGCGATGACACTTGAGGCACCGTTGAGCTTGCTTCCATGTTGCATCGCCGGCCGTAGCGGTGCGAAGCCACTCGCCCAAGTCGCCGCTGGTTCCTTCATGGCAATCAGCGCACTTTCGGCTGGCACTTACATTGTGCGGGCTACTGAGCGGTCCCGGCGAGAACAGGCGATTCCGCAATGGGCTTCCGAATGCCATTAGGAGCACGCCCACGGACAACGCAAAAATGTAGAACGAGACGAGTCCTCGTTGTGACTTGATGGCGCGTTTCGGGCGGCACTCTGGAATCGCTCGACAGCAAGCACCCTCTGGATCTGGGCCGTCTTCGCATGGCCCTCCGTTCACGCGAGACCGCGCGCAGACCCATGTTTCCCCCTGCTTGTTCGGCTCGCATTCGGCCGAGCTCCGGCAACTGCCGCGTTGCGTCGGTCCAAGAGGACAGAGTTGACCATCGGCAACCCGGCCGCAAACCCAACCTTGATTTGGCCGTGCATAGTCGTTGTCATTGAACTCGAACGGCCGCGAATCTCGCGTACTCACAGCGTTCCTCCCGAAAAAACGTGGACGAGGAGCGCGTGAAATGTCGCGAATGCGAGCAATGCGTAGGTCAAAGGAACATGGGCGAACGTCCAGTACTTGAGAGTTGCCTGCAACGCCTGATGGTAGTCCAGATCGTCTTTCGCCTTCACTCGACTGGCGATTTCAGACATGGTTCGCGACTCGACGTCGTTTAGATAGCGGTTGTGGTCGCTCATCTCCCGCAACAGTGCGTGCCGAGCCCGGTTGGATTCAAGAAGATGGGGCCAGAAGTGTCGCGGTTGCTCAAAGAATGGCCTTAATGTCCTGTTGTAGAATTGCGGAATGGTATTGGATTCTGTCGCGACGAGACAGCGCAGGACGAGATCTTCCACTTCAATTTGAAGCCGCTTGCGGTAAACGGGAATGCGTTCGAAGAGAACTTCCTCGCCTCGAATCGCCAATCGGCGGGCAAAGGATCGAGAGATAACCAGCCCCAACAGGCCACTTGCAAAAACCAAGGCGTAGCAGAGGGCAAGAAGGACTTCGAACGCTCCGTTCGGCGCATGCCAGTGAATGTGGATCCCGAAGACGACGGCGGTCAGCAAGCCGATGTAGATGTGCAATTGCAACCAACTGGCGGATGAACCAAGCGGCAGGAAAGCGAGCTTCTTGCGGAACTGGTATGCGGCAAGGAACAGGATCAGGCTGAGGAGAATCCAGCCGGACAGCCTTGCAGTATCGCGCAGCGCGGCCACGCAAACCAAACTCAAAGCCAAGCTGAGCACAATGGCGGCGAGCAAGATCGCAATGTTGCGCAATCGTCTAGAAGTTTGAATTCTCATTCGGGTCCGTCATGTAAATATGGCACATCGCAGTTCCTGGTAGTTGAACAAGGGCCGCAGGCGTCTACCTGTCCGAAATAGTGTTTGCCTGTCATCGAGTGGGCCCCTGTGGTCACAATCTGTTCGTCAACGTCGAGACCATTTCGCCAATGTAGCGAGGTTACTAATGTCCATTCGAACGAGAGCGTCATGCGGGCAAGCGTTTTGACACGCTGGACCGCCCAGCTGGTCAAGACATAAATCACACTTGGTCGCTTTGACAATTGGAGCATGGCTTTGTTTGTCTCGGATGAAGTCGCCAAGTCGGTGTCTCACTTCGACCATCCGGATCGCGTTGTAAGGACAGTTGTTCGCGCATGCGCTACAACCAATGCAAGTTCGATCATTGACCAGCACCTGCCCTTCGGCCACGTCGCGGTGGATCGCGCCAGTTGGGCATTCGATCATACAAACGGGGTCTTCGCAGTGCATGCAAGCATTGGCCACCATGATGTTGTTCTGAATGGGGCCGTGGCGGAGAAATCGCGGGTTGTTATCGTGAGCGCTCGCGCAAGCGAGCACGCAGTCATCGCATCGCGTACAGCGATCCAGATCGATCAGCATCGTTGCCGTGCCGTTGACAAATCGATTCTGGACCAAGAACTCCACGAAATCCGGATTGACCTCGGCCGCATCCAACTCAGGTTGTCGTGGCAAGCCCGCCGGATACGACTTGCTTGTGGAGTGAACGTCGGAACTCGATCGGTCCAACAGCAGCGATTCGATCAAGTGGGTTGGCACGACAATGACTGAGGCCGTGCCGATCGCGCGGAGTGAGTTTACAAGCGGGCGCGGAGCGGACCCTTGCCAGCCTTCGATGATTTCGTTCAGGCCATACACGTGGCCCGGCGTGAGATAGCCAACCGTTCGATGTCCGTGTTCGTGGCGTCGACTGAGGCGAGCCAAACCGCTGCGCACGATGATGACGCCGTTCGCGTAATCACCCTCCTCGGCGATCAAAGGTTCGTCTTGCAACTGGGACTCGACGCCTTGTTTTGCCAACCGCTTAAAGCTGCCAGCCCAGTCATAGACGCCATACGTCTCGAAGGTCGCCTCTTCCACAAGTTGCGACAATTGACTGTCCGAGAGATGTTCAAAAATCGCCGTCGTATGAAGAAAGGAACGCAAGGCGCGCTGCCGAAACACGCGGTCGATATGGGCGCGAATCCCTTCGTCCTGCCGCATTAGGTCCCGAAGTCCTTGCCATCGTATTTCGAGCAACTCGCATTCATCGTTGGCGATTGCGGTTGCTTGGCGCGGACTTCGACCGAGGGCGGCGGATTCGCCAAACAGTTGGCCGGTCCCGATTTCGGTGACGCCATGTTGGTCAAGCACGGCCGACGTATCCTGCAGGGAGATTCGCGTATGCTGACCCGTTCCACGCGCGGCTAACCGGGGGTCCTTTCGGTACGAGGCTACGTCGCGAACCTCGGGCTCGTCACTATTGTGCCAAAGTTGGGCAAGAAGACGAAAGAGTCCCTTGCGCTTTACCTGGTGTCGCCCGAGGACTTCGCCAGGTAGGCTCCCCAAACAAACCTGAATCGTGCCGCTCACGACGATGAAGGCAGTGTTGCCCCAGTCGCCTTGGCGAACAATGATATCGCCCTTTTGATAGCGCGTGATCCGCGTATCGTTCTTGAGAATTCCTCGCAGGGAAAACTTGTCGGGAAACCGAGACTCGTCCAGGCTGCAAAACGGTTCGATGCGCAGCAGGCGGTCGACGGCGGCATCGGTCATGTCGGCGGCGAACGGCACGTTCCATCGTTGGGGTCGATCAATTGACTCAAAAGTGGCCATTTCATCCCCAAAGTCTACGGTTGATAGACATCTTTGAATGGGCCCTCGGGGATCAAGTCAAGCTGATCGAGTTCCATTAGTTTGTTTCCGTCTCGAGTGGCGAACATCTGCGCGGCCTTGGCCACATCTCGGGCAGCGGAAAGATACATTTCATTGTCGTCCGCGTTGAATCCATCGTCGTCCAGACCCTCCCAGATCGGTTCAACGACTTTGACTACGTCTTTGATTTCAGGAAGAGGCGTATCTTCGACCTCGTCCAAAATGTCCTCGGCTAGTAACTCGAAGGCGCCCTCGATGCGATCGATCATCGCATCCGTGAAGTCGTTTTCAGCGGTCGCCATGGAAAGATTCCTCAAGCTCGTCTCCAAATCAACCATCTGGCCGAGCACAAAGAGCACTCTTATTCGACCAGAGGCATTTCGCCCTGGGCCGCCGCGTAACGAATCGGTCCACAATGTTGGGGCCACAGCATTCTTGCTGCTGTCGAGCACAAAGTTGTGGCGCACTTGACCGAGGATTCTCGGTAGCAGCACGAATTGATCGCCAGACTTGTGGCCGGCATTCACCAAGGCCTCGTGCTTAACGACGTGACAGGAATAACAATTCTTGACGAGCTGATAGAGCTGGGAGGAGCCGAGTTGGCCTGCCTGCCGGGAATGATGGGTCCTCAACTTGTAACGTTCATCCGTCTCGTTGTTGCGTGTCGTACCCCGCGGGCCGTAGACGGCGTGCCGATTGAGCCAACCATCTTCGCCTCCCGCCGCGCCATGACACGACTCGCAAGAAACGGCGCCGATCACGCTCTGGCGACCAACTTGATCGATCTGCCGAGTTGCATGGCAATCGACACACATTGAATTCCGAGCAATATCGGTCGGTCGAATGCCAAGCTTCTTGGCATAGTCACGCGCGGGGTCGGCCACTCGCAGCAAGTCAAAGGCTCGCCCCGCGTGACGAGAGGCGAGCCAAGCCTTCGTTTCCTGTTTATGGCAGTCGATGCACTTGCCGTGACCTTCGATTCGGTGACCGTCGTTCTGTGAGGATTCCGCCCCGGTGGTCGTTTGGCCGTTGTTCACGACATCCGTGCCTGCCTCTCCGTCCAGGCGTGTTTGTTTAGGATCGTCGCCGGCGAACGCCACCGTAACGCCAACGATCAACACGGCAGCCGAACCACGAAACACTTGAGGTGACCTAAGTCTCATTCCAAACCTCCGCTCTGGTATTCCCTACTCTTGAAACGCCTCGCCTTTTGCCCAGGGCGGGATCTTCATTTCGGTCGGCAGCTTATTGCCGTCTCGATGTTGGTCCAAAAATGCTTGGGCGGCCTTGAGGAACGCGTCTGCCGCGTTCGAATAGACGGATTCGTCTTCTTCGGTGATCTTGCGCAGAGATTTCTTATCGATATCGACCAATATATTCAACGCTGGCTTGAGGCCTGGCAATTCCAAGTCCTCCAGCTCCTCTTGCAGATCGAGTATTCGGTCGTTGGCTTCATCCCCCAAGGTGCCGCGTTTTGTGGACGTTACTTTGGCTCGGGCTCTCAAGCTGAGTGTCAAATCGGCAAGTTGCCCGGCAACAAGCATGAGTCGCTTCCGGCCAGCCGCAGTTCTGTTACCTTGCGAGATCCACTTTGATGGCGCCTCTGCATTGGACTTCGGATCCATGAGGAAGTTGTGTCGCACCTCGCCCTGCGCCCAGGCCACAAACTCAAACCGTTTGCTCACCGCATGTCCTGCGGCCATCAGCTCTTCGCTTTGGCCAATATGGCACTTCAAGCAGTTGCTGGCGATTGCCAAGACGTCGGCCGACCGGTTCATGCCAGCTTTCCTGCTCGCCGCCTCACGAGCGATGCGATGTTCCGCCGATTCCTTTTCGCGATCCTGCAACAGGTCTGCAATCGTCGTCGATTCAACGACTGACCGGCCCAAACCGAAATCATAATGAGTTTCCAACCAGCCCTCTTTTCCGCCAGCACCGCCATGGCACGACTCACATGAGTTGCCATGACCGATCTGCAGTTGACCATCCTTCTCTTGCGGCGTCCCATGGCATGAAGTGCACAGTTTCGCTTTCTTGACATCGGCTATACCCAAAGCCTTTGCGAAATCCTTGGCCTTGGGATGCTCAAGCAGATTCCACGCCTTGAGATGATGTGAGGAATGTTCCCAAGCTGCCTGTTCGGCTGCGTGACACTTCTTACAAGTATCGCGGCCGACAACTTTCGCTGGGTCGATTCGATCCTGGGCGATGACCAAAGGTCCGCTGGTTATGAACCCGACCACTCCAGCGAATAGGACGACGCAGAGATGTTGTATTGCGGCAAAACGCCTCATGACGTTCGACTCCTTATTGGTCGCGAGAGTGAGGGTCTGTAGGGGTATGCAAACATCGAGAGGCGGCGGTAAACGAAGTGGTCACGCGTCAAGGACGACGTCGCTGTCTGGTAGGGCGACACATGTCAGGCATGTGCCCTCGTCTGGATCCATGCCAAGCTCTGAGAGATAGCGAACTTGTCCGGACTTTACAGCCACGCCGCATGTGCCGCAGTTACCCGCTCGGCAGCCGGAATCGATGGAGACGCCATTATCCGAAGCTAAATCGAGGAGCGTCTCCCCGCCTCCTTTCCAAACGCACGACTTGTTCGACTTGGCGAAATTCACTTGTCGCGCCGCCGCTGGTTGTCCTGATTCTGTATTAGGCATTGTAGATACTGCCTTTTCAACTGACTTACTCACCGTCGCAGGGCCGAATGCTTCGGTGTGGATGTCCTTCGTCGCTGCGCCCCATTTGCGAAGGGGGTCAACGAGCGATTCCATCATGGATGGCGGCCCACAAATGTAGAATTCGTAATTTGTGGATCGTAAATAGCTACGCAACAACTCGATCGTAATATGACCTGTATGATGATAGTCGCGCCCCTCGCCAAGTTCGTCCTTGGCGGCTGGCTGGCTATAGCTCACAACGAGGCGAATGTTCGGGTGTTTCTCGGCCAGGTCTTCGAGCTCAGCCTTGTAGGCGTGCGTATCTCGATCACGTACGCCGTAGAAGATCAGGACTTCGCGCCTTGAGTCCGAATTAGCAACACTGTGCGCCATGCTTAGCAGTGGAGTGACGCCGATGCCGCCGCCGATCAAGACGGCAGGCCTCTCTTTTTCCAAGTCCAAGAAGAACCGACCACTCGGCGCCTGTAGGTCAAGGATGTCCCCCACCGAGAGTTGCTCGTGAAAATAGTTCGACACGAGACCAGGCGGAGCAGATGGGGAATCGGGCGGCGACGCGACACGTTTGATGCCTATCCGGTAGCTTTGGTGATTGAAGCAACTCGACAACGAATAGCATCGCACAACAGGCTTCTCGCGGCCTGGAATATTCACGCGAAAGGTGATGTATTGCCCCGGCTTGAAAGGCTGCAACGGCTTTCGATCGTGTGGGGTCAGGACGAACGAACAGACCCCGTCCGCTTCGTCAGCTCGCTCGGAAATCACGAACTTGCGGTAGCCGTTCCACGATAGCGCGCTCAATTCTCGAGTTCTCTGTGCAGCCGCAATCCTCTCGCGCATTAGTTCGAGTGAAAGCTGTTGATGCAGACGTTGATGGCCTAGTTGCTGGATGCTGCCCACGCCCAGCACGCCGAGCCTGAGGAGAACGAGCACCGTGATAGCAACTCCTAGCGGAAAAATGAAAGCATCCACGCGACATGCTCCGTTGACCCAAATCAACCGATCGATCCTAGGCTGATTCGACACAAGGCGATGGACCTCTGACGATCCTCGCACTCGATACATCCCAAGTCGCCGTTTCTGCTCGGTTCCCGCGACCAATAGTATTAAACGAACTCCGCTCGGAAAACCTACAGCCATTCACCGGTTGAGAACCAGAACGCGAGATCTTGACCCGGAGCCTGCAGATGGAACACACACTAGCGAAACAGGGCCGTTCAAGCAGAACGAGTAGAATAACTCAACAATCCGCCCCTGTGACTAGTTTTGAAACCTGCACCCTGCATTAACTATTCTAACTTGTGACCTTGGATGGGTGAAGCGCAGACCTATTAAAACGCCGCCAAGTCCCGCCCCGCGCGATCACATTTCCTCTACAACCAACTGTAAGCTCTGGCGCGATCATGAGGATTGATCCGGACACTTTGTTTGCGCCGATCTTGCCGCCAAGCCCGTCCCAATATTTGGAGTCAACAATGTTGAACCTCGTTGCCTACGGGACGTTGATGTTCCCAGAGGTCGCCGTTCCCATCGCCCGAATTTTTTCGGACGGCGAGCCGGTCACTGTGAGCGGCTTTCGCCGTTACGAGGCCAAGACGCGAAGCTGGGGCAACTACCCAGCGATCGTTGCGGACGCCTCGGGCAGCTTTGACGGAATCCTGTTTCGCGAACTCACGTCCGAGCAGGTAGACCGGCTCGATTGGTTCGAGTGCACCGCCGAGGGTCTCTACGAACGAAAGTCGACGACCATAGAACTCTCCGGCGTAGAGCTGCCCGTACAGATCTATGTTTGTGGTCCCAAGCTCCAGGAGATCCTTCTCGAGCCGCTCCACAAGGCTTGGAATTCCGATCTGTTCCGCCGCAACGAACTGGTCGGCTACCTCAAGAAGGTCGTCTACCCAGCGCTGCAAGATCGCCCTTGAACGGGCATCGGCCAAGCCGAGCCGGCCCACCCGGCTTGGACACCTCGTTGGGGCGCGACTTTCTTATCCGAGCACCTCTTTGATGATACGGCCTTCGACGTTTGTCAGTCGACGTTCCAGTCCGTTGTAGTAATAGGTCAGTTGCTCGTGGTTCAACCCCAAGAGATGCAGGATTGTGGCGTGGAAATCATGAACCGTGGTCGGCTGCTCGATGGCCTTGTAGCCGAACTCGTCAGTCGCGCCGTAGCTGAAGGGCGCTTTGACGCCCGCTCCGGCCATCCAGCACGTGAAGCCGTCGGGATTGTGGTCGCGTCCACTGGCGCCCTTCTGGAAGGTTGGCATGCGGCCGAATTCCGTGCACCAGACAACGAGCGTGTCCTTGAGCAGCCCGCGTTGCTTCAGATCTTTGATCAGGGCCGCGGTCGGCTGATCGAGCACGAGGCCGTGTTTATCGTACTGGGGCTTGAGCGATTTGTGTCCGTCCCAGTTGCTTACGCCTTCGCCGCCGGTCTGGTAGGCGCCGTTGAACAGCTGCACGAAACGGACGCCCTTCTCGATCAGCCGCCGGGCGAGAATGCAATTCTTGGCGTACGACGCCTTGAGGGAATTCTGCGCATCGTCGGCCCCGTACATCGTGAGCGTCGCAGACGACTCGGTCGAAATATCGCTCACTTCGGGAACGGCAAGCTGCATCCGCGCCGCCAGTTCGTAGCTGGAGATCCGCGCGGCCAGTTCCGAGTCGCCCGGGAAGCGTTCCAGATGCCGAGCGTTTAGGCGTTGCAGAAAACCGCGGGTGGCGTCGTCGGTCGCGGGCGATATCGACTTGGGCCGCTCGAGGTTGCGGATCGGTTTGCCGGCGTTGAAATCGGTTCCCTGATACGCGGCCGGCAGGAAGCCGGGTCCCCAGTTGTTGACCGACGACTGAGGTGTCCCGCGCGAATCGGGAATCGCCACGTAGGCGGGCAGGTCCGAGTTCGCGCTGCCCAGCGCATAGGTGGCCCAGGCGCCGATGCTGGGGAAGCCGTCGAGCGCGTAGCCGGTCGACATGAAGTTCTCGCCCGGTCCGTGAGTATTCGTCTTGCCACGAATCGAGTGCAAGAAGCAGATGTCATCGGCCAATTCGCCCAGATGGGGCACCAATTCGGAGATCATCTTGCCCGACTCGCCGCGTGGCTTGAAGGCCCAAGGGCTCTGCGTCAGATTGCCCTGCGCTCCTTGAAACGTCACCAGCTTCTCGCCGCCGGGCAGCGGCTTGCCGTGCAGTTTCTCGAGCGCCGGTTTGTAGTCGAACGTGTCGACGTGACTGCAGGCGCCAGAACAGAAGATGACCAGTACATTTTTCGCTGCCGCCTTGAAATGCGGCGCTCTCGGCGCGAATGGGTGGCCAGGATCGATCTGCGGACGGATTGGCGGCTTGCCGCTGACAGTTTGCTTCGGCTTCGCGTCTTCGGCAAGCAATTGCTGTTCGGCCAGGAGCGCCGAGAGCGCGATGCTGCTGAGCCCCGTGGCTGTGTGGCCCAGGAATCCGCGACGATTGAGCAGGTGGCGGCTGACCAGATTGTTGGGGTCTGCTTGGTTCATCGTGCTCACGTTCGTTATGGTCTATCGCGTGTTTTCGCCGGCCGTTGCCTGCTCTTGTCGCGTTGGGACTAACAATGACTTCTATGGCATAAACAAGAATTCGTTACTGTTGAGCAGCGCTCGGCAAAATGCAGGCAGCCCTTGGTCTTGGACAAACGCGAGCGTTTCCGTCGCTTCGGCTTCCTCGGGCGAACGCGCGTAACAGAGCTCGAAAGCTCGCGCGATCTGCGCCGCGTTATCATCTGGACAATCGCTCCGCAATCGCCTGGCGAACAGCTCTGATTGCTGCAGGAGAAACGTGCTGTTGAACAAATTGAGTGCCTGCAGCGGCGTTGTCGAACGGCTCCGCTGGGGAACCGATGTGGCGGCGTCGGGGCAATCAAACAGACCAAAAACGGAATCTTGTTCCATGCGGACCTTCGTCATGTAAATCATCCGTCGCCAGTCCTCGGGTCCGTAAGATGACTTCGGATGGTAGTGCCGCACGTTTTCGGCTTCGACTTCAAACGCGCTAAACCCGGGCCCGCCCATTCGCAAATCGAGCATGCCCGTGACCGAGAGGATCGAGTCGCGGATCGGCTCGGCTTCCAACCGCCGCGGTGGAAATCGCCACCAGAGCTGCGTACCCGCGTCGGCCTTGAGTGCTACGGGGTCCGGTCTGCCCGATTGCCGATAGGTGGCCGACTGGAGGATCAAGCGGTGCATCTGTTTGAGCGACCAGTTGTTGGCAACAAGTTGTGAGGCCAACCAGTCGAGTAATTCGGGGTGTGTCGGCGCGGTTCCCGCGGCGCCGAAGTCGCTGGGAGTACCGACGAAGCCGCGACCGAAATGGAATTGCCAAAGGCGATTGACAATCACGCGCGCGGTGAGCGGGTTCTCGGGCGAGGCGATCCATTGGGCAAGCTGCTTGCGCCGCTGCTGCTCGGGCGTTGACTCGGAAAGAGCCAACTCGGTGAAGACCTCCGGCGCGTCGGGGCCTACCAGCTCGCGTTTAGCCATCGGTTCCCCGCGGTAGAGTCGATGTGTCGGCCCGGGTTGGGAGAATTTTCCGGCATACACAGTGAGAGTCGCGGCAAGCCGGTCGCGCTGCGCTTCGGCCGACTTCAATTCGTCCAGCAGCTTGCGGCCTGCCTTAGCCTCGTCTGGCGGAAGATGGTCGAATCGATAGATGGGCTGGTCGGACTTGACTCCGGAAAAAGGCAATCGGCTCGAACTGCTTGCCACGGTTTGCCACGCTTCGCCCGTTTGGGAGACTTCGATCCGATAGATGGTGGCGAGCCGATCCGAGTATTTGCCCTCTCGGTCCCGACCCCACTCAATTCGGTCGATCTTGGATACTTGGGCAAATTCAACCTGTACCCAACCCGCCCCTTTTTCGTTGGAGATCCAACTGCGGCCGTTCCCGTACTTGCCGTCATTGATATGCTCCAGCTTGTGTATCTCGTGGCCAGGAAGCGAACTAGAGCAACTCGCCTGGGCGCCTGCCGATGCGAGCGCCACGTCTTTGTCTGCGGAAAAGACCTCTAGCTCGTCGAGGCACGGTTCGCTGGTATTTGTCGCCAGGACGGTAAAGCGAACGAACTTTGCGTCGACGGGCGTGATTCGCTCAATGTTGTGCCGCGGCGAAACCGCCTCGCGAAGCGCGGGTTTGGCTGCGGAAGCGACCAACTCTGTCGCGGTCTGCTGGAGCTGCCCCAGTTTTCCGCGAAGCTCGCCAATACGCGAATCCAACTTGACCGCTAGCGCTTGTCGGTTTGGGGAGGCTGGCAAGGCCCGATCACCATGCTGGACGCCAGCGAAAACGGCTTGCATGGCATAGTAGTCGGTCTGCGTGAGCGGATCGAATTTGTGATTGTGGCAGCGAGTACAACCGATCGTCATGCCGAGAAAAACGCTTCCCGTCGTATTGATGATGTCGTCCAACTCGTTCTGCCGCTGCGTCAGCGAGAGACTAATGTCGGGACTCTTGACAAGATCGTAAGGACCGGCGACGAGATATCCTGTGGCCACCGGGTTGCCCAGCGCGTCGCCGGCAATCTGCTCCTTAATGAACTGGTCATAGGGCACATCATCGTTCAGCGATTGAATCACGTAGTCGCGATAGGGCCACGCGTTAGGACGTTCGCGGTTGGTCTCGAATCCGTGGGTCTCAGCGAAGCGCACTAGATCGAGCCAGTATCGGGCCCACCGCTCGCCGTAGTGCGGACTTTCCAGGACCGCCTCGACCAGCTTGCCGTACGCGCCCGGCGACGGATCGTTGACAAATGCCTCAACCTGCTCGGGTGTCGGCGGCAAGCCGAGCATGTCGAGATGGATGCGGCGGATGAGCGTTCGTCGATCGGCCGCTCCGCTGTGCGACATCTTGTTCTCTTCAAGCTTCCGCAGGACGAAGGCGTCGATTCCATTTCTGATCCAAGGACTGTCCAGCTGCGGCGGGGCGACCTTCTGCACAGGCTGAAATGACCAGTGATCGGTGGTCAGCTTCGACGTTGCATCGCCGGCCAACTCGTCCGGCCAATGGGCTCCCTGTTCGATCCAGTTCCGAACCAGCGCGATCTCCGCGGCCGTGAGCATCTCGCCATCATCCTCGGGTGGCATGACGATCCCGTCGTCATCGGAGCCGGCGATGTACCGCAGCAAAGGGCTATCGTCCGCTTTGCTGGGAATAATCGCCCGATCGCCAAAATCGCCGGCGGCGAAGGCCAATTCCCGCACATCGAGACGATAGTTGCTTTCGCGCTTCTTGGGGCCGTGACAGGCGTGGCAACGACGTGTCAAGATCGGCTGGATCTGGGTCGCGAAATCGACCTTCGGTTTGGCGGCCGCAGGTGGTTCAGCAGAGATGATCGCCGAACCCAGGAGGATTGAGAGCACAAGGCTGCTGAGTGAGAGAATCGTAATCCATCGGAATGGCATCAGAACGCGTTCCTCTTATTGCGTCGGGACGCGCCCCTTGGGCCGACGGTCGGTTGGGGCCAAACCCTGTTGAAACAGTTTGGTCGCGAGAGTTCAGATCTCGTCGGTGTTTGGGAGGGTTCTATTATGACAGTCTGATACCGTAGTGTCAAAAACCTCCAACACATCCCTTGTCCTTGAAGACACGGATTCCTCGGCTTCATGATGGCACGCGAAGATTGCGACCGATTCACGCGTCGATCCGATGATCTCGCGTGTGAAACGATGATC
Source organism: uncultured Pirellulaceae bacterium (assembly GCA_964635375.1). Classification (GTDB taxonomy): domain Bacteria; phylum Planctomycetota; class Planctomycetia; order Pirellulales; family Pirellulaceae; genus CAZMNY01. The sequence continues at coordinate 1,625 of CAZWOU010000023.1, read as the reverse complement.
AGCGAAAGTGTGCGAGGCCTAGAGTGCAAGCCCCAAGAGCCGCCTCGTGCTGGAGCAAGCGACGGCCGCTTCCAAAGCAACTCGTTTCCACAACGGCTGCATACCTGGCCGCGCTCATTGAACCAATGCCAGGGGGCACGGTAGGTCGAATACCAACGTGTTGATCGTCGATGCCGTCACAAACTTGCTGCGTGGCTCAGCGGCATAAGATGCGCGAAGTTGATCGCCATCGAGTCGATCTTTACCTGAACGCCCCACACCGCGCCCATGATGCTGAGATGCGTCTCACTGTCGTGCGATATCGCACGCAATTCTGCGAGCAGCGAGTCATTCGTGTGCGTTGAATGTGCGTAACCGACGCCGCAATCCATTGGTATGGATATTGCTTCAACAAGAAGGACGGAAAGCTATGTCGAGTTCAGAGGGAGCGGGGTCGTGCCGACCGTGGAAGAGCTACTGGCCAAAGCCAAGCAACCAGCCGATAAGGCGATGCGTTTGCATCCCTTCTATCGCGGCAAAGTACAGATGATGCCGAAGTGCCCGGTGCGAGGATTCGGAGACTTCGCGATTTGGTACACACCCGGCGTTGCTGCTCCTTGTCGAGCCATCCACGAGTCTCCGGAGTTAGTCTACGAACACACGAACAAAGCCAATTCGATCGCCGTTGTATCGAATGGAACGAGAGTGCTAGGTCTCGGCGACATTGGACCCGAGGCTGGCTTGCCGGTGATGGAGGGCAAGGCATTGCTCTTCAAATATCTGGGCGGGGTCGACGCGGTGCCGCTTTGCTTGCGAACGGAAGATCCAGAGGAATTGATCCGTACGGTCGAGATTTTAGAACCGTCATTCGGTGGAATCAATCTCGAAGATATCTCACAACCGAATTGTTTTCGCATTCTGGACACGCTTCGGTCACGAATGCGGATTCCCGTGTGGCATGATGACCAACAGGGCTCTGCAACCGTGCTGCTCGCCGGTTTGTTGAACGCCCTAAAGGTCGTTGGTAAGTCAATCAGCTCGATCAAGGTCGCGATGATTGGTATGGGAGCGGCGATCTCGAGGCAAAGCAGCTACGGTTTCCAGACAAGTGGCGAGCCTGCCAAGAGACGAACGCCGATCGAGTGATCGGCGGGATCGAAGAGGCTCTAAAGGGCGCGGACGTTTGTGTTGCCTTCGCTGGTCCCGGTCCTGATCTAATTCTCCCCGAGTGGATCAAAGCAATGAACAAGGACGCAATCGTCTTCGCTTGCGCCAACCCAATCCCTGAAATCTGGCCCTGGGAGGCACAAGAAGCCGGCGCTCGCATCGTGGCAACGGGTCGCGGCGACTTCCCCAATCAAGTCAACAACTCGCTGGGGTTCCCCGGGATCTTTCGGGGCGCCCTCGACGTTCGCGCCTCGACGATCACTGACGAGATGGCCATTGCCGCTGCGAGCGAGCTCGCCGCATGTGCCGATGAACAAGGACTCAGCGAACAGTGCATCGTGCCGCGCATGGATCAATGGGAGATCTTTCCTCGAGTCGCGGTCGCAACGGCTATGTGCGCTCAACAGCAGGGGGTGGCGGCGGTCAGCAAACCGCGCGAACAACTGCAAGTCGAGGCGACCGCGGTAATCCTACAAGCC
>CAZWOU010000022.1:48649-56669 GCA_964635375.1 uncultured Pirellulaceae bacterium | reverse complement strand
CCCTCAACGAGCGGCGGCTTTTCACACGATCAAACGGAACGGCATGTATCTGCTGAATCTGCTCGACGACATCCTCGATCTTTCCAAGATCGAGGCCGGGAAACTGGACGTGGAATGCACCATTTGCTCTCCCTGCGACGTGGTAGGGGAAGTTGCGACACTGATGAGTGTGCCAGCTCAGGCGAAGGGGCTTCCGCTGAAGATCGAGTACGCGGGTGGAATTCCGGAGAGGATTCAGTGCGACCCAACTCGCTTACGCCAGATCTTGATCAATCTGGTCGGTAATGCGATCAAGTTTACCGAGACCGGAAGCATTCGGTTAGTCGCGCGACTTGCAGAAGGCTCGGACAGCGAGTCCCGTATGCAGTTCGATGTTATCGACACCGGCGTCGGCCTGACTGAGGAGCAAGTTGTCAAGCTCTTCCAGCCGTTCACGCAAGCCGATGCTTCCACCACTCGAAAGTCTGGGGGGACCGGGTTGGGGCTGACCATCAGCAAGCGGTTGGCGGAAATGCTCGGCGGAGATATCACGATCAGCAGCAGCGAAGACGGGGGAAGCACGTTTAGCGTCACAGTAGACACCGGGCCGCTTGAGCATGTGTCTATTTTGGAGAATATCACAGAGGTGGTGGCCCGGAACAACTTGAGCACGGAGACGCCTGCCGCCCCCACGGTTAATCTGAATTGCCGCATTTTGCTGGCCGAGGATGGGCCGGACAATCAGCAACTTATCTCCTTCATTCTGGAGAAAGTCGGGGCGAACGTCACCCTGGCTGAGAACGGCTTGATCGCTTACGAAGTGGCGCTCGCCGCAAGTCAGGCAGGGGAACCGTTCGATGTAATCTTGATGGATATGCAAATGCCTGTCATGGATGGCTATACGGCAACCAGAAGACTTCGCGATGCGGACTACGCCGGCTCCATCGTCGCTTTGACAGCCAACGCCATGGCCGGCGATGACAAGAAATGCCGTGAAGCGGGCTGCGACGGATACGCAACCAAGCCAATCGATCGGGCAAGGTTGTACGCCACCGTCGCGAGATACGCGGGCTTGCAACCGCATCCGATGGGCGTAGTCGCGTGTGATGACGTCAGCGGCGTAGCGGCGAACGGTGGATAGCAGATCCCACGGAACTACCAAGGAATCGATCAATGTCGAGAATACTTGTTGTGGACGAGTCAGCAGCCATTCGGGCGTCGCTGCGCGACATTTTGGAGGAGGATGGTTATGACGTGTCATTGGCCGCAAATGGCCAAGATGCGATGGCCCAGGCTGCTGTATCGCGCCCTGACGTCGCGCTGTTGGACATCGAGATGCCGGAAATGGATGGAATCGACGTCCTGCTCGCGCTCAAGGCCAAGAAGGAGACGCACGGCGTTTCAGTGATCATGCTCACCTCACATGACCGTGACGACAAAGTTGTCGGGGCGCTTGAAGTTGGCGCAACCGATTTCATACCGAAGCCGTTTTCCGCAGCCATTGTCCGAGCCAGAGTGCGAAATGTAATTAGAATCCGCAGTCGCCACAGGAAGGTACAGGCGGCCACGGAAGCCAAGGCCCAGTTCCTCGCCGACATGAGCCATGAGATTCGCACTCCGATGAGCGCGATTCTGGGGTACGCCGACCTACTCTACAGTGACGGTGACATTACCAAAGCACCCAAACACCGCATAGCGGCCATTCGGACGATCAAGCGAAACGGTGAATATCTTCTTGATCTGATCAACGACATTCTCGACCTTTCCAAGGTTGAAGCGGGCAAGTTGGAAGTCGAGTCAATTCGCTGTTCGCCGGTGGAGATCCTCACCGATGTGATCTCGATGATGCAGGCAAAGGCTGACGCGAAATCCCTTCCCTTGCAAGCCGAGTACATCGGACCGATTCCTGAGACAATCCACACCGACCCAACTCGGTTACGGCAGATTCTCATCAACTTGGTTAGCAACGCCATCAAGTTCACCGAATCGGGAAGTGTCCGCGTTCTGGCTCAGTTGCAGGACGGCGACAGTGATGAAGCCAAGATGCAATATGAAGTCATCGATTCTGGCGTGGGGATGACCGAGGAGCAACTTGTCAATGCATTCAGGCCGTTTTGTCAAGCTGAGACTTACACGACCCGCAAGTACGGCGGCACGGGCCTCGGACTGACGATCAGCCGACGCTTGGCGGAACTGCTTGGCGGTAGGATTGACGTTACGAGCTCGCCGGCCAGCGGCAGTGTATTTATTGTCACTGTTGGGGCGGGTTCGCTTGAAGGAGTCAAGCTGCACCTCAATCTCGACGAGGCTGTGTCAGAGCCTGAATCGTGCGATCGAACAGAGACGCGGAGGCTCGATTGTCGCGTGCTCCTAGCGGAAGATGGTCCAGACAACCAGCGACTCATCTCATACGTGTTGACGAAGGCGGGAGCGAAAGTCACCACCGCGGATAATGGCCGGATCGCCGTCGACCTCGCCTTGACTGCAGTTGCCGACGATGAGCCTTATGATGTCGTCCTGATGGACATGCAAATGCCGTTAATGAACGGTTACGATGCGACGATGAAATTGAGAGCGGAAGGGTATGCTGGACCGGTTATCGCCCTGACAGCGTGCGCCATGAGTCACGACCGCCAAAAATGCCTTGACGCGGGTTGCGACGAATACGTCTCCAAACCAATCAACCATCTGAAGCTCCTGTCTCAAATCTCCCGAGCCGTCAGGGAAAGCGAGACGGGCGAAGGCGAAACGCAGCGGCGTCCAGTCCCGGAAGCCCCTGCCGGTTCGACCGTTACGTAGGCCACCTTCGGTGGGGCGGAAAACTCGCGGTTCTTTCGCCAGTATTGCCTCTGTCTCATTCGATGCGGAGGCGATCTGCTTGGGCTGAGTCTCGCGTTGACTGCAAACGACGCCATTCCGGCGAAACGGCCGCTTGAGTGCTAAAAGTGATCTGTCACGCTATACTCTAGGACGGGTATTCAACGAACACTGGCTGACACTACGCGACGAAAGGGATGTCATGGACCCTACCGGACGACCCCCCCGCAAGCCTCTAGGTGTAATCGGTTTGCTTTGGTGCATTGCAGTGTTGGCCGGCGGATCTACCGCTTCACCGGCTGACCCATCGCCAATAAAGCAGCCGCTTCTGGCCCATTGGAAGTTCGATGAAGGCGACGACGCACAGGTTCTTCGCGAGAGCTCCGCAGGAGCCGCGTCCGACATCAGCGTGGCGAGTCGTGTGGCGAGATCGCGTGGCGTATTCGGACGCGCTCTGTCCCTGGCCGGCGCCAACAAACTCGTTGCCAGGCTGGGCGCCGACGAGCGAAGTATGCCGGAGATTTCGTTTTCCGCCTGGACGCGGCCGACTGATTTGAAAGGCTATCGCGAGATCTTTCGTCAAGAATGCGCAGAGCGGTTGTTGTTCTCGTATCAGGGCGATGGCGCCATTTTGGCGTTGGGATTGAACGTGGGCGGCTATGTCGAATGCGACGCGCCGATCAATCCGGCACATGTTCTAGACGGAGCTTGGCATCACTGCGCGGCGACGTTTGATGGCCGGTTGATGCGAGTCTTCCTCGACGGCAAAGAGATCGCCTCCAAGCAGCGCGCCGGCGAGATCTCCATCAATGTGAACGCTCCAGCTTTCGTCGGTTCTAGCGGTGGAACCGGTGAATTCTTCCAAGGCGGCATCGACGACCTTCGAATTTATTCGCGAGCTTTGACGCCCGCGCAAATCTCGCTGTTGTATCACAATGGCGTGGAGTCTCTCGTGCTCTATGCCAAAGAAATCGAAGGCCAAGTTGGCGCTGTGTATGTGCCCGGCGACTCTTTTGCTCAAACGCTCGCGCGCACTCGCAAGAAACTCGCCGAGAATGGCGAGCAACCTGACCGTGACATCGCCGGCGCGATACTCGTTCGGTTGAAGGCGAGTTTTCCCGAGGACTACGCGAGCTTCTTGAAGTGGACCGGCGCCAGCCCCGCCGATTACCTAATTGCTGACAAGGACGCCAGCATCGAGACCGCGAAGAAGTTGATCGCACTGCTCGTTGAGTATAAACCGGTCACTGAGCGGCAATACGCGACGCAGACGCCAGAGCAACTGGCGGGTTGGGAGCAGGTTCAAGCGATTCAGGAGCGGTTTGAACGCCTGAAGGCGAGTGGCGACTCGGCCCAGTTCTCGCCCGAGTGGATCGAGATCATTTTGGCGGCTTCCCGCCGCATTCATTTGCGTCCGTCGGTCTCGGAAGCGGTCGCTCCGTATGTCACGCCGCAGACGCCGCCAACGCGAAAGGTCTCTGCAGCGGAAGCCCGCGATGCGATGCGTAGCGACTGGTTGCATCAGGCTGACAACAATCCGACTCCAGATCGGATCCGCAGTGAAATCCGCTGGGCGCGCGAACTTGCTGAGAGAATCGTGTCGAGTTCGTCCGGCAAAGTCGATCTCGGCGCTCGATTGGCTAAACTCGACTCGCTCGAACGACAAGCAGCGTCGATAAGCGAACCTGCGTCCGAACTCTATTTTCAGGTGCGGACGGTCAAGCGGGCAATTGCCTTCCAGAATCCCGTCGTCGATTTCGCCCAGGTCCTGTTTGTGGACATGCCCATGCCGCAGGGTTCGGAATGGCCGCACGAAACGCGTCACCGTTTGGGGTACATGGCCGTCCCCGGCGCCCGGCTGATGACGCTCACCGGGCTCTCTCCCTCCGGCTCGCAAACCATGCTCATGCCCAAATCGCCGTTGCACGGTTCCTTTTGGCGGCCCGATCTTTCCTATGACGCCAATAAGGTTCTCTTCTGCTTCAAGCCGCACAATGAAAAGTCATTCCATCTATACGAGATCAACATCGACGGGTCGGGCCTCGTTCAGTTGACCGACGGGGCATACGACGATCTCGACCCCGTCTATCTGCCGGACGGAAAACACATTCTCTTCTCGACTACTCGCGGGCATACCTATGTCCGCTGCATGCCGCCGACAAACGCTTACGTGCTGGCTCGCTGCGATCGTGACGGCAAGGACGTCTATTTGATTTCGCGAAACAACGAGCCCGACTACCTGCCGTCCGTGATGAACGACGGTAGGATTATTTACACGCGATGGGAGTATACCGACAAGCCTCTCTGGCGAGCTCAAAGCCTCTGGACCGTTCATCCGGACGGCACGAATGTCACCACGTTCTGGGGCAACCAAAGCGTCTGGCCCGATCTACTCAAGGACGCTCGGAGCATTCCAGGCAGCCGGCGCGTGATGTTCACCGGCAGCGCGCATCACAATTGGTTCAGTGGATCGGTCGGTATCATCGATCCAGTGAAAGGACTCAACTTCCCTGCTGGTTTGACAAAGGTCACCGCCGACCTAGCGTGGCCGGAATCAGGCAATGGGCCGGTCGACCCGATAGAATCGCCTCGCTACCACGCCAGCGGACGGTACTCTGCGTACTACTCGCCCTACCCGCTGGGCGAAGAGGACTTTCTTGTCTCTGCGAATCGCGGCGGCAAGTTCGTCCTTTACCTAATGGATGTCGATGGCAACCGAGAGCTGATCTACGAGGGAGTCCACAACATCCTTCACGCTTTGCCGGTCAGGCCGCGGCGCAAACCGGCTGCTATTTCGGATCGAGTCGATTGGCCGAGCAGAGAAGACAGGATGGACCCCAAGCCTGGCGTGATCTTCAGCAACAACATCTATGAAGGCGCCTCGCCTGACTTAAAAGGAAAGGCGAAGTTTCTGCGAGTTCTAGCCATCGATCCCAAGACCTATACCCATTGGAACAAGAGGCCGTATATCTCGACGGGCCCCGTGGTGTCGCTGGTGCAGTCGGACGGCGTCAAGAGAGTGATTGGCACGGTGCCGATCGAGCAGGATGGTTCCGTCGCATTCTACGCCCCCTCGGGCAAAGCGCTGCATTTTCAGTTGCTTGACGAAAAGTACCGCGCGTTGCAGACGATGCGGAGCTTCACCGGCGTCATGCCCGGCGAACGACGAGGCTGCGTCGGCTGCCACGAGTCACATAGTCGGGCGCCGCAAGACCACGCGCCTTCGATTGCACTTGCCAGCAAGCCGCGGCAGATCACCGCTCCGCCCTGGGGGCAGGACACGGTCAGTTACGTGCGGTATGTCCAGCCGGTGCTGGACCAATTTTGCGGCGACTGCCACCAAGGCGATGGTGACGCCAAGAAGGTGCTCGACCTGACTTTCCGTCCGGGTTATCTGATGTTCAATGAGCCCTACGTGACATTGACAGGCAAGCCGACATGGGGCAAGCCGTATGTGATGCCGAAGACACAAATCCCCGGATGGGGGATAGCCGACACGCTGATGGTCGAGGCTTTTGGCCAGCGAGACCCAAAGGCATACCAGACCCCGGAGCCGATGACGCGACTGTCCCACAAGAGCAGACTCATCGACATTGCTTCGAGCGGTGAACACTACAAGGTCAAGGTCGATCCGGTCAGCTTACGCAAGCTGATTGCATGGGTCGACACGATGTGCCCCTACCGAGGCGACGACGAGGTCCGGGAATTGCCGGACCCCGACTTTCAAGGCGTCGATTGGCTCTCGATCCGCCCCCAAGTCAAGAACGCTCCTCGGATTATTCGTCCAGGTCCAGTTGACTGAGCTAGCTGCGGAACGCTCGGTCCTTCGCAATTGGAGAACCTTATGTTGCCCAAGCAAATCTCACGGCGGCGGCTGATCATCGACTCGTCGCTCGCGGGCGCTGGCGTTTGGCTGGCGACTGCTGGGAGCGGGCGAGCGGAAAAATCGCCGAACGAGAAACTCAACATTGCCCTGATCGGCGCGGGGGGACGAGGTGGGGCGAACTTAGCAGGCGTTTCCAGCGAGAATATTGTCGCGCTCTGTGACGTGGATGAGCGGCGGGCTGCGGCGGCGTTTGACAAGTACGCCTCTGCTCGGAAGTTTCATGACTTCCGCAGAATGCTTGATCAGATGGAAAAGCAGATCGACGCTGTCGTGGTCAGCACGCCCAATCACATCCACGCGCCCGCCAGTGCAATGGCCATGCGGATGGGCAAGCATTGCTATTGCGAGAAGCCACTGGCCCACTCCGTTCACGAAGCTCGTACCATCGCCCAGATCGCCGCCGAGAAGAAGCTGGCGACGCAGATGGGCACGCAGATTCACGCCAGCGGCAATTACCGTCGTGTCGTGGAGCTGATCTCCGCAGACGCGATTGGGCCCGTTCGCGAAGTTTACATTCGGCTGGCTGGCGGTGGGACCGCGGGCGACCGGCCGAAAGAGACGCCTCCGGTTCCAAGTCAGCTGAAATGGGACTTGTGGCTCGGGCCGGCGCCTACCCGTCCCTACAATCCGTGTTACGTCCCGCATGATTGGCACTACTGGTGGGATTTTGGCGGCGGCGCGCTAGGCAACATGGGTTGCCACTACTTGGACCTTGCCTTTTGGGCGCTCAAGCTTCGCCACCCGACGACGATTGAAGCGGAGGGACCGCCGGCCCACCCCGAAAGCACCCCGCGACCGATGACCGTCCGCTGGGAGTTCCCTGCACGGGGCCAACTGCCTCCGGTTACCGTGACCTGGGATCACGGGCGCAAGCAAACGCCGTTCTGGAAGAAGCATGGGCTGCCAGACTGGGCGTGGGGCGCATTCGTCGGTTCCAAAGGCATGTTGCTGGCCAACTATTCCCAGCACTCGCTGCGACCCGAGTCTCGGTTCGCCGACTTCAAACGCCCAGAACCGTCGATTGCCGATTCGATAGGCCACCACCGGGAGTGGATCGCCGCTTGCAAGACTGGCAGTCCGACGACTTGCAATTTCGACTATTCGGGCGGCGTGACCGAAACCGTCCTGTTAGGTAATGTGGCCCATCGTTGCGGCAGGAAGATCCAATGGGATGCCGCAAACCAACGGATTCCCAACGCCCCGGAAGCGGAGTCGTTTCTCCGCCGCGACTATCGGCCCGGTTGGACACTGTAACTCGGCGCCCCGATCAACAGTTGGCGAGTGTTCTTCGGCAAAGGGGTTCTGGCCGTCGATGGCCGTTGTTACGGTTTTTCAGCT
>CAZWOU010000022.1:43728-48549 GCA_964635375.1 uncultured Pirellulaceae bacterium | reverse complement strand
GTTCTTCGGCAAAGGGGTTCTGGCCGTCGATGGCCGTTGTTACGGTTTTTCAGCTGGCGCGGCAAAGCCTCCGAGGTAGGCGAGCGTGCGAGCTTGCACGTTCGCTTGCCACAGGGCGGTGAGTGCGCCGAGCCGGTCTTCCAAACCTCGACCACGGAAGTTTGAACCGACTTGATAGAAGAACACGCTAGCCATTGGCTCAACATCATGCTCTCTCAGCACCTGGATGTTGCGCCGCACTTGATCTTCGCTGAAGTCCAACATGTTCTTTAGCGGCGCTTCCTTCCGTAAGCCCGTGACGTTGCCATCCTCATCGTGGATCACTCCCAACGAGTAATGCTCCGCCATCAGCCGGGACGACATTGTGTAGGTTTGAACAGCGCTGCCGAGAACGGCGTAGGGGAGGGCGGGGTCGCCGTTGAGGGCCGTGACTAACTTCGGAATGGCTTTATCCATCGCGAACCGCGTGATCAGATACCCTTGCTCATGCTGCATCATGGCTAGTTTCATTTTGTCAAGCGGGATATTGGCCGACTTGGCGCGATCATGGACGACGGTTCGTTCAAACTGGTTCAGGTTGGCTTCCGCGGCCCGTCGGAAGAATAGTGTCGTAACGGCGATCGGCGCGTCTTTCGGCAGCGGGCGCCCAGCGGTGTGGCCTGCGATGTCGAGCACGTCAGAAATATTCTCATAATTCTGCGCGGCGATCTGCGTGTAGACGGACGATAAAAGGATCGCGACCATCTTACGTTCTGTTTCCGTACCCTCGGTCGAGAACGCAAAGCTGCCGTCTTGCAACGCTTCGGCCACGGCCTGGCAGGCCATGCCTTGAATCAACGTAGCGTAGCCGTGTAACAACACGCCGGTGGCGCTGAGCGTCTCAGGCTTGTGCTTCTTGAGGGCGTTAAGTGCGGCTTCCATCTTCTCGTCGAGTTTTGCCGAGTCGTGGACGAACTTCTTTGCCGCCTCCAGGCCTCGCTGGTCGGCGATCCAGACGGCACGATCCAATTCGGCCGCGACGCCAGCCGCCTGTGCAGCTTGAAATGCATCTTGGAAGGCGGCGGGGGCTTGGCCTTCCACCAGAAGCCCTTCCGCGCGTTTCACCGAGGCCCGAGCTTTTTCCAGCATGGTCTTGCCATCGTCCGTGTGATACTGATTGGGCGTTTTCGCATAGATGTCTTCAAACTCCTTGTATCTCTTCAGCCGCTCGGTGACCTTAATCACGATCCGCTGATACATGTCGACTTCCAAGGCTGGCGTCTGGGCCGGTTCCGCGCGCGGCAGCTTGGCGCCTGTCAGCGCCTGATAGGCCGAGTAGATATCGCCGACAGCCTTGACTTCGAGCCCAAGTTTCCGCCCGTGGATGAACAGGTCTACGAGCTCTCCAGTGTTTTGGTTTTTCTCGTAGCGCAAGCCATGGGGGATCAACACGAGTTTCTTTCCCGACTTGGCCGCCCCAACCATTTTGTGAACGATCCCGCCCACTGGGCCGATGGTCCCATCCGGATTGATCGTGCCAGTCATCGCGGCGTCCGCTCTCAACGTGTCGCCTCGTAGCGCCGCCAAGACGCCTGCGGTCATGAGTCCGCCGGCGCTCGGCCCATCAACTCGGCCCTGCCTCTCGAAGCTCACCTGCGTTGATAGTGGATTGAAACCCGTAACATCCGCGGCCATCACGGTCGCCATCCATGCCGCGGCGCGCCACATTCCGCCGTAGGAGTCGATACTGTCCTCGATGAACGCGACCTTTAACGTCTTGGTGGGATTCTTGTCGACGGTGATCTGGACGGGCGTGCAGCGGCCATCAGCGGTTCCATCCGCCGCGGTGTAGTACGACAGTGTGTTGATTGTTACGCTTCGTGGGAACGCCGTGGCGGGGCGAGGCGGTGTTGGAGTCCCTTTGGTCGCATGAGCCTTGGCGATCGTATAGGTCTCCGTGACGGGCTCATCGGAATCGGTTGCGTACCCCGAATCGAGAACGAGCACGAGGTCTTTGTCCTTGAACTGGAGGTACTCGTTGTTCGACTCGATCCCTTTCGCCCAGACTCGAAACCGGCTCGCCCGAATCTTGGCGCCGTTGAAGACCAGTGTTGCGGACTGATCGACCGGGAAGTCAAATCGCACGGCATTGCCCTCATCCGCGGCGCCCATCGGTTGCCAGTTGGGCTTTTCGCCTTCGGCTCCCGTCAGGTACTGCACCCAGACACGCAGCGCCTCGCCGGTTGCGTTCGTGATTCGCAGCTGCTTGAGGCGGGACAAACGATAGGTGTCCGGCCCGGATTCGACCGCTTGCTTGTAGTCTTTTCGGGCGGCGTCTAGTTCGCCCAGGCGTTCATTCGCTCGACCTCGCAACGCGTAGGCATCCGCATCTTCGTTGAGTGCCAGGCTCTGCGTGAGATCGCTAACCGCGTTGTCATTGTCGCCCATTTGATAATGGGCATCGCCGCGGTTAAACCAATAGAATGGATTGCCGTCGTCCAATCGGATCGCCTCGCTGAATTGCTTAACGGCCTCGCGGAAACCGCCCGCGCGGTAATAGACGAGGGCCAGTTCGTTGAACAGATCATCGTTGTCCGGCTCCAAGGAAGCCGCCTTGCGCAAATCCTTGGCTGCTTGGTCCAAGTTCTCGAGCTGCCGGTGCGAAATGCCTCGATTGCGATAGAAGATCGCATTCTCATCATCGCAGTTGATTGCCGCCGTGTACGCGGCAAGGGAAGGTTCAAGATTCTCTTGCGCGGTGTAGATGTCGCCCAACAGGTTGTGGAGTTCGCCGTCCAACTTGATCGCGTTGGTGATAGCTTTTAACGCTTCATCAAAAGCCTCTTCCTCCAGTAAGACGTTGGCGCGGCTGCCGTGCGCCTGGGCGTAGTCCGGATCCTTCTGAGTGGCTCGCTCAAAGTCGCGCAGCGCCTTCCTGACATTTCCGGCAGAGTGATTCGTGTCGCCTCGCTCCGTGTACAACTCGGCGAGTTCTCTCTTGTCGGATGAGTTGCGAATCGCCTGGGAGTAATCCTTGATCGCCGCGTCCCATTCGCCTTCGCCGGATCGAACCGCGGCCCGACCCCAATAGGCTAGGACAAAGGTCGGATCTTGCTCGATCGCCTCGTCGAATTCGAGCATCGCGGTTTCGGGATCATCCTGCTGGTAATAAACCCAACCGCGATTGGACATGAACTCCGCTGTTCCCGGAGCCAACTTCAGAGCTCGGCTGAAGTCCGCCAACGCCTCATCGTACCGCCCCGCCTCGAAGTGCCATTCGCCGCGTTGATTGAATTCCTTCGCGGTCTTTGGGTCTTTGATCGGCGGAACTGGTATTGCCTGCTTGGTGCTCGCGATCTTTTTTGGCCGAGCCTTGTCCACCGTGAATCTTCGCCGCACGGTCTGTTCGTCATTGAGTGTGATCACGACCTCGTGCTGACCCGGAGGCCAACCGCCCTCGGGGATAAACGAAAACGACATCTTTGCGTCGGAGCGGTTCTCCTTATACGTGAGTGACCGTGTTCCCTTCACATCAAGTTTTTTGTCGACGTACCACATGGTTTGAATCCACGTTTGCAATCCAACGTCGGCGCGAACCGCCAGATAGACCGTGTCCGTTGGCTGGAAGTTCTCGGTCGCGTCGACTGGTTGCCAGTCGTTCGTCACGTCTCGAGCCAGTACTGCGACTTTGATCTCCGCTGGCTCGGCTTCCTTGGGCGGTATCACGCGAAAAGGATAGCTACCGATCTTCTTCTTCTCGTAGTAGAGCTCGGCGCGATAACTCTTGCTCACCGGAAAAGGATCATCATGGTTGAGGCTAAAGCCGACGTGCGTCGACTGTCCGATTCTGAAGGCGGCGCGACTTTTGGGGTCGCCAAAATCGACCGCCGCTTCGCTGATGAGTCGCTCTCTCCAGTAAAACCGACAGCTTAACGCCCCCTCCTTAGGAGCCCCTTTGACGGCTGCGGAGAGTTAGATTGGGGCATCAGGCGCAAATTGGCTGCCCGGCTTGATGGCCTCCATCTTCTCGCTGAGCTTCCCGGCAAAGGTGACCTTTTCCAGTTGGACGCCTTCGGCCGCCCCAGCCGGGTCGGCTATCGCCCCGCAGTAAACTACCGCAGACAGGACTGAAGCCAAGACAACGTTGGACTGTGAGCGCTTCATGGCCCGCTCCTTGAATAGACAGCCGATGAACTTCTTACGCGGAACCGAGACGCCCGGGAAAGCGTTCTAATCGATGCCGACTTTGCTGCCGCCGCGGATCAGCGGAGGTGCTTTGGCGAAATCCGGTAGACACGAATGGCGTTGTCTCGCATGCACTTCCTCGACGCGGCGTTTCCTTTGGACTTGAGAAACTCATTTGCGATTCGCACGACATTATCGACTTTTCCGAAATGAGTGCAAACCCCCCAATTCGTCGCGAAGATAATTCGATCTTCGCCAAAGGCCGCGAAACAAGGCTCAAGCACGGGCAAGTAAGCTTCCAGGTCTGTTGGCGCCGGACTGGAAAATGCCTCAGCATCAGAGAAGTTCAAAATGCTGGATATCTTGCAAAAGACGTTCGGGAATTTGGCACAGTCCAGAACTGCTCGCTTCCATTCCTTGCTGATGTTTCCGTCCTTCATTCTGGCTCGGAAACAGTGATTGATCACGATTTTCAGCTTGGGGTATTCGCGAGCCAAAAGCTGCACGTCAGCAGAGTGACGGTGCTCAATCAATAGGTCGACGACCATCCCATCTCGCTCAAGCAACTGCAGATGCCGCTGTGCTGTGGTGTTGCTCAGATATCCGCGCAGTTCCTCGAAGCGAAACCGATAGCCTAAGAGAAGTCCGCTCTTACGA
>CAZWOU010000022.1:0-43718 GCA_964635375.1 uncultured Pirellulaceae bacterium | reverse complement strand
GCGTGTGTAATTCTCCAAAAAGTCGTTGGATGCTAGATCGCCTCGTGCTACATATCCGCACACGAGATCAGACTTCGCTTGCTCAAGCACCCAATCATTGAATTGGGGCTGGTCTTGATCAACGGCTTCGACGATCACGGTCGATTGGATCCGCAATCGATCAGCAACTTGACGGTATCCCTCGGGCACAACAACGTGGCCTAGTGTGTCCGCTGGATGCCGCTGTTTGGTTTTGCCTTCCAAGGCGATCTGCTCCGGCCCCTTGAAATGCGTGTGAGTGTCGATGATCCAAGGACCTTCGGCGAACGCATTTGTCGAGCACTGAGGCGCGAAGGTCAAAGCCAAGACTACGGCCAAACCGATCACGCGTCTTCCTGCGAGGGCGTTTAGGGAGTCGGGTAAGTCGAACACGAGTACTACTCCTTAGGTAGCAAGAACCGAGATGATCGCGCCGCGAGTTGGCCGTCTCTCAATGACCGATTCTACAACAATCTAACCAGCTCTCGCTCGGGATCGGCCCGAACATGAACGCTGCATCTTAATTCGCCCATTCTGATCCATTTGGATAATCAAATGCCGCCAGCGAATCGGAGGTCATGGTGGCGCTGTAGCCCGGCGCCGTGGGCGGCATGTATCGCCCCTTTTTCATCACAATTTGGTCGACAAAATGTTCATGAAGGTGATCCGAATACTCTGCCACCCGTTCTTCAAGAGTTGCGGTCACGCAGATGTAATCGAAAATGGCCAAATGCTGTATGTACTCGCAGAGTCCCACGCCGCCGGCGTGTGGGCAAACCGGGATGCCGAACTTCTTGGCCATCAGCAACACCGCTAACACTTCGTTCACACCGCCCAGCCGACAGCTATCGATTTGACACACTTGCAGCCCGCCGGCCTGCATGAACTGCTTGAACATCACGCGATTGTGACACATTTCTCCAGTGGCAACCTTGATCGGAGCGACGGCCTTGGCAATGGTGGCGTGTCCGAGTACGTCGTCTGGCGACGTGGGCTCTTCGATGAACCACGGCTTGAATTCTGCCAGGACTCGCATTTGTTCAGTTGCTTGGCCGACGTCCCAAACTTGGTTCGCGTCCATCATCAGCCGGCGTTCCCAGCCGATTTCCTCGCGAATAATCCTACAGCGACGAACGTCGTCCTCCAGGTCTCGCCCGACCTTGATCTTGAAGTGCGACCAGCCTCGCGCCATCAAGTCGCGGCATTGGGATCGCAGCTTCTCATCCGAGTATCCGAGCCAACCGGCTGATGTTGTGTATGAGGGGAAACCAACACGCTGCATTTCCTCAATGCGTTCAGCACGCGACGAAGAGCAGGCTTGAAAAATGTCCGTGGCTTCGTCGGGCGTTAACGCGTCGGTGATATAGCGAAAGTCAATGCACGACACCAACTGTTCCGCACTCATTTCGCTCAGCAGCAACCACAGTGGCTTGCCCTCTGCTTTGGCATAGAGATCCCACACCGCGTTAACGACGGCGGCCGTTGCCAGATGGATCACGCCTTTCTCAGGGCCAACCCATCGCAACTGGCTGTCACCCGTTATCTGACGCCAGAATTCACCCAAGTTCGCAGTGAACGAACTGAGCGGCCTGCCGACCACCAAGCGGGCTAGCGAATTGATGCCGGCAACGGCTAGTTCATTGCCGCGTCCAATAGTGAAGGTTAACCCGTTGCCTTCCAGGCCATCAACGTCAGTATGCAGCGTGACGTAGGCAGCCGAATAATCAGGGTCTGGATTCATCGCGTCCGAACCGTCAAGGTTGCGAGACGTCGGGAACCGAACATCGCGCGCAGTCAGGCCTGTTATGTTTACCGACATGGGTCTTGCAGGGGGCATCGATTCGCCTTGTCATCCACTATGCGAGTATTTCGGTAGCAACTGGACCGCATGCCAACCGATTGATGTTCGCTATTATGTAGCCACCTGCGCGAACGGCAATAGAGGCGTTCCACGTTTCTACCGCTGAGACGACACACAAAGCTGAACAAGAGTAATCAGCAGGCGTCGAGCTATCATCGTGCTGATCATTATGGCGTCTGCCGCTTTGAGTTCGGCGAATTCAGCAATCCTTGAGGTCCGCGTTCCGGCGTCATCGGCCCATTCGGGCAAGACGCAGCGGACTCGCCGGCGGCGAAGGAAGGTGGGTGGGCAAGACGTCCACACAACCTTAATGAGAACTTTGGCAGTGCGAACGGGTGCCTTCTTGGCAGAGCTCTTTGGCAAGGCTCTCTTTGGCAAACCGTGGATTTGTGACGACCGGGCCGCTGGGTCGACCTCTCGACAATCACCTTCAGTCGCGATGCGACTAGTCGCTCAGATCGGCTTGACCGGGGCGCCATTTGGCCCCCTCCAGTCAGGCAAGGTCTCGATTTCCAGGCACGGCGCGGTTCTTCACGGTGCGGTCTGAAGGAGTTCGTCGACGGTCCTAACAAGCTCTTCGTAGTGAGGCTTGGGAACTTGAGCCGTTGCGCCGACCTGGACGCCCTTCTTTCTGTTGTCTTCGCAGGCAATCGACGAATAGACCACGACCGGAATGTCGGCGGTCGCCGGGTTGTTGCGAATGATCTTTGTGAGACTCAACCCATCCATTCGCGGCATCTCTATGTCGGTCACGACACAAGCCACGCGGCTCTTGATTTCCTCAGCGGAATGATTCTGAGCAAGCTCGTCGAGGTACTGCCAGAGCGCGTCGCCATCTCCAAATCCTCTGAGGTTGTTGAAGCCCGCTTCAATGAACGAATCTTTGATCATCTGGCTGATCAATGCCGAGTCATCGGCGTAGACTATAGGAATCTCCTCGCGACGAACTGAGTCAGTGCGCGCCGCCAAGCCGATCGTCGCGTTTTGAGTGCCGATCCCAATCGAAGTGGTGATCGCCTCGAAGTCGATCAGAGGGACTAGGGCGGATTCCTGCCTCCAGATGCTGGTGATGGGAGACGTATCGCCACCCAACTGTAACGACGGCAGCGTGTCCTTCCAGCTAATTCGGAAAATGCGTTCCACCATCTCGACTCGGAAGGCGACGTGCTGGCGATTAAATTCAAGTAACAGCAAACTGTCCTGCGTTTCTCCTTCTCCTTCAGTCTTGCGATTGAAGTAGGTACTGAGATTTATCAGCGGGACAACCAACTCGCGGACGGTGACAAGTCCGTCAACTGCCGGGTGAGAATTGGGATCGGCGTAACCACCTCGATTGGTAGAACCTCGCGCACCTTAGCGACGTTGACGCCAAAGGCGATGATGGAATGCGACGTAGTCCCAGATGATCTGTAGTTTGAGCGGAGAAACCTCATTTTCCGCACAATCAGACCTTCGACTGGCGCTTGCCATCGAATGCATCGCGTTTTCGCGTTCAGGCTGCCGGAGATAGACTATTTCGTCCTTCAATAGGGAATCCTATTGGCGTCCCGCGGCTTGAGAGGCAAGGCTGAAACCCAACGCCCGATCAAGGTTTGACGCGACGCGATTTTCTCAAACCTGCGTATCTCTTGAACCTAGTTGATCAGGCGAATATATTCTGCCTCTGACCCGCCAAAGCTGTCACGCCAGAAAATCAGAGTTCGGTGTGAGTTGGCCTGGCGACTCGTGTAGGAAAGGATGAACAGCAAGTGATAGACTCAAGAAAACGAAGCAGAAAAATGAGAATACTGCTTATCGCTCTCGCGTTTGCGACCTGGGCGTTTCCTTCTGTTCTTTGGGCCTCGCCACCGAACTTTGTGATCATCTTCATTGATGACATGGGTTACGGCGACATTGGTCCCTTTGGCTCCAAGATTAATAGGACGCCTCATCTGGATCGGATGGCCAAGGAGGGGCGGAAGTTGACATCCTTCTATGTCGCCTCGTCTGTCTGCACACCGTCGCGAGCGGCTTTGATGACTGGCTGTTATCCCCAGCGAGTTGGCTTGGAACGAGGTTCCGGCCACATCGTTCTATTCCCTGGCGACCACCACGGGTTAAACCCCGAAGAGATTACGATTGCCGAAACTCTGAAGTCCGCTGGGTACGCCACCGGGTGTTTTGGTAAGTGGCACTTGGGCGATCAACCTCAGTTTCTGCCCACCGCTCAGGGGTTCGATGCCTACTACGGCATTCCGTATTCTAATGACATGTGGCCGCCGCTGAAGCGATTCAAATGCCCGAATTTGCCGGTGCTGCGAGACTCCAAAGTGGTGGAGATCATCAATGACATGGACGGGCAGGCGACTCTCTGCAAGAAGTTCACGCAAGCGGCAACGGAGTTCATACGCAGCAACAAGAGCCAGCCCTTCTTTGTCTACTTGCCGCACGCCTTCGTGCACGCGCCGCGCCAAGCCTCGCCAGAATTCATGGACAAAGACAAGACCGTGGAACAGGCGCAGATCGAGGAAGTGGACTGGAGCGTGGGACAAGTCCTCAAGACGCTCCGCGACGAGGGTCTGGCTGAAAACACGCTCGTCCTTTTTACCTCGGACAATGGCCCAGCAGGTCGCCTTTCGGCGGGGCCTCTGCGCGGTCGCAAAGGCTCTGCGTATGAAGGTGGCCACCGCGAACCGACCATCCTCTGGTGGCCCGGGACCATTCCAGCGGGCAGCTCATCCAACGAACTCACCACGGCAATGGACCTGCATCCGACCTGCGCCA
The DNA here is from genome assembly GCA_964635375.1 of uncultured Pirellulaceae bacterium. Taxonomy (GTDB): domain Bacteria; phylum Planctomycetota; class Planctomycetia; order Pirellulales; family Pirellulaceae; genus CAZMNY01. Next base: position 39,076 of record CAZWOU010000022.1, on the reverse strand, counting down.
AACTCGCTGGCGCCAACATGCCGACTGACCGCGTCATCGACGGCAAGGACATCGCCTCTTTGCTTCTGGGCGAACCCAACGCCAAAACGCCGCACAGCCGTTTTTTCTATCAACAAGGTGGGCGAGTGGCTGCGGTGCGTTCGGGCCATTGGAAGCTGTTCGTCAAGGGTGAGCTTTACAATCTCGAAGTTGATCTTGGGGAAACAAAGAATGTTGCCCAGGCCAACCCTGCGGTTGTTGCGAGGCTTCAGAACCTGCTCGCAGATTTTCAGAAGGACTTGGCGTCGAATTCCCGTCCCGTCGGCTTGGCGGAGAACGCTCGCACGCTCGTTCCTCGCCCTGGAGTGAAGGGGGAGGAGGGCTTTCGTCCGACCTTGTTGATTAAGTGAACTTTGCTTGACCACTTTGCCGTGACTGGCAGTATTACTTGAGCGACTTTTGCGCGCGGTAGGCCCCATTGTCGGCTATCATGAGCCTCATGACGACAGCGACTTCAAATCGACCTTGGTATCGATACGGGTTTCGGGCGCCGATCATCGGTGCCGCTTTCGTTTGTGTTGGCCTCGTTTGGATCGGCTGCACCGCGGCCCGCTTAAGTCACTACCGCAACGTCGTCATGAGCATTGAGTCGCCCGGCGGCAGGCTCTACTACGAGGAAGGATTTGACCATTCTGACCAACGCGTCTTGCGTCTGATCGGTGGCGAGGACCCTCTCGCTCATGTGGAGTCTGTTCTGCTGCTAATGCCGCTGGATCGCGTCGATGCTGAACACGCAGTTTTGTCCGAGCTGCCGAATCTGACCTCCGTTCATGTTGTCGGCCCCGGTTTCACTGACGCTGACTTGAAGCAATTGAACGGGCTCGCCAAACTCAATACGTTAGAGCTAGGGGGCACGAGCATTTCGGACGACGGTCTCTCGTGTTTGCGGGATATCAAAGGGCTCGAGAGAATTTTCCTTCAAGGGTCTCAAATCAGCGGCGTTGGATTTCGCCACTTGAGTGAGCAAAGGAACCTGAGCTGGATGGACTTGAGAGACAGTCGATTCGCCGATGCTGGAATGGTCCATTTGAACAAGTTTAGAACGCTCAGACTGCTTCATCTTGATCGAACTCTAATCACGGATACGGGCCTGGCGCATCTCGAGAACCTCACCAGCTTGCGATCACTTCGGCTCTGTGGAACGCGAGTAACAGATGATGGCGCGGCCAAATTGCGGAAAGCGCTGCCGGATTGCGATATCGTCAGATGACCGCCAAGCCTGTTTGCTCGCCCACGGTTTGTGGGCGTCGAAGAGCCTCCGCGGCCTGATTTCCCCAAAATACCCATCGCGGTCGTTCATGCAGGTAAGCTGGAGAGCTTAGACTGGTAGACTTGCGCCGGCCAACGGTTGCTCGATTGACGTAGATGGGCCGATGCGGATCTTAACGGGATGAAACGAAGTATGCTCACACGAATGCTATTGTCTCTTGGTCTTGCGGCTTGCCTGTTTGCGTCGGCGCATGGGATTGTTGATCGCCATGCGATCCCGTCTACAACCTCGGTCGATCTGCCGCTGCCGCGCGCTGCTGCGGAGAATGATCTCGGCGCTGCCTCGCAGGATCTGTTGGATTCACCTGCTTATTACGTGCGACGAATACTTCACACTCGAGCGGCGCAGCCAAAGCAGAGCGACGAATCAAACTCACTTTCGCTGCTTGTCCAGACGCTTAGCGAGACGCCAAATCCAGCCGTGCGGGCTGCATTGATGCGGGGCATGTTGAGCGGTCTTGCCGGACGACGTAACGTCTCCAAGCCAGCTGACTGGGATCAACTGAGCCTGAAGCTTGCCAGCAGTGACAACTCGGACATTCGAGATATGACACAGCAGCTTTCACAGATCTTTGGCGATAAGAAGGCAACAGCGGCGGCGCTCGCCAAAGTGAAGGATGAGTCTGCCAGCGTTCAGTCGCGGCGCACTGCACTGCGTTCGTTGTTGATGCAGCGAAACGAAGACGCGTCGAACGTGCTGGAGTCGCTTCTTGATGAGCCCGAACTCGCGCTCGATGCGATTCGCGGTTATGCGATCGTCGAGAACGCGACTGCTCCGGCAATTCTGATGGGACGGTACGAGCAGTTGAGTCCGGAGCTGCGTCGGGCTGTCATTGAGACGCTCGCCACGCGCAAACGTTACGCGCAAGCTCTGCTGTCGGCGGTCAGTCGCAAGGCAGTATCGCGAGATGAAATCCCGGCCCATGTGGCGCGGTCCCTTAGCGACCTCCTTGGGGATCGTTTCACCAGAGTGTTCGGCAAAGTTAGACCGGTTGCCGCTGACCGCAAGAAGCTGGTGGCGAAGTATAAGAAGATGCTCACGCCAAGCACGCTTGCCGCCGCGAGTGCTTCGCGAGGCCGAGCCGTCTTTGATAAGACGTGCGCTGCCTGCCATGTCCTTTATGGGGAGGGCGGAAAGATTGGCCCAGACTTGACTGGATCGAATCGCGCCAATTTGGATTACATTTTGCTTAATAGCGTTGATCCAAGTTACGATGTCCCCGACGGATACAAGATGGTTGTGATTCAGACGGATGATGGACGAGTCATCAATGGCGTTGTCGCCGAAGAAGATGAATCGCGCGTCGTGCTGAAGACAGTCGAGCAGCCCAAGCTCATCATCGCGAAGGGGGACATCGAGACGCGTAAAGTTTCGCCCAAGTCCATGATGCCTGAAGGGCAGTTGGGGGAAATGAAGCCAGGGGAAATGATCGACCTGATCAAGTACTTGAGAACGACCGAGCAAGTGGAGGCGGCAAAGTGAAGACAAGGCTGATTTTTGCGGCATTTTTGTTGAGCAGTGTTTCGCTGGGCATGGCTCAGGAATCAAGAAACCAGCTTCCCAAGAAACAACATCGAACCAGCGAAGCGCCGTTTCTCAAACCGGCCGCGGCGGTCTCGAAGATGTCGATCCCCGACGGTTTCGATGTCTCGATATTTGCGTCCGAACCAGATATTGCCGAACCAATCGCTTTTTGCTTTGACGACCGAGGGCGGCTGTGGGTCGCCGAGAACTTCAACTACCAGACACGTGGCCGCCACACTGACGATCAAGTCAGCAGGATTCAAATTCTGGAAGATACGGATGGCAACGGAGTTTTCGATAAGAAGAAGACGTTCACGGATAAGTTGACTTTCACGTCTGGGCTGGCGTGCGGATTCGGCGGCGTCTTTGTAGGCTCGCCGCCCAATTTGGCTTTCATCCCGGACTCTGATGGCGACGATGTTCCGGACGGCCCCCCTCAAGTTCTCTTGGACGGTTGGGGGATCAACGATCGGCACGAGACGCTGAACAGCTTCATTTGGGGGCCCGATGGTTGGCTGTACGGCTGTCACGGCGTCTTTACCCATTCGCGCGTGGGCAAGCCGGGGGACGACGCATCCAAGCGACAGTTCATTGACGGCGGCATCTGGCGGTATCATCCGATTCGCAAGACGTTCGAGATCTTCGCGCGCGGGCTATCCAACCCTTGGGGATTCGATTTTGACGATCACGGCCAAGGATTTGCGACATGCTGCGTCATTCCGCACCTGTTTCACGTTGTCCAGGGGGGCGTGTATCACAAGCAGAGCCGCCCGCATGTAAATCCGTACGTCTTCGATGATATCAAGACGATTCGCGACCACACTCACCTCTCTGCACACGGCGGCGCGCGTTTCTATCTCGCCGACGCTTTCCCGGATAAATATCGAAACCGGCTGTTCATGTGCAACATCCACGAACACGCCGTGCTGACCGACATTCTCGAACGCAAGGGTTCCAGCTTCGTCGGCAAACATGGCGATGACTTCATGCCAACCAACGATTTGGCCTGGGTCGGATTCAGCGTCGAAATCGGCCCCGAAGGCGGCGTTTACATTTTGGATTGGCATGACACGGACGTTTGCGGCAACGCCGTGAATTTCCCCAACAGCGGCCGCGTCTACCGCATCATGCCGAAGAAGGCGAAGGTCGCGGCTCGGCCGAATCTCAGGGAGATGTCCGACACTCAATTGGTCCAGCTGCAGACGCACGAAAACGACTGGTACGTCCGCCAGTCGAGACTGTTGTTACACTCGCGAACGGCGGCCAACCAACTGGACAAGCCGCTGGTTCACTCGCAACTCGAGGGCCTTCTTGCATCCGCTCCCACATCGCCGAAGCGGCTTCGCGCCCTATGGGCTTTGCATGTGACCGGAGGTTTGGATCACAACCGCCTGATCGAGTTGCTGGGCCACAAGGACGAGTATGTGCGAGGCTGGGCGATTCAATTTCTTTGTGACGGCAGCTCGGTCAATGCGTTTGAGGACGCGAGCAAAGCCGAGCAGGCGGTCGTTGATCGTTCGGTGCTTTCGCGACTCAGTTCCATGGCGACGAGCGAACTGTCGCCCGTCGTTCGACTCTATTTGGCATCGGCCGTTCAACGGTTGCCGTTCGCGGATCGCTGGAGCATTCTCGAAGGACTCGCCTCTCATGACGAGGATATCGGCGATAACAACTTGCCTCGGATGTATTGGTTCGGCCTGGAGCCGATGGTGCCCAGTCATCCACAGAAATCGCTGCAGCTTGCCGTTGGAGGGAAGATTCCCTCGCTACAGGAATTTGTTGCTCGTCGCATGGTCACTGGTGATGTCGTCGTGGACCTCAACGCTCGCGGGAAAAAGAGGCACTTGCCCGAATGGCAGTGGACGATTCAGAGAGTGGCGCCTGGCTTTCAGGTTCGCAACGTGGGCGAAGGCGGCGTCGTGTATCACAAGATGTTTCGTAACGCAACGGCCGTCCAAACGCACCCGCGAGACCCGAAAACACCAAGTAGCCTGTTCCGCGAGATTCGAATACCGAAGGGTAAGAAGACCAGGCTATACATGCGAGTCAGCCATCATCCGCACGGTGATTGGCAACTGCGAGTTCTGGCGGCGGGGGAAGTCATGGTCGACAAGATCATCGGATCGCAAACGGTGTCTGATGATGAGTGGATTGAGGTGTCCGTCGACCTTAGCAAATTCGCTGGACGCAGGATCCAGTTGCTGATTGAAAACCGTCCTAACAATTGGCGGAATGAGTGGGCCTACTGGAACCGCGTAGTCGTCGTCAGTGAATGATCACGGATCCTGTCGGCAGCAGCGCCAACACAGCCGACATTCGGTCGACATTCGGTCGATCGCAACTCGCTATTTTGAGTGCCTGAGCGCACTGGCCGGCAACGTCTGTTGGTGGATAACTTGGCCATCGATGTTGATGCACTCAAACGTCACTTTCGGCGAGTCTCCTCGCGTATCGAATCGCATCAGCCCGAAGGAGCACTTTTCGTTGTAGCCCCAAATCAGACCAGGCGTCTTAATGACCTTGTGCGTGTGCCGATTCGTTAGCCGCGAACTCTCAAACTCGAACAGATCATAGCCGTTGGGTCGCGAGGTCTTTCGCAGGTCGGTGCGATGTCGGTCGGCGGCAATCAGAAACACCCCGTCGATGCGATTCGTTTCAAGGAAGGAATAGATTTCTTCTCGCTCCTCTGGGAATCCGTCCCAGGGGTCCTTGCTGCCGGGCTTGATGCCGGCGGTCCAAGGTACGGGCGAGGCGAGCACCTTGAAGCGGCCTCGTGAGTTCTTAAGCCTTTCAAAGAGCCAAGCCTTCTGGACGGGACCGAGCATGCTGCCGCCCTTGCGATCACGGTAGTAACGGCCATCGAGCAAGATGAAGTGGACCTCGCCGATATGGAAATCGGTCCAGCAACCGGGCTGCGATTCGCCTCCGCCATAACTTGGGTTGGCCCAATTCTGTCGGAACTTGTTCCAGACAACGCGTTTCCAAGGCGGGCTTTCGATCTGTGGTCCCGGCACGCAATCGTTCGTGCCAAAATCATGGTCGTCGTAGATCGCGTAGGTTGGCGTTGATGCGACTAGCCGGCGCCACTCGGGCCGACTTTGTCGGCGATAGTAGCAATAGTGTTGGCAAAGCAAGTGTGTCGGCTGGTCGATATAGACGTTGTCTCCAAGCATCAGCAAGGCGTCGGGCTTGAAGCTGCCAATCGTATCCCACATGTGCTCCCACTTGGGCACGTAGCCCGCCCCGCCGCCAAAAGCGACCGAGAAGCTGGCAGGCTGACCCACCTGGGGAAACGTGTGAAGCCGCGCGTTCTCAACAGCAACAGGTTTGCCGTTCACCAGCACTTCATACTCATAGGTCTGGTCAGGTTGCAGACCTTTCATGGTAACGGTTGCGGCAAAGTCATTGCTTGGGCCAGTCGTTGCGATCTTCGAAGTTCGATCGCCGATCTTGATCTGCAACTTCGATGCGGTTGCAGTCCGCATCCAGAACACAGCACTCGTGTCCGTCACCGACCCGAGCATCGGTCCGTGCAAGAGCGGCGTCTTGCCGCGTTTCCTCAGCCAGCCATCAAAGGCGTCGGTACGGTATAGCGGAGCCAGCAAGTCTCGCGGCCCGGCGACGAATCGCGCGAGCGGCAAGCCGGCGTCGAGCGCAGCCTCGGCAGTCTTGATCGCAGACGCCACGTCGTCTCTCTTGAGGGCCAGCATCGTTCGCACGAAGAGTGTCTCCGGATCCGCGGCGTCGGCTTTGCCAAGTTCCTTCTCGGCTTTCTTGAAATCGCCAGTTGCAATTGCTTGAGTGGCATTGCGTTGGGGATCATGTTGGCCGAATACAGCGCCGGCGCACGCCAAATAGCCCGAGAAAAATAGTGAGAAAATAGTTGGTTTCGACATTGTGGCGTAGCCGTCCTAGTTCGCGTGGAGCGTAAACTTCAAGTGTTTCTTAAGATAGACAGCGGGGCCGCCCGTTGCGAGCGTATTAGGATAAGAAAAAGGCGAGGGTGGTTTTTGTCGGCATCAGCCAATATGCTTTGGTCTAGGGATAGGAGGACTCGAAGGTCGAGAAACGCCTCTGCCCAAAATGGTTATCGTTGCTGTTGGCTGGTTTGCGAGAGATTGCGCTCTTAACCGCTGGGAGCAAGTATTCTGAAGACACGTACGTTCAATCCCCGCCCAGGGAATACATGGAGTCGCCACGATGAGTCGTAATTTCGAGATTGTTCCCGTTGTTCGTTTCATGTTGATTTGCTCGGTGTGCGTGACCGGTCAGCTTCAAGCCGCCGATAAGTTCTCCGTCAAGGATACGAAAGGCGAACACCTTGACCTTGTCTCGCCCGCGGGTCAGCCTCTATTGCGATATGTGTACGTCCGCGACACGTCGACTCCTGAGAGAAATTTCGACACAGCCAAGGTCTTTGCGCATGTCGTCGCGCCGAACGGCGAGACGACGATCACCAAGGGGCCAGGCGGCAAGTTTCCCCATCATCGCGGCATTTTTATCGGTTGGAGCAAACTGCAACACGGCGGCAAGAGCCACGACCTCTGGCATGTTCGCAATACTGCTCAATTGCATCAGAAGTTTCTCGAAACGGACGGGGATAAGAACGGCGCGGTCGTAACGAGCCTCGTGAAATGGGTCGGCACCCACTCCGAACAAGTTATCGAGGAAATGCGAACTTACCGAGTTGTCCCCTCAGACGAAGCGTACGCGGTGGTCGATTTCGTAACGCAGCTCAAAGCCGTCAACGGCGAGGTTGAATTGAATGGCGATCCGGAGCACGCGGGCATTCAATTTCGACCGTCCCAACAAGTTGCCGAAAATAAATCCGCCAAGTACGTCTATCACGAGGACGGAGTTGATCCGCGAAAGCAACGTGATCTCCCTTGGGTTGCGCTAACCGTTCAAGTCGATGATCAACCGTGGACGGTTCAACACATGAGTCACCCGAGCAATCCCAAAGGGGCTCGCTGGTCAGCTTACCGCGATTACGGTCGATTCGGTCCGTTCACCGTCGTCAAGATAGGCTCGGGTAAGACTCAAACATTCCGTTACCGCTTTCGCGTCACATCCGGCGAATCTCCGCCGCGAGAGAAACTGGCCGCTCAGTATCAGCAATACGCCAAGGGATCCTAGGTACGAGATTGTGTTGCCGCGTTCCGCGCTGTGCAACGAATGAGTGTTGCCGTGTCCACGCCGAATCACTGTCCACGCCGAATCACCGGCTACGGACTCTAGGGAAATGTTTGGCACGATGAGATCCGTTTCAGTCATCCGGCGCTTATTTCTTGTTCTGGCAACATCTTTGCTACTGCTGGTGTCAGTCGACATCGAGGCGTTTGCGGCGGAACGGCCGAACGTTCTGTTGCTTTGCATTGACGACTTGCGGCCGGAACTTGGTTGCTTTGGGAAAGACTACGTTAGTTCGCCCAACATCGACCGCCTTGCTCGGCATGGACGAGCGTTCCATCGGCACTACGTGCAGGCGCCGACCTGTGGAGCTTCGCGGTACGCGCTGCTGACTGGACAGTACGGTCGTTACGGCAACGGAGCTTTGTTTCAGCGAGGGCAACAGCTCCTCAAGGAGAAGAATGCGCGGCCGCCGAGCTTCCCGGGCTGGTTTCAACGTCATGGCTACACGACGGTCTCTGTCGGTAAGGTGTCGCATCATCCGGGCGGGCGCGGAGGCCGCGATTGGAATGATGATTCTCAGCCCGAGATGCCGCATTCGTGGGATCGTCATTTGATGCCGGTTGGTCCGTGGCGACATCCTCGCGGCGCCATGCACGGGTTGGCCAACGGCGAGATTCGCGAAAAGGCTGGCGAGATGGACGTCTATCAGGCGATCGCAGGAGCGGATTCGATCTACCCAGACGGAATGACTACTGACGAAGCACTCAAGCAGCTCGATGAGTTGACGCAACAAGAGAGCAAGAAGCCGTTCTTCCTTGCGGTCGGAATCATCCGGCCGCATTTGCCGTTCGGCGCTCCGGCAAAGTACCTCGCACCGTATCGCCAAGCGGAATTGCCTGCCATACCTCATCCGTCCAAGCCGGCCGGCAAGACAACTTGGCACGGGTCCGGCGAGTTCATGAAGTACAACCGTTGGAAGCGAAATCCCAACAAGGACGCGGAATTCGCGACAGAGGTCCGCCGACATTACGCCGCCTGCGTGTCCTACGCCGACTCGCAGGTCGGGCGAATCATGCACCAGCTAAAAGAATGCGGCGCCGCGGACAACACCATCGTCGTGTTGTGGGGCGACCACGGTTGGCATCTCGGCGAGCACTCGGTCTGGGGAAAGCACACGCTATTCGAGGAGTCGTTGCGATCGCCGTTGATCGTGTCCTATCCCGGCCAGCCGTCGCAAGGCCAAGCCACGAAATCGATCGTGGAGACCATCGACATCTTTCCAACCGTATGCGATTTGGCTGGCCTTCCTCAGCCGGGATTTGTCGACGGCGTCTCGTTGCGACCGATTCTTGAACAACCTTCGGCGCCTGGCCATCCCGCCATTTCTTATAAGCGCGAACGGACGATCCGCACCGACGAATACCGGTTGATCTCGCATCTTGGCGGCCATCTCGAACTCTATGACCACCGGCAGAAGGACGCGGAAACTCGAAACATCGCCCAGGACCGTCCGGCGGTAGCACAAGCGTTGCTTTCGGAATTGAACCGGCGGCTGGACGACAAATCTAGTTTCAAGCCAGATCAGCGCCGGCTGCCGGTCGCGCCGCCTGACGACGCCGTTGTTCTCTTTGACAACGGCCAGCTAAACGCCTTCCGCAGCATGAATGGTGATGCTGCCAAATGGACGATCGAAGGCGGCGAGCTCGTCTCCGGCCACGGTAAAGGCCGTAAGAACCATCTTGTATCCGCTCTGCACTTTCGCGACGCGGAGATCCATGTCGAATTTGCCTTGCCGGAAGCAGGGCCGGGCAACAGCGGTGTTTACATTCACGGAAACTACGAACTTCAGATCTTCAACTCGTTCGGCCGGGAGAAGATCAGCAAGGAAGATATGGGATCCGTTTACGGCTTTGCGCCGCCGCTGGTCAACGTCTGCCGGGCGCCAGGCGAGTGGCAAGTGTACGACATTCGCTACCGCGCTCCGCGCCGTGACGGCGAAGAACAGATTGTCACGCCGGGTTCGATCACCGCATGGCTCAACGGACACAAGGTTCAGGACCGCTTGCGGTTTGGAGAGCCGCGGTCGAAGTATCATCCCTACCGATACGGCACAACTCCCTGGCTTCAGACGATCTGGAAGCAGCAGAAGAAGACCTCGGTGGGGCCAGTTTTTCTGCAGGATCATGGCGACCCCGTCCGCTTTCGCAATGTCTGGGTCCGCCCTCTGGACGAGGAACATTACGTCTACGAACAATGACGTGCAGGATTCAACATGAGTCCCGCGCAGCGCGTTGTGACTGTTCATGTCGGAAGGCCAGGCACTCATGAGACGACAGATTATTTTCGCGTCTTTTCTCGCCCTGTTATTCAGCTCCACGGCTTTCGCAGATGTGTCGCGGCCGAACATCTTGTTCTTGATTGCCGACGACCTGGGCTGGGCGGATGTGCCGTGGAACGCCTCAGAGATTGACGCGCCGCACTTGGACCGACTCGCGAAAGGCGGCGTGATTCTTGACCAGCATTATGTAACGCCGATGTGCTCATCGACTCGGGCCTGCCTGCTCAGCGGGCGTTATTCCACCCGCTTCGGCCTCGACGGCGCAACCAATTCGCGAGTGTTCCCGTTCGGCATGACCACATTGGCTGGGGCGCTTCAGTCGCTCGGCTACGACACCGGACTGACCGGCAAGTGGCACCTCGGCTCAACGCCGGAATGGGGACCGCAGCACTTCGGCTTTGAGCGAAGCTATGGGTCCTTCGCCGGAGGCGTCGACCAATACTCACACCTTTACAAACGCGGACCGTTCCAGAAGACATGGCAGCGGAATCACTCGTACGTCAAAGAAGAAGGTCACGCCACCGACCTCATCGCTCGCGAGGCTATTCGCTGGATCGAGGACGCTCCCGCGCGGGGCAAGCCGTGGTTCATTCAGGTGGCGTTTACCGCAGTGCACGTGCCAATCCAGGAACTCGACAAGTGGATCGCGCCGTACGCCGACCGGATCGAGAACGTTAGCCGTCGCCGCTTCGCCGCCTGCGCCACCCATATGGACCATGTGATTGGGGACATCGTTGCGGCCCTGGAACGAACTGGGCAGAAGAAGAGAACACTGATCGTGTTCACGTCTGATAATGGCGGTTCCGGTCCCTGGAAGCCGACGGGCAAGTACCCGGGAATGTACAAGCCCTGCCCCGTGCTGGGAAGTAACAAACCGCTTCGCGGCGGCAAGGGCACGGTGTTTGAAGGCGGCGTGCGAGTGCCGGCTCTAGTGCACTGGCCTGGCCAATTGCCTGCAGGGAAAACGGTGCGCTATCCCGTCCACATCGTGGACTGGATGCCGACGGTGCTGGGTCTGACCGGGCACAAGTCGAACAAAGCCGAGTTGAAGTTTGACGGACGCGACATCTGGTCGGTACTGTCAGGCGAGGAGGCCCAGCCAACACCGAGGACGCTCTATTTCGCCCGTGGCAAGTCGGCAGCGTTAAGACATGGCGACTGGAAGCTAGTCGTTTTGGGAAGCGGTCGGCAGCTCTTCAATTTGGCGACGGACCCGAACGAGCAGCACGATCTCGCCGCCCGGCGCCCTGAGAAATTGACCGAGCTAGTTGCACTGCTTCAAGCGGAACAACTCAAGGAGAAGGGGGCCAAGCTAACGTTCCCGAGGCCCTGACAGGCGACGGGGTGATGAACGAATCGATGCCAGAGAGCTTGGGCGGCGTCTAATACGCCATCGGGCGTTAAACTCCGAGCGTTAGAACGAGAACTAAGAAGGTTTGGCGGCGGGTCAGTTCAAAAGGTCTCAGACTCCGTCTTCGCAGGCGCCGACGGCGCACTGAAACTCGCTATGGCCGTGCCGGCGGAGCGTTGGCGCCATCTTCAGAGTATCGGTAATCAGCTACCACGCAGCGAGACTAGTCCCAAGGCAGCCTAGCCTGATGACTTAGGAATTCGGCATTCGTGCCGCACTCAACCGATCAAAACAGTGCTGTGACTGGTGTTCCAATTGAGCTGGGTACGGTGCGCTCGGAAGGCGTGTGGATGACGGTTTCCGGCTTGATGCCAAACGCGTGCAGGATCGTTGCACCGAGGTCTTCCGGCTTCACGGGAGAGTTCTGAACATAGGCCGCGTGCCGATCACTGGCGCCGTAAATTCGGCCGCCGCGCACGCCCCCGCCGGCCAGCACCGTAGAATAACAATGCGGCCAGTGGTCACGACCGGCGTTCTTATTGATCTTCGGCGTACGGCCGAACTCGCCCGTGACGACGACGAGCGTGTCGTCCAGCATTCCGCGTTGGGACAAGTCTTCCAGCAATGCCGAAAATGCGCGGTCGAAAGCGGGGCAACAATAGTCTCCGCGGATCATCTCGACGCCCTTGCGATGCCCGCCGCAGACTGGCTTTTCGCTGCCATGATTGTCCCACAAATTGAACTGGCAACCGTCCTTTCCGTAATAGGTCCAAAACACGTTGACCATACGGACGCCGGCCTCCGCTAGCCGCCTGGCCAGTAAGAAGCTTTGTCCATATTCATTTCGCCCGTAACGGTCTCTCAGCCGCGCCGACTCCTGCTCCAAATCAAAAGCACGACTCGCTCCGCCCGAGGAGAGCATCGCAAAGACCTTTCTGTAGTAGCTACGCAAGCTCCTCGCCGTATCAGTTTCGGAGAACTGTTCCGGGGGAGGATTCAGCTGATCGAGTAAACGCTTGCGTCCGCCCAGTCTGGCTGCGTCCATTCCCTTTGGGAATTGCAAGCCCTGAACCGTGAACGGTTTCTCTGCCAGCGAATCACGTTTCTCCACGCTCAGAAAAAGCGGGTCGTGGGCCGCTCCTAGAAACCCAGCGCTTTGCCCTTTGAACATTCGGGCGCCGGTCGTGAAGGCGCGCGGCACTGTCACCCAAGCGGGCAGTTCCGAGTCGTTCCCCAGAAGGCGGTGCAGAATGGCGCCAATTCCTGGATGATCCGTTCTCTCGACTGGAAACGCTTTCGTCACCTTCGTCAACGGGCTCGAATCGGCCAGCAGCATGTACTTGATGCCTGTTCCATGGTCGGTCGAATCGTGCACCATCGAGCGGATGATCGAAAACTTGTCGGCGTGTTTTGCAACATTGGGCAGCAATTCGCCGATCTGGATGCCTGGCTCTGTCGTGGCAATTGGCCGAAACGGTCCTCGAATTGTGTCGGGAGCATCCGGCTTCAGGTCCCACATGTCGATTTGGCTCGGACCACCACATAGGAAAATGTAGATGCAGCGTTTCGCCGTCGCCGAGCCAAACATTTTTGGCAGACTGGCGGATGCGATGTTCGGCAACGATAAACCAGCGGCGCCCAGCCCGCTCAGACGCAACAGCTCGCGACGGCTAAACACGCGACGGTGAGCGCTTTGGGGAAACAACGTAATCATTGAGCGCACTCTATTTGTTGCGAGCAGGCGCATCATTGACTTACGCTTGCTCCGGTGTTCTCTGCCGCTGAGTCGGCAACAGAAACTCAGGCGGTTGCCCTGAATATAGCTGCGGCCGCTTTGGATGCAAGGTTTGGCGCCGAGCTCGTCATTCGCCCGTTGGGCTCGGTGCGAGCGTTCCAATTCTGCACGGATTCTAAAGGGACGCGATCAGCCTGATTCTAACCATCCCGCGGTCTCCATCGCCCGATGGATTTGCTGGATGTCGTCTGTATCGCAGCCAGGCGATGGCGTTCGAGGTTGGCCGCAGCGAAAACCAAGCAGTTCGAGGGCAGCTTTAACGCCTGCGGCCCTGCGCGAGAGAATTTGCCAATCCGCCTCAACAATCTTGGAGTGGATGGCCATGGCGGATCGCCATTCCCCGGCGGAGACATGTCGCAACACATCAAGGCAGTCTGCTGGCGCGACGTTGGCAAGCATCATGCAACCGCCGACGGCGCCGATCGAAGCTGCCGGCAACAAGAGACTGCCGTTGCTGGCCCAAAACTGTTTGTCGGCAGCAAGCAATTCGGCCACCCTCGCTTCAAAGCGGAGGTTATCCGAGGCGATGTAGCCAAACGCGTTTTCCTCTGCGCACAAGTCAGCGATCAATTCGGCACTCGCTCCGACCGAGGTCGCCCGCCCCAGAAAGCTGCCTGGCGCCATCTGGTGAATAATGATCACAGGCGCCGGCGTTCGTGGGATGATCTCACGAAAATATCGCTCGACGTTGCGGGCTGATCGCGGAATGCGCACTCGCAGCAGATCGGCTCCCGCGTCCACCAACGACTCGGCAACTCGAAGCGTTTCCATTGTGGAGGGGCTGTCGATGCCGGCAACAATGATCTTGTTGCCTCCGCAAGCAGCGTTCACGGCGTGGATGATCTGGAGCCGCTCCGCCTCCGATAAAAACGTCTCTTCGCCATTCTCTGAATTGAGCACAAAGCCCGACAACTGCGTCTTCATCCAGAGGTCGACGTTGTGTTCGATGGCGGAAAAATCGACCCGGTCATCCTCGGTAAATGGAGTTGGGCTGGGCGCCACCATGATTGGCTCATTCACGCTCTTCATCTTTGCTCTCGTTTACAATCTGTTGGCGCCGCGGGCGTCATTCATTTCCAAGCATCGGCTAGAACGTGCCGCCTGACCGGTTGCCATAACATCCTCGCCAGCGGTCGGAGGCGGCCAGAATAGCTTGACAGCTCATTGCCCGCTCTGCAGCGTTTGGCGAATCACTTCGGCGTACTTCGTCAACGCGAGGTAGTTGCGAAGCACGAATCCGTTGTGCTCCAGGCCCTCTGCCGAGTAGTCGCTGCGATACTTCTTTGGGTTAGACGGATGAACGCCGTCGCGAGCAATCAGTGTGGGGACGTCAAACCCCTGGTAGTCCGAAAACTTGTCCAGCTTGCCGTCCCAGTCGTCCGGACGGCGCTTGAGGATTTCCGCGTGGTAGTCGGTGAGGGGCACTCTCATCTCGCGAGCGATCTTTCGGACAGCATCTGCGAACTCCGCGGATTTCTCGGCGTATCCGTGACGTGGTGGAATCGTGCTGAGGATGACAACGGTGCCGTTGTCGAGGCATTTCTTGACGACCTCTCGCATCTTCTTGTCGTATTCATCAAGCTTAAGTTGATGCAAATCATTGGTGCCGAACATGATTAAGGCGACCTCGGGATTCAGTTTCTTGAGCCAGCTATCGACGTTCTCGTGGGCCCAACGAATGGTCATACGCCCTTGGTTGCCGAATTGAGGCCCCTTGCGGTCCCAGCAATCCTTGAGCATCCGCTGCTTGACGAGCCGGAAATCGGCTTCCATAGCGGGCGGTGCGTTCTTGCGAGTGTAGGGGAGGCCGAACCAGAACGCGCGGGAGATGGTGATCGAGTCGCCAAACAGCGCGAGGACGCCGGGGTCGCCCTTGAATCGCGAGTGGACCTTGCGCATTGCCGCGATCCAAGTCGGCTTTCCATTCGCATCGTTCGGCTTCGACGTGCCTTTGGACTGATTCGCCTGCTTGTTGCGGTCCGCCGCGCCTTGAAGTGGTTGCTCGCCGAAATCGCCGGCAATCGCAATTGGCAGGAAGGCGTTTTTGAGGGCCTGCTCGCAGTCGATCGTGTAGTCGGTGGCCTCTTCAGACTTGAATCGCCAGTCCGGAAACTTGGCGGAGGTCTCCATCGACGACGCGTTGGCAACCTGTTGGGAGAGCACTCGCGGCGAGTGGACATCGGCTAGCGCGCACCGCCTGGCGGACCCAAGTGGTAGGGCAACAACGATCGCGGCTACGAGCAACGTGGCGACAGGCGAATTGGCGACAGGCGAATTGGCGACAGGCGTCTTCATTTGCATTCTCAATTTTTTGGTTTTAGCGGACCGATGTATTTCTTTGCAATCACCACATTGTCGATGAACAGATGTTGATCTTTGGGCGAGGGCTTCTTGCCGCCGTGGTAGACGTTCATCCAAACCTGCTCGATTTTCAGATTCGCCACATGGCGGAAGCGGATATCCTCTTTCTCAAAAGCGATCCGCCCGTCGATCCAGGCGCGAAGCACGCCATCTTTTTTACCTGGCGTGTTGAGCTTTAGATACTGCTCAATCGAATACCAACGGTTGCGCTGGAGGTAACCTCGGTAGTCCTTCTGCCAAAGCCAATTCTCGCCGTAGGATCCTTCCATGTCCGCGTGGTAGCAATATGTTCCGATGGGCGTAGCGCCTGCGAGCGGATTGCCTTCTGGAATCGTGGGTTTGAACAAGCCGCGGGCGGACCAGCCATCGGTTCCGTCGCTCTTGCGACCGCCCCATCCAGCGATTCCATAAGTTCCGCTGATCCCTGGCAGCTTGCCGCCTTGCAACGTTTGGTTCCAGTCGTCCGCCAATCGAAGGTAGTAGCGAAAGTAGATCGCTTGCGGCTCGTTGCCGGTCTCCTGTTTGAATTTGTAAAGCGTGTTCAACGCTCCATTGGCGCCTTTGGCGATCTTGACTCGAAGCGCCTTGCCTCGATGAGGCTCGAACTGTCGTTCGGAGTCGACAGTTACGGTGTCTATCACCTGCATCTCGCCGGCCCGCGTCCAACTCTCATGCCATCTATTCGATTCAAACTGCGCGGCGAACAGCACGTCCTTGTCCTCGCCCACGCCGTCGTCGCCAGGATAACGCGAGGCCAAGCCGAGGACGGGGTCGGATGGCGGCAGGTTGTGTCCCTGCGAGCAGCGAAAAAGACCGATGTCCGCCTGCTGGCCATATTGCCGAAACGTTACCAGACGCAGCGTCGCTTTGCGGATGCGCGTGTCTCGGTTGAGTTCATTCAGGCTGAACCTGAGCAGGGCATTTTGTTTCGAGCTGATCTTCAGGTGATCAATGTGGCCTAGCGAGCGGTAGGTGGACGGTTCCAAATACGTGTCGGCGTTGGCGTACAGTGTTTGCGACCCCCCGTCGGTTACGACGATCAGTTGGGGAGATTGCGAATCGGCGGAATGCTCGCGACTGTGAAACACGAAGGCACCGTTGCCCGTGATCTGCCGCAGAAAGAATCCTTGATTGCGCGACTTGCCTTGTCGCCATTGCTGGACGATCCGTGTCGCGTCCCATTCAATTGGCTTCGTCTTCTGGCCCTCGCTGATGACGCTGGCCGTGGCGAAGGGTTTGGGCCCCTGGGCCGCGCCGCTCGCGTCGCGCCAGTCCCCCATGAAGTGGTTCCATTTCAACGCGCCAGCGCTATTGTAGTAGTCTCGCGACGCGCCGGTGCTCCTTTCCGCTGAACCCTCGGCCCAATCGCTGTGATCGCCGTAGGAAGATTTGCCCACGACGATTGCGACGATGCACCAGCCGATCAGTTCGAGTTGTATCAGGCGAGGTCGTCTGAACAAGTCTCTCTCCTTTTTTGCAGAGTCCCTTTCACGTTATGGTCGCCAGACTGTCGTCCGTTACGAAGCCTCGACCAGCGGAGCGAACTTCAAAAACAGTCGCTTAGTTTGCCTTGCCCAACTCGTCCGCGCCAACATCCGCTCGATTGCGGCGAGTTTGTCTATCGATGTCGTCGGCCACGCTATGGGCCGCATCCGCAGCATCGACGACGTCCAAGACAGCTTTGTTCAGGTGAAGGTCGCCCTTGCGAACGTCCGCGAACGCGTCAGTCATCACTCGCGTCACATTGCTTTTGAAGCTGATGGCGCCGGTCGCGCTCGCCCGCCGCATTGGCGGGCCACTGAGCAAGTTGTTGGCCACTCGCAAACCGCCGTTGCTATGGACGAGACGGATGAGTCGTTTCAGTCGACTGTTCGGATCGTGGATTGAGTTGTGGACGATCGTGCAATCTCGAGTGTAATCGGCGAGGATGCCGTTCTCCGGCGTGCGAGTCAGGAAGTTGTTACGGACCACGCAGCGCGTGCAGTGGACCTCGGTCCCCTTGGCTCGATGCGAATTGCCCAGGCAGATGCCTGTGTCGCAGTCGATAATGATGTTTCGCTCGATGGTGCAGTCGCGGGAGTCGACCCAGATGAAGATGGCGCCTCGAGCCGATTTTGTTCGACCTTGAATGCCGACGAACACGTTATCGCTAATGGTCCAGCCTGTAGCGTACATCGCGTCTATTCCGCCGATGTAATTGCCGTCGAACGTGGCAGTTGTGTCCGTCTCGTCGTCAGAAAACTGTTTCGGGCGATCGTTATAGAACAGGCAGTACTGCACGCGGCAGCCTTTCGGGCGCATCGCTTCGCGACCCTCCTTCGGCACGGCAACAGCCTTTATTCCTCGCTGCCAGACATTGTGGATTACACAATTGTAGATTCTGAAACGCTGAACACCCCTGTTCGAGTTGATCTTGAATCCATTCCATTTGATGTTTTGGATCGTCAGGTCCGCGATCGTGACGTCAGACGCGGCAGTGATGCCGACGAGTTCGCCATGCCGACTGTCGGCGCCGTCAATCACCACTTTCTCTCGCTGGCCCGATTTGCTACGAAGCGTCACGTTGTCCGTTCGCAACTCGAAATACCGCGGCATCATGTAATGGCCATCCGCCATGAGAATGGTCCCGCCTGGCCGCACATTCGTAGAGGCTCGAAACAACTCGTCAACGCTGGCCACCTCAATGACCTGTCCTGTCGGCTCGGCCAACGGCGGAGCGGTAGGGAACCAATCCTGCAGCGGCGATTTCGATTCGCTTGCCGTCGCCAGAGTGCCGGCAAAGAAGGCCAGGCAGACTGTGGCGGCGAAGAGGCTTAATGATCTCATCGAGTGCTCCCGAGATCGCATGCTGGTTACGGTTTTGGCCACGGCAGGCCAGGCCACCAGGCGGCGCTGGCATGATTGGGTTGTTTCGGACCGGGCGTTGAACGTCCTCGTTCAACAATGCGCCGCAGGTCGGCCGTCAACTCCTTCACCAACTCGGGGTGATCGGCCTGGAGGTTGCGCGTCTCCTTCGGGTCATCTTGCAAGTTGAATAGTTGAACGCGAGGGAGGTTCTGCCTGGCGGCCACGGCCTCGCGAGGCGGACTCCAGCCGCCGGATCCGCGACAGAGAAGCAGCTTCCAACTCCCCTTGCGGATTGCAAAATGCCCTGAGACTGAGTGATGGACAACGGCGTCATGAAGCGGTTTGCGGACGGCTTCGCCGCGTAGGGTAGGCAGCAAGTTAACGCTGTCTTCGCCCGCGTCCGCCGGCAATTTGCGACCGACCACATCGGCGCAGGTTGCCATAACATCAGCCAACGTGATTGTCTGGTCGCTCTTGACGCCCGGCTCAATCTGGCCCGGCCAGCGGACAATAAACGGCACGCGATGCCCACCTTCGTACGCATCGGCCTTCCAGCCTCGCCAATGTTCGTTGAGGTGAACGCCTCCCGCATCGAGTTGGGCGAAATCCGCCTTGGGTGATGTTCCGTTGTCGCAGGTGAAAATAACCAGCGTATTGTCGGCTTGGCCTGTTTCTTTCAGGGCTCGCAATACTTCGCCGACTGCCCAGTCGGACTGGATGACAAAATCTGCATACTCGCTGACTTTTGTCTTCCCGCGAAACTCAGAATGAGGCGCGATGGGCGTGTGGGGCGAGGGCATCGGGATGTAGAGGAAATACGGTCGCTTCTGTTTGGCTCGATCGCGAACGTATTGCGAACACCGCTTGGCGTATTCTGAAAGAACGGCCCGAAAATCCCAATCGGCGACGGCCGGTCCCGCAGACACGCCAACCATCGCGCCTGCCTTCATGGTCGTCGTGATCTTGCCCAGCAAACGTTCGTTCTCTCGCCAGACGTAGGGCGGCCAGTTGGGGACGTCATCGCCGAAGTAGTAGTCGAACCCGTGGTCGTTCGGCCCGCCCTTTACTGGCGCCGAAAAGTCGATTTCCTTGAGCTTCGCTGTCCTGCCTCCGCCTCGCTTAGGCCAATGCCATCCCAAGTGCCACTTGCCGATACAGGCCGTGTCATAGCCGCTGTCTCTCAGCATTTCCGGCAGCGTGAGTCGCTGATCCATGATCAAGGGCCGCTCCCATTGGCCCACGATCCCTCGTTTCAGGCGAGACCGCCAGTTGTAGCGGCCTGTCAGGAGGCCGTAGCGCGTGGGAGTGCAAACAGCGGATGTCGAGTGGGCGTCGGTGAAGGACATTCCTTCGCGAGCCAGTTGGTCGATGGCTGCTGTCTTGAGGCCCATCTTGTCGTTCATCGCCGAAACCGAGTCGAGTCCCATGTCATCGGCGAGGATCAGGATGATGTTGGGCGGGGCGGAGTCGGCTGCTCGAACTGGCCCAGTTGCGAATACCAGAACGAGAGCAGTTAATGATGTTATGAGCCGGCACTTTGTCGAGGTCTGCATGGATTGCCTTCTTTTGGGCTTCGTCGCGTCACATCGGGCGACCGCCGATTGTGTTGTTTCGTGATGATTCGATTGCGTCGAACTAAGGCGCCTTAAGCAGTTGCGGCGTCTCGTGATCGGACTTCATTTCGGGCGGGAGGAGTCGCACGTTCCCATCACGATCGCAGAAGTAGAGTTGCGAGTGGGACGGCTTGCGGGCATGCCCGTCAGCCCACACCGCGTAGAAATCGGGATGGGCGTTGACCGGCCGCCGTATGTAGGTGTGGTTCCGCGGGCTGCCAGTCGTGAGTTGTTTGCGCCGTCGCCACGTCTCGCCCTGGTCTTCGCTGAGCCACAAGGCCGCTTCGCCGCCCGGGTTGTACGGTTGCGGGCCCGTTTCGCTCGGCGCGATGACTCGCCACGAACCGTCGGGTTTGATCCAAAGTGAACCCGTGTCATAGTTGTTGTCGGACTGAAACGCGGGCCGGATATCCCAGCTCTTGCCGGTCCAACGCGCTGTGGTCCAGGTCCGCGGGTCGTTCTTCGGGCCCGATTCATAACCGCCGCTCGTCAAATACAGGATGACTGGCCGATCATCGGCGTCGTAAGCGATGTCCTTCAAGTAGACGTTGCGCTTTGCATCAGCATATTCACGGACGAGGGCAGGGTTTGCAGGGTCAGTGAGAGGCAGTTTGAGCGGCGCTCCGTCAGCAGCCCGCCAGGTGCGGCCGAAATCACGAGTCTCCATATAGTAGAGGTTCGTGCGCCAGTTGAGTCCGGTCGCCTGCGGGTGATAGTTGAATGCCGTGCCAGCGCGCGACCGCCCAACCTCGCTGATCTGGTAATGCCCGCGATCAATGGCGGCCAATCGCTGCCATTGGTCCCAACTCACTCCATCCCGGCTGGTCATGAACATCAACGTCCGAGCCGCCGGGTCGTTGTAGCGAGTGAAGAAACAGACAAAGCCCTGGTCAGGGACATGCCATGCCTGCATGTAGGAGAAGTTCGTGAGCGGAACGCGGCCTTCCCCCTCGCGTCGCGTGGCTGGCACGAGGTCAAACGCGTCGATCGAGTACGGCGTGCGGCTGCGATGAATGTAGGACGGACGCGAACGGCCATGGGACGTCGAGAATATCCAGATGTATCCGCCGGCGTCGACAGAGATCACTGGATTGTCATGGGCGTCGCCCGTCTTTTTGTCGAGCAGAATCGTGGGCCGCGGAACCTTGCCAGTGCGGTGGTCGAAATAGGACACCATATGGATTAAGCGAGTGTTGCTGCCGGTGGTCGTTCCGCCGTAACAGAAAAACGTCTTCTCCGCTTCCGCTCGGTAGACCGCGAACGGCCGGTGCTTCGCGCAGTAAGTTCCCAGCCCGCCACTATACTTGTAGACGTACTCGTCGCCGGAGGGTTGGTTCATGTACCAGATGCCACGATAGCCGTTGTCCTTGCGATTAACGGTGACAACCGGTTTCGGGTCAGCGCCAGCCGCTGTCTCGATCGCGCCGAGTGTGGCGAGCGACAGCATGATCAGCCAATTGAGATTCAGGGTGTACGTGACTACCAGGCGCTGCGTTTTCATTTGAACGGTCCTTTCACAAGCCGAGATTCTTGACTTGCCGCAATTGAGCATAACGTGCTGGTCGTTGGCCAGTGTCGCAGTGAGTTTGGTTTTGGGGCTTAGGCCGGCGAAACTTCCGCCCACAAGCAGAGTTGAACCGCAGCGTCGAGTGGCATCTCGTTGATGCCGAGGGCCAGTCGCGTGTGCATTCCTCGCTCGCCAAAGACTTCGTTGAGCAGTTCAGAAGCTCCATTGAGTGCGAGCGGATGGCCGCGGTAGCCGGGCGCCGCATGTACGTAGCCCTCCAGGCGAACGATTCGCTCGACGCGGGAGAGTTCGCCGACCGCGTCCTTTAGCTGGGCGATCGCGTTGATCGCGCACTGCCGCGCTGCTTGATAGCCTTCTTCGTCTGTCAGATCCGCACCAAGCTTTCCGGCATAGGCGATTTCGCCGTCACGCCAAGGCAATTGCCCGGATGTGATGACAAGCTGTCCGGTTTGAATCCAGGGCAGGTACGCGGCCACCGGCGGCGGGGCCTCGGGCAAGGTGATGCCCAAGCGATCCAAGTTTTGTTCGGGAGTCAAGGTTGAATACTCCTCCGTTCATCGGGCTGTGCGACAGGCATTGTGCTCGTGCTCGAACATGAAAACATCATCAAGCCTGGGAACACGAAACACAAGAGGATCCAAGCGGGCGTCGTCCGTGCTAATCATTTGCCGCGCTCTTGTCCGTGTTGAACTTGACTTTCGCCAGATAGATCGCGGTTTTGCCCTCATGGGACGAGTAGTAGCTGATCCAAAGCAGGTCGTCATGCCAGGCCAATCCGGCGTAGCTCGTGTCACCGCCTGAGGGGAGCTTGAGCGCCTCCGTCAGTGTTCCTTTCTCTGGGTCGAGCCAGCAGAGCGAGGTTCGAGTCTTGCCGTCATACAGCCGCACAACAGCAACAAATCGGCCATCGGGCAACTGGATCATGTGCGGGCCGCCGATGCGAACACCAAGATTTTTCCACGTCCACTTGGTGTACGGCGGTTGCGATTTGCCGATATATCCTGACTTTGGTTTTCCATCTTGCCGCAAGAGGCAGTAGCAGGTGTCGTCGGCGAGAAACACCATCGATGTTTCGTTTGGATAGGTCCCTTCGACGTTGACCTTTTCGATCAGCGTATCGAACTTTGCCCCATCGGAACTGCTAAAGAGACGCAATCCGCGATTGTCATTCCGGCAGCCATAACCGAATCCATACGCCTTGTCCTTGTGCCACGAAATCCGCCAAAGCCAGTTGTCGCGGTCGCCCACTTCATGCCTTTGGCTCCAGTTTTGGCCATCCCGCGAAAACCAGACAAGCGATTGGTGCTTGTGGGTAACCGGCTTGGTCACCGCCTCGGCGCCAGCGAGCATCAGTTGTCCGTCTGGTGTGATGCTGATTTTGGCATCGCGCAGGTCGGAGTTCGCCGACTTGATCAGCCCGGCTGATTTCCAGTTCTTCCCATCCACGGACGTGATCAGCCGCAGCGAACCATCGGGTGAGACGTGGCCGGCGCCCTCTCGGAAGACGCAATACCAGCGGTCTTTTAAGTGGAGCAGATCGGTAAACGCGCTGTGCCGCGCTTTGTCCCAGATGCGATTCACCTCGACGAGTACAGGTTTGGGAGGTTCGTCCCCCTTCGCTGCGATTGCGGGGAGGAAACAAAACGCAATCACGCCAAGAAGGTATCTCATGGGCATTCCCTTTTGTGTCGTGTGGCGGATCGAGTTGTTCATTCGAAGTCCCAACGTCTTGTTTGTATTGAGGCAGCATTCTTTGAGTTGTGCTTCCGAAATCGCGTTATTTTTTTCTCTTGGCCTTCCTCTTGCGACCTCCGAGACTGGCCTTGCCTTCGACCAGCAGCGCTTGCTCCCATTGCTTCAGTCTGGCCTGCCACTCTTCCAGCGATTTGGTGGGGTACTCGGAAGACCAGCCGCCTTTGCGAAACTCATCGGTTACGCCGACGTCCCGAATCGCCTTCCGCCAGCGATTAATCTCGGCCAGAAGTTTTGCCTTGGTGTCCGCATGGGCGTCGTCGTCGGCGAGGTTGTTAATCTCGTGCGGATCTTCTTGGAGATCGTAGAGTTCGAATTCCGGCTTGCTGGCCGCCATGAATCGAGCTTGAACGGGGTTGAGTTTACCTTGCGCGTTCAAGACATTCATTAACGCCAGAATCGGATATTGCCGCTCCTTGTACTCGTTCAACTGACAGTAGGCGCGTTCCGGCATAAGGTTGTGAATCAGCTTGTATCGATCGCTGCGAACGGCTCGCATGGAGTCGTGGGTGTCGTCCATCTTGTCGCGATTGAAGTGAACGTACTCTCGCTTCGGCAGATCGGGGCCAAATAAGTATTTTCCATGCAGTTCTTGTTTTGATCTTGCGGCGGCGAGCTTCACGATCGTTTGGCTGATGTCGAGCGAGGAGACGAGCTCATTGGAAGCCGATCCGGGCTTGATGTGCTTCGGCCAGCGCACGATCATGGGAATGCGAACGCCGCCTTCATAGAGAAACTGTTTGCCACGAATGTGGCAGCGTCCGTGATCGCCGATGAAAAAGACAATCGTGTTATCGGCTAACCCGTCGTCCTCGAGTTGTTTGAGCAACTGGCCGACTTGGCGATCCACAACTTGCACCGTCTCCAAGCCGTTTGCCCAATCTCGGCGCACGAGCGGGAGGTCGGGATAGTAGGGCGGAACCTTGACTTTGTCGGCGTCAATGGGACGTGTCGGATCTCGCACAAAACTTCTGTGGGTGCCGGCAAGCGTGGCTTGGACATAGAACGGTTGCCCCGCTTTTCTCTCTCGCCAGCTTCTTCCCATGAACAGCTTTTCGGACGAAGTGAAATTGCAATCCGTCTTTGCTCCCATCATCGTCGCGGTGAAGTAGCCGGCCTCCTTCAGCAGGTGGGGGATAGGTTTGATTCCATAGGGCAGAGGCTTCTTATTTCTGGTGCAATGCTGGTGGGCGCCAATGTAATTCTGGTGGAATCCCGTCATCATGGCCGATCGCGATGTCGAGCAGACGGGCGAGGTCGTGTAAGCTCGCTCAAAACGCAATCCCTGATCGGCGAATTTGTCGATGTTGGGCGTGCTCACGAGCGGCGTGCCATAGCACGACAAGTCGGCCGACCAGTCCTCAATCATGATCCACAAGATGTTGGGCTTCTCTCCTTGCCACTTGCCAGCTGCATCTTGAAGGCTCGCATCGTCAGCGAGAATGTTTGCACAGCAAAACAGCAGGGCAAACCCCAGAGAGAAAACGGAAGGTAGTCGCGGTGTCGTAGTCATGCTTGTCTTCCTTACGCGGATCGTAGTTCTATTCTCGTCATGCACTAGCGCGGCACCGCCGCCAGCTGGCTTCGTCGCCCTCGCGATGGTGGTCTCGGCAGAGGCCGGCCTTGGTTTCGTCACTTGAGGCGCTTCGGTCAAACGACCGAGGCGGGCCACGTGAATGGGCGGCGTCCGATGGACTAGCTCAGCAAACTATCCTACCACGATTACGAGCGTATAATGGTCCCCTGGAAATGCGGCTCCGAGATATATTTTCTCTGCGTCGGCTCTCTGCCTGTCGGCGTAGATCGATCGTGCAAAATCAATCTGTAATAGGGACTGAGACCATGCCCAAGGATCGACTCTCGTTTCTGTTTGCCTTGTGGACGATTTCCATGTTGGCAACTTCCTTTGGGGTTGTCGGCGCAGCTGACCCTTTGAGTAAGACGGTTTCGCCCGCCACGGTGGAGAACGTCAAGGCACGAATTGCGGAGAACTACGAGTCGTTGGATGTGTTGTACAAACATCTTCACTCCCACCCGGAACTATCGCTCGAAGAAAAGGAGACTGCGATTCGACTAGCCAGCGAACTGCGAGGGGCGGGATTCGATGTGACCGAGGGCGTTGGCGGTCATGGCGTGGTAGCCGTCTTTCGAAATGGAGAAGGCCCAACGATTATGGTGCGAGCCGACATGGACGGTTTGCCGATTGTCGAGACGACTGGCCTACCGTACGCGAGCAAGGTGACGGCTCGCGACAAGTTTGGCCGCCAAGTCGGAGTGATGCACGCCTGCGGACACGACGTTAACATGACTTGTCTCGTCGGGACGGCCAGAGTGCTCGGCGCGATGAAGGAGAAATGGCGCGGTACGCTAGTCTTCATCGGCCAGCCGGCAGAGGAAATAGGAGCCGGTTCGAAGATGATGCTTGCCGATGGGTTGTTTCACCGCTTTCCTCGCCCGGATTATTGCTTTGCGACCCACTGTGATTCACGGTACGCCTACGGTCACGTCAATTTCCGCTCAGGCCAAATGCAAGCTAACGTCGATTCAGTTGACATTACCGTGCTCGGCAAAGGGGGACATGGCGCTGCGCCTCAGACGGCGGTCGATCCAGTCGTTTTGGCCGCGCGTATTGTGCTCGATCTGCAGACGATTGTCAGCCGTGAAGTCGACCCGCTCCATCCTGCCGTGGTCACCGTTGGCTCCATTCACGGGGGAACGAAACACAACATCATTCCCGGTGAAGTCAAGCTGCAACTCACTGTGCGCACAACGACGGACGAGGTCCGCAAGCAGGTGTTGGAGGCGATCGATCGAATCGCGAAAGCGGCGGCGGTCTCGGCTCGCGCTCCGAAACCGATCGTCAAGCTCCGCGATGAGTTTACGCCCGCCCTATTCAACGACCAAGCTTTGACGCTCAAAACGGTCGCTCTCTTCCGCGACGTTCTTGGGAAGGAATTTGTCCATGAGCGTCCTATGAGTCTTGGCGGCGAAGACTTCAGTCGATATATCCGCGCTGGCGTTCCCGGCTTTTACTTCTTCCTGGGCTCCGCGCCGCCTGAACGAGTGGCCGAATCTCGCGCTGGCGGACGACCGCTGACTAAAACCCACACCGACAAGTACTTTCCTTCGCCCGAACCCACCATCAAGACTGGGGTGCTCTCGATGACTGCAGCGGTGCTCGGCCTCATCGGAACGCCCTAATTCGAGTCAAAAAGTCCTAGTTCGCGCGAATTGAAAACGATCGCTCGATGCGGACGACGTTGCCTTGTTTGTCTTGGACAGAGACCGTCAATTTCGCCTTGTCGCGACTCGGCGCTGCCTGGGTGAACTTCCATTCCCAAACGCCGGGATCGGTCTGCTTGAATCGCGTGGCCAGGTTCCCGCCCGTAGGGACTCCATCGATTTCGAAGTCAGCTCGCACGGAAAGCGACTCGAGGTCGAGACCGGTGTAGTAGTCGTGCATCCCGATGACGATGCGCGAAAACGTCTTGTTTCGACCTGCTCTCGGGTGGGCGAGCGTGAGCGTGGGTCTCTTGTCATCGCACATCCAACCGAACCCACGGTCGTCCGCGCGGCTCGGGTCAAAGTCGAGATCGACAGGGCAGCCGAGATCGATCCAGCGAACGATCGTCATTCGGTCTTCGTCGGTTAACGCCTTGACTTTGCCCTCCGCGATGGCGGACTCAGGCGGCATGATGCTTCCGCGATAGTCGAGGTCGGATCGATCGCGATTGCGTTGGGTGTTTTCGATTGATTTGCCCGCCAGTTCTAAAGTGTTGGGGTCGCCGGGAACGCGGGCGGTGGGAAACGCGTCGTTCGTCCAGCCGTCGAGTCGCCGACCGGTGATTTTCCAGACGAGCAGGCTTCGCCTCGATTGAAACTTGCGAATGTAACGCGAGGCGTTTGACTGTCGCCACTGGCCGTTGTGAATCACAGGTTTGTATCCATACTTCGCGCTGGAATCGGCCGCCAGGCGGAAGTAAGTGCCCGGCACTTTGCCTGAGTAGCCAACTTGCAGCAACTCGTCGTCGTCGTCGAGTATGAGTTCTGCAGGCGATTTATCGGCGGTCTTCGTATGGCAAGCCGAGCAGCTTCGCTCGAAGATCGGTCGGATATCGCGGTGGTATTCCACGTTGCCGATGCCGGCCGAGTACCGCAGACCGCTGGTGTCTTTGGCGTCCCATTTCTTATTCGACTCGTCACCCGATTTGGCGGTCAGCAAGGGCGTGGCTGTCGTCAGGTCGAATACATCGTAGTCGGGGTTTGCTGCGAGCGTGTCGCGGAACCGCGTCGGCTTCTGGCTGTGGGCGTGGCAGCCGCCGCAATTCGTGCGGATCTCGCCAGGGCGCACCTGGTGCCACGTTTGGGCCATGTTGAGCACCATCCCGTGTTTGTCGAGCGTCTGAAACGTGAAGGCCATGTCGGCTGGAATCTTGGCTAGAAAACTGGTGTCGGGATTCCCGTCGGTGTCGCTCGGCTGCCGGCCGCCGTCGAATTTACGCAAGGGGATCTCGCCGAGGATGCGGAGACGCTCCATCGCGTGGCTGTAGAATCGACGTTTGCGTTTTTCTCCTAAGTGACGGTCCGTGGTCGGCTCCTGCACGAGAATCCGCACTGCGTGAATCTCGTCGTTGGAGTAGATTCCCGCGTCGGCGCCTTGATTGAACCAGTTGAGTGACGCCCCGTTCTGCGAAGTGTTGAAGGGGTCGAGCCCGCGATAGCCGTTGTTGTCTCGTTCGCGGGCGTAGGTGGCGGTCACGCCTCCGTCGGGCACGCCGCCGTCAGGATAGCTTTCACGCTTGTAGAAACTGGAAGTTCCCACGAGCCCAAAAGGCGTGCCTTCGGGAAGATGGGGCGACAAAGTTCCGTCGTTAGCTAACGCTGGTTGCTCATCTGGTTCATCGACTCCAAAGATCCGCTGGTAGGGAACAAGGGCCCGCGGCCATTGCTCGTTGAAGTTCGCGTCGTTCTTGATCAGCCGCATCTCGGCTGGCTCGTCAATCGGTTGGCCATCCGTGATCAGATAGATGCCGGCGTTGGGAGTCGGCAATTTCAAGCCGTTTTGGTGGTTGATCGGGCCTGGCGACCAGACTGTCAGCAGATGATTGTCCGGCGCACCCGATGGATGGGTGAATTTTCCCACGCGGGGTGAGTTCTCGTCGCCCAAGACAGAGATGTTTGCCTGGCCTTCGCCGTTGTTGGCGAATCGAGTGAACGACTCGACTCCATAGGGACTGAAGGGCAACCGGTAGAGTCGCGGTTTGGCGTTGTAATGTCGGCCGAAACGCAAGGGCGGGTTGCGGGGGTCGCCGCGATAACCGGGACCAAACGCCGAGCTGCCCTGGGGCACGGACGGCGGCAACTTGAGATAGGCGCCGAAGCCACTGTTGTTCTGATTGTAATACTCTTGGGCGATGATCGAACCATCCGAGAGTTGCGACTGAAAGTGGAACGCGTTCGGCGCCCCGCCCGTGTCGAAGGCGCTGATTATTGGTCCCCAATTGGTTCCGTCTGGATTGATCGACCAGAGTCCCCAGAGCAAACTGCTGCGCAGTCCCTGCGACTCGAGAGAGCTAAACATGACACGACCATCTTTCAGCACGACCGGGTGCAAGGCCATGCCGACATTCAAATGGCCAATGCACTCGACGTTGCGCCCGTCATCATCCATGACAAACAACTGCATCGTGGGCGAATTGTGTTTTGGAGGATGAAAGCCATCGCGACTGCTGGTGAAGATCAAGCGTCCGCCGGGAAGCGGACACGGTCCCATGTTCAACACCCCATAAGTGACGTTGGTCTTGTTGTCTTCGCGCGTTCTGAAATCACTGGACCAATTGGCGGCCCCGGTGTTGGGAGTGAACTCCTGGTGGGTCAAACGAACGATGTTCTTCGTTTCCACATGGATCTTGTAGATGTCTGCGCCTTGAGCCGGATTGCGGCCTGGGTACGATGTCTCCAACGTCGGCAGCAACGAGTAGTAAACCCATTGCCCGTCGAACGACACCATTGGGTCGGCGACGGCGCCTTGGCCCGCGTCGACCAGCATCTCTTCGCTTCCGTCCGGGTGCAGTAGCATCAGGTTCGATGCGGGTTCCATCTGGGTTGGACTGACGATTTCCGCCCACCGCGTATTCGTCTTGTCGCCCCGCCGAGGCGCTCGCACGTAGACGATATCGTAGTCGTAGCGGGTCGACTTATCGGCTGAGGCGAGCGGTACGTTCATGCGAATCGCATCGCGATACAGGCGAGGTTTTTCTTGGGCGTTTGCTTGCGCCGACAGTGCGAGCGCAACGGCCGTGATGATGATGTGTTTCAACGGTTTGCTCTCGCTTTCAGTTTCGTGTCAGCCAGCGGGCGCAGACAACAATGGCGCCACAGTAAGGCGGCGCTCGTAAATTCTACACCAGAACGAATGCCCAGAATCAGTTCTTGCCCCAAGTGGACAGATTTGGCCTTCACGTCGACATCGCAGGGCCGCCAAGCGGGCGGAGGTGATTTGCACGCCCGACTCGCCAATTGCAAGCTCCGCCTAGCCCAGCAGTTGGGTCAAGTCATCAGAGGTCAACTCGCTGATGAGGCTCTTGTCTTGTGAAACAATAGCATCGGCCAAATCGCGTTTGGATTCTTGCAAGTCGATGATCTTCTCTTCGACCGAGTTGACGCAAATCATCCGGTAGGCGATTACAGATTGAGTCTGCCCAATCCGGTGGGCGCGGTCAATCGCTTGTGCTTCGACCGCTGGGTTCCACCAAGGATCCAAGACGAACACGTAGTCGGCGGCGGTCAAGTTGAGCCCGTTGCCGCCCGCTTTGAGACTGATCAAGAACAATGGGCAGTCCCGGTCTTCTTGGAAACGCTTGACCTTCTCCGCTCGTTTTCGCGTCTTGCCGTCCAGGTATTCGTGGTCCCATCCCCGCAGTTTCACTTCGTCTCGGACCAATCCGAGCAGTGAGGTGAATTGGGAGAATACAAGGACCTTGTGGCCCTCGGTGATGACCTCTTCAAGTTGCTGCAAGAGGCTCTCGATCTTTGCTCCGGTCACTCCGCATTCCGGGTTAACCAATCGTGGATCGCAGGCGGCTTGGCGGAGCCGCAAGAGCGCTTCCAAGACGTGAAACTTGGACCGTTTGAGTCCGACTTCTTTGACCTTCTTTGCAAGGTGAAGGCGATAGTGGTCGCGAATCTGGTCATACAGTCTCCGCTGCTCGTCGCCCATTTCGCAGGAGAGAGTCTGCTCGACCTTGTCCGGCAGTTCGGGTAGCACTTGCTGTTTTGTCCGTCGCAGTATGAACGGCCGGAGCGACTCACTCACTTGCTCGAGCCGGCGCCGGTCTTCTTCGTCGGATTGCTGCGAGAGCTTTCCGCGGACGCAGGGACCAAGCATGCCGGGGTTGAGGAAATCAAACAGTGACCAGAGATCGCCCAAGTGGTTTTCGACTGGCGTGCCGGTCATCGCCAATCGATGATCGCCTCTCAGCAACCTCGCTGCTTTGGCGGACAGGCTCTTGGGATTCTTGATCGCTTGGGCTTCATCGAGAATGACGTAATCAAACTCGCGCTCCCGCAGCATGGCCACGTCGTTGCGCATGGTTCCATAGGTGGTCACGAGCAGATGCGGCTTGTTTCTCTTCTTCGCGTCGGCGTCCGCCAATCGATCGGCGCGATCCGTGCCTGTGTAATTCAGCAACGAGAGCTTCGGCGTGAACCGACTCGCTTCGTCGATCCAATTGAAGACGAGACTCTTGGGTACGACGACCAGCGATGGTTTGCGTTTCTCGCCCCGTTTGACTCTTTGTTTGCGTCGCTGCTCCAACAAAGCTAAGACTTGGATCGTCTTGCCTAGGCCCATGTCGTCCGCCAGACAGCCGCCGAAACGAAACTCCTCGAGAAACCGGAACCAGCCCAGGCCAAGCTTTTGATATTCGCGAAGCGTCCCGGAAAAAGTGACGGGCGGGTCCGAAGGCGAGACGCCTTCAAAGGACTTTAGCTTCTGGCAGAAGTCAGTGAAGGAACGGTCCCTCTTGACTTCGCCCTGTTCGGCCAACATCGCGTCGAGCAACAAGGCTTGAGTTCGGTTGAAGCGAATCGCGTTGCCTTCGACTTCTCCGCTCGCCTCTAATCCGACAAAACGATTCAACCAGGCCTCGGGCAACATGCCGAACGAGCCGTCGTCGAGCAAGATCATGTTTTTGCCGCTGCGCATCGCTGACAACAGCTCCGGCAGCGACGCGTTAACTCCATCGAAGTCCACACCCGCATCGACGTCGAACCAATCGATGCCAGTGGTTACCTCGATATTGAAATCAGTGGCGACTCGGAGCGCGGCGCCGTCAGCGACCACATTCCAACCGGCTGCCTGCATCTTTTCGACAACCTGGATGAATGCTTTGCGCGATACGCCCAAGTCGCTCTCCCAACTGTTGCTAACCAGCTCGAATTCTTCGGTGGGGAGCTGTGATAGAAATCGGGATTCTGCCTCGCGGTCTCTTCGCCGGACGACTTTCGCTTTGGCGTCCCACCACCAGATGCTTGCGGAATCGAAGGAGAAATCGCGGTCCGCGTAAGATGCCAGCAGCGTAGCCTGGAAGTTCGCCTGCCAACGTTCAGATTGTTTCAACAGACAGCGGGCCTCAACTGTTCCCAGGGATTGCGAAACGCCGATAGACTCTTCAATTTCCAGGTCAATCTCACCGTGAGTGCGGGCAAGCTGCTCCAGCAGAGTCTTCACGCTTCGACGCGGGACCTTGATCTCTTCGGCCTTCTGCCAGGCGCGAATCGTCGCCGCTTGTTGCGGAACAATCTTGATCATCTGGGTTTCGATGTCCGCTCCATCATCGGCTGGGTGGTCGAGCGTCGATCCATTCGTGCCGCCCTCCGGCGGTGCTCCATCGGTCGGTCGATCGCTTTTTTGAACCAAGGCACAGCCCGATTCGGAGGCCCACATCACGGAGGAAATCGGTATCGTCTGTGAGTCTCGCCGCAGTTCCAGTTTCACGGTCAATTGAGTGCGGCTATCTCGACTCGCCGCCACACACAGTGCAACGTTCCACTGAGGCCCGCAGTCGATACTGTCAATCGGTTTCGCATCTTCAAAATGCCTTGCTTGCCCCAATTTCCAGGCAAATCGGCCAGTCGCG
The DNA here is from genome assembly GCA_964635375.1 of uncultured Pirellulaceae bacterium. Lineage (GTDB taxonomy): Bacteria > Planctomycetota > Planctomycetia > Pirellulales > Pirellulaceae > CAZMNY01. Next base: position 6,385 of record CAZWOU010000022.1, on the reverse strand, counting down.
TGCAAGGCGGCAAGCGACTCGTCGAGCAGCGCCTCCGCCGGCTCAAAAAATCGAAACGTCTCCTCTTGGTAGTAACTTACATATCTACCCGCTTCGCGGATCGGTTTGAGCAAGGAGAATACGATTTGTTCCTCCGGCGAGACCGTCTTGGCAACACTCTTAGGGGAGATCTCAGCGGCCACGGGCCGGCTCCAGTCGCGGTTCTTCTTCCGCTTACTCTCCATCAACACCACGCGGAAAGCCCGCTCGGTTGCGACGTCGGCAATCGAAAGCACGAACCAGTACTGCGTCTCAACTAGCTCTTCCTGAAACGTCTCTCGAGGGATCCCGGTTGGGTTCGGAGACTTGGCTTTGCGCGAAGCGATTTGCTGCAGCGTCGATTTCCATTGGGGCTCGCGACGGCCGCTTGTTCGGCGATTTCTCCTTGGTTCTTGCGGGCCAACGGGTTCTTGGATCATGTTGGCGAAATCGCTCGACGTCGGCGCGTTAGTGCGATTGTGAGCCGTGTCTGCAGGCGACGTGTCCGCCTCAAACAGCAGCAGTCTCTTGGCGTCATACAGTGCCGGCGAATAACCAGAGTCGTCGAGTTCCCGAATCGACGCCCAGATATGCTTGCAGAAATAACCGTCCAAAAACCGCATGCATTCGCAGCTCGCGCCAAGCATCTCATCAGCAAGCAACGAATAATCGATCGAAACGACATACTCCTCGGAATGCGATCCCTCAACCAATGCGACCGCCTCGTTGGCCGTGACGGTCTGGATCTCCACCAGGTGTCGGACATGTTCGCCTCGTGAGCGATCGTTCTGCCGAAATTGACTCTTGCACAGTGGGGATAATGACATCGCTGGCGCTCAGCCTTGGTAGAATCAGCAGTTTATCGACGAACCTCTTAGTCTGATCATTTTGGTGACATTGGGCAACCGCAGATTTCGGCTTTGTCACGGCTCGAGGAAGGGCGACTTTGTTTGGCGTCGGAAACGCCATAGAGATGTCAGCGAGACTTGTTTGGTCCACTCTTCTTGAGGGCGAATGGGGCTGGCTCGATACGTCCGAGTTGTTTGAGCGCCACGTTATTCCGCTACCTTTCGAAGCGGAGATGTTTGACGGACTCGCCCGAGTTGATCAACTCCCTCATCGCATCAATTCCAATATCGAGATGCTGGCTCACAAACGAGGCGGTGACCTTGCTATCGCTCTCCTCTGTCTTCACCCCTTCCGGGACCATGGGGCTGTCGGAGACCAATAGCAGGGCGCCGTGGGGGATCTGGTTAGCGAATCCGACGAGGAACACCGTCGCGGTCTCCATGTCGATTCCAGCCGCCCGGATCTTTCGCAAGTACTCCTTGAACTCCTCGTCGTGCTCCCAAACTCGGCGGTTGGTTGTGTAGATGGTTCCGGTCCAGTAGTCCAGCTCGCGCGTCTTGATGATATGAGATACGGCCATCTGCAGGCGGAACGAAGGCAGGGCGGGAATCTCAGGAGGCAGATAGTCGTTGCTCGTCCCCTCGCCGCGAATTGCCGCGATGGGCAGAATCAAGTCGCCGGGGTTGATCTTCTTCTTCAAACCGCCGCACTTGCCGAGAAAGAGCGCCGCTTTCGGCTCCACCGCGGAAAGCAGGTCCATCGCGGTCGCCGCCATCGCGCTCCCCATGCCGAAGTTCATGATGGTGATATCATCCGCCGTCGCCGTTTGCATCGGCCGATCGGAACCCACCACCTCCACGCCGAATTTCTCCGCAAACAACTCGACGTAGTTGAGGAAGTTTGTCAGCAGGATGTAATTGCCGAAGTCCGACGGGGCCATGCCCGTATAGCGGGGCAGCCAATTCCCCACGATTTCTTTCTTTGTCTTCATCTCGCGACAGTCTCTCTCCAGGTTTCGATCGGCCCAAACGCTGGAGCATAGCGTGCGCGAGTCGAATCGCCCAACGCCAATCCAGGAATCACGGTCGGCAGAGACCCGCACTGACTGGGGCGGCAAATTGGAGGTTCTGGCCCGAGTCCATTCTTGGCAAACAACGTTCTCGACTTCTTGCTGGGACATGACCGACTGTTGTCGCCTCACTTTGCTATGCTTGTTTGCTGGATGGGAACAGACCAGGAGTTTCTACATGGGTGATTCAATTTCGCACAAGCTGCGGGAGAGTTTTGGGTTCGACCAGTTTCTTCCGGGGCAACGAGAGACCATCGAGCGACTGATGGGGGCAGAATCGGCGGTTGCCATATTTCCGACAGGGGGCGGCAAGTCGCTCTGCTATCAACTTCCCGCGCTCATGCTCGATGGTCTGACGCTCGTTGTCTCGCCTCTGATAGCCCTGATGAAGGACCAAATCGACTCGCTCGAACAGCGGGGCGTCAACGCCCGGCGTTTGGATTCGAGCTTGACGGCTGACGGTTACCGGGCGGTGATGGACGAAGTTCGCAGCGGCCAATTGCGGCTTCTCTACGTCGCCCCCGAACGTTTCAACAACGAGCGGTTCCGGCAGGCGATGATGTCGATCCCCATTTCCCTGTTCGCGGTTGACGAAGCCCATTGCATTTCGGAATGGGGCCACAACTTCCGTCCCGACTATCTCAAGCTGGCCGAGTATGCTCGCGAATTTCGAGTCGAACGGATTCTCGCCCTGACTGCGACAGCCACTCGCAAGGTTGCCGATGACATTTGCGAGGGGCTCGGCATCGGCCTGGACTCTGTCTGCCGGACTGGATTCTACCGGTCTAACTTGACACAACTGATGCGCATCGTCGACGCGGATGGGCGCGACCAAGCCTTGGCGGAGACGCTCAAGTCTCGGCCGCCTGGACCGACCGTGGTCTATGTCACTCAACAGAAGACCGCTGAACGTGTGGCGAGCATCTTGTCGTCCCTCGGCTTCGACGCTCGGTACTACCATGCCGGTCTTGGCGCCGAGCGGCGGAGCGAGGTCCAAGATTGGTTTCACGATTCGGCGAAGGGCGTTGTTGTGGCCACCATCGCGTTCGGCATGGGGATCGATAAGTCCGACATTCGCTTCGTCTATCACTACAATTTGCCGAAGGGGCTGGAGAGCTATGCCCAAGAGGTTGGCCGCGCGGGTCGTGACGGCGAGCCTTCCACTTGCGAGATGTTCGTCTGTTCCTCCGACCTAAACTATCTGGAAAACTTCGCCTTTGGCGATACGCCCGCTCGAGCCGACTTGGGCAATTTGCTGAACGAAGTCTTCTCGCTCGGAGAACACTTCGATATCAGCCTGTTCGATCTGTCGTTCAAGCACGACACGCGCCAGTTGGTGGTCCGCACGCTGTTGACGTACCTCGAACTGGATGGCTATCTGAAAGGTGGCACGCCGTTCTACAGCCAATACAAGTTCGCGCCTTTGCTGCCGTCTTCGCAGATTCTCGAGAGCTTTGATGAAACGAGGCGAGAGTTCGTGCGCGGAGTGCTGAAGCAGGCGAAGCCAGCAAAGAAGTGGTTCAGCATCGACGTCGATCAATGCGCCGCCTCGCTCAATTCATCTCGCGATCGTGTCATCCGGGCGCTCGACTACCTGAATGAAAAGCAAATGATCGAGTTGACGACCGCAGGTGTTCGGAGTCGATATCAAGTGCTGCGATCGCCGGAGAGTCTCGATGAACTGACGACGGAACTGTTCGATCGAGTGAAGCGACGCGAAGCTCGTGAAGTCGAGCGACTGGGGCAAGTACTGGACCTTGTCTCGCTCGATGCGTGTCAAATCGCCGCCCTCTGTGAGTACTTCGATCAGAAGCTTAAATCCGCCTGCGGCCATTGCAATTGGTGTCTAGCCGAGAATCGACCTCTGAGCATCCCGCCGCGCCCTCAGTCGGCATTGTCTGCAGAATGCACATCGCAGATGCAGGCCTTAGTGGAGGAGCATCCGCAAGTCTTTGCGCACAAAGAATCTCGAGCTCGCTTCCTCTGCGGCATCACATCGCCACGAGCGACTCGAGCCAAGCTCAGCCGCCATGCTCTGTTCGGCGTCATGGCCGACACTCCGTTTCAAATTGTGCTCGAGGAGCTGTCCAAAGTCGTCGAAAAGTAGCGTGGCGGAGATGAAATGGACCGAGGGATGAAATGGACATGCAGTGGATTCGCGACGACTTGAGTCGGGCGGAGATTGCGGCTCTTCTTCGCGTAGTCGCGGCATCTTGCGAGACCCTCTGATTGAGCCCCGCAAATTTCGTGGTTTTGTTCTCTGTTTTCAGATAAGCTATTGACAGCAACTCACCCTCAAGCATCCCCGCCTGAAGCAGCCTCGCCTATGTCACTGCGCCATTCCTGCAACACGTCCCTCGCATTCCTCGTTGTCGTGATTGCCGCGGCGAGCCCCGCTATGGCGGAGCCTCCCTTGCGCGAGAGGATTGACGCGGCAATCCGTTCGGGGCACAAGGACTTTGATACGATCGCCGCCCATGACGCGGATGACGCCGCATTTGCACGGCGCGTCTACCTGGATCTCGCCGGCGTTATTCCGAGCGTCGACCAGGCGCGGCAGTTCTTGGCGAACGAATCGCCGAACAAACGAGTTGAGTTGGTGGATCGAATACTCGAATCGCCTCAACATGCGCGGCGCATGCAGTATGTGTTCGACACGATGCTGATGGAACGACGGGGCGACAAGCACATCAAGTCCAAGGCTTGGCGAGATTACCTAAGGCAGTCGTTCTCGCAGAACAAGCCCTGGGATCAACTCGCAAGCGAAATCTTGACGGCTGACGGCGCTGAAAAGGAGACTCGCGCCGCGGCCAAGTTTCTGCTCGATCGGGAAATGAAGATTGACGAGATGACGCGAGATTTGGGACGGATTTTCCTTGGCCGCGATTTGCAATGTGCACAGTGCCACGACCACCCAACCGTCGACGACTACTTGCAGCTCCATTACCACGGCTTGTCGGCGTTCCTGAGCCGCAGTTACCTGTTCAACGACCCCAAGTCGAAAGAGTCGTCGATCGGCGAGAAGGCGGATGGAACCGTCAGTTTTACTTCGGTGTTTACCGATGAATCAGGCGAGACGGCTCCGCGCCTGTTAGAGCTGCCTCCAATTGAAGATCCGCCTGTCGCGAAAGAGCCCTATAAAGTCAAGCCGGAGAAGAAAGCTCGCTCGATTCCCGTGTATAGCCGACGCCTGCAATTAGCCACGGCGATGACCGACTCTTCGAATACCGCTTTCCGCATGAACATCGTGAATCGCCTTTGGGCCATGTTGATGGGCCGGGGGATCGTCGAACCGCTCGACATGTGGCATGCCGGCAACCCGCCATCCCATCCCGCCTTGCTCGAGTTGTTGGCCGAAGCGATGCTCGAGCATGACTACGACATGCGGTTCCTGTTGCGAGAAATTGCTCTCAGCAAGTCGTATCAGCGAGGCAGTGGGTATCGAGCTGGGGGCGAAGATGTCGCGACAGATCGCTTCCATGTTGCAATTCTTAAACCTCTGTCCCCGGAGCAACTGTCTTGGTCGATGATGGAAGCGACTGGTCTTAGTGCGCAGACTCTCGACAGTCTCAAGGCCAAGCATCTCAAGGCTGACGCGAAGAATGGCGCGAAGCAGGTCGACGACCCGCTCTGGCAAGAGGAGTCGCTGCACGATGCGCTGCGGAGCAACGTCGATATGTTCGTCGAACTGTTCGGCGTGGTGGGCGTGCAAACCTCACAGTTCAATGCTTCCGCGGACCAGGCGCTATTTGTTCGCAATGCGGCGGTTCTGCAAACTTGGCTTCAGCCGAGTGGCAATCGTTTGACGGCGAGGCTAAAGACGCTAGAAACGCAGCAGCTGATCGACGAGTTCTATTTCTCCGTCTTCTCCCGCCCGCCAACCGCTCAGGAGTTGGAGCAGTTAAGTCGGTTCTTGGAAGACAACAGCGACAATCTTGAGTCGGCGATTGGGCAGCTGGTTTGGGCAGGGCTCTCGTCGGCGGAGTTTCGATTGAATCACTGAGATTGCGGTTCGCGGATCGGATTTTGAGCAGTCCGAATGGCTGGCCAATAAGATTGAAGGGAATGACATGCGACGAAATCACGGGTGCGACCCGAGCGAACATGCGGTGGCTCGACGCCAATTCTTATCGGGCGCCGCGGCCGGCGCCGTGGGTCTGGGCGTGTTGGGAACTCCCGCGCAGGCGGATCACCTCAAGCATCAACAGAAACGAATTCTGCAAGTCTTCTTACAAGGCGGCGTCAGTCAATTGGAATCGTGGGATCCGAAGCCCGGGACAATCCACGGCGGCCCGTTTCAAGCCATCCCAACTTCGGTGCCTGGAATTCACATTTCGGAACTGTTGCCTCACGTTGCTGAGCGAATGCATCTGCTCTCGATTGTTCGCAGCATCAACATCAAGATTAACAACCACGAACAAGGGCGGCAGTTCATGGAGAAGGGGCGAC
>CAZWOU010000021.1:0-57999 GCA_964635375.1 uncultured Pirellulaceae bacterium | reverse complement strand
CGATGGTCAGGTTGGCGAAAATCGTGTGGCGCAAAAGTCGGTGGGCCAGTACACCAAACCCTTATGAGGGCTTGGGTTAGTGGAGCGGAGGGCAAGGGACTCGAACCCTCAACCCCCGAAGGGGCAGTTGATTTCGAATCAACCTCCTAGCCATTCGGATACCCTCCGGCAGATGGACTATCCTACCCGCTTCACGGTTTTCGGCAAGGCAGGCATCACCCGGCGATGGATTAATGCGGCTCACCTGCCGCGACTCTAGCGGGGTCTGAGGCAATTTGCCGGGGAGTTGCTTTCTGGCCCACTGTGATAACAGGAACAAATAGCGAGGAGGTTGCCAGGGGGCTCGGGATTGGGGGCTCGACCGGGGACCAGAACGGTTGGCCGGATTATGAACGGGAGCCGGCCGTCCGCGTTTCTCACCGCGAGTTTCTCACCGCGGGTTTCTCAGCACGCTTCTCAGGACGGCGGGCGCCGGTTCTGCGGCACTATTTCGATCCGACTCCATTCCCGTTTGTTTGTCGTCGATGACCGCGGCGAATCGCACGGCGCACTGACCTGTCGTGATCTGCTCGTCTCGGCTTTCGTCCCTCCTACGATCAATCGAGTCGCGATGAATTCGAGGAGAGCGAACCGCGTTCGTGATTGTTCGACCTTCTGCCGACCGGCCTGCTTACCCGGCCTGCTTACCCGGCCTGCCAGCCGGTCCGCTCGCGAGACGGGCCCATATCAGGATTCTGGTTGACGTCGATTTGTGTCGGTTTGCGGAAGAACTGTTGTCAGGGGCGCCAGCGGCGCAAGCCAACTAACTGAACCGATCGGGCTAGGTGGGCTTCTTCGCGTCTAGTTGTCGCGATGAATCCGTTGACGACCGGCTGCCCGTCGCCGCTCGTGCCGACAAATCGCTTTCCGACACGATTTGCGGGTTACCACGCCTTTCTCCTCTGTAGGCCGCGCCGCAAGTTCGCTCGGTTTTTGGCCCTTGGATTCCGATGTTTCTCTTGCGACGCATTCGCTCCACCCCGCTCCAACTCGCATGCATCGACGAGGAAACCCATGACCAAACAAACCTATCGCATCCTCACTCGCGGCGCCGACGGCTCAATTCGAGTCAAGGAGTATTCAGATCAAGACACCCTTGCGGAACTCCACCCCCAAATCGGCGTCGAGGATTCGAGCACAGACCTCTCGCTTCGCGGTCTGCCAGTGTTTCGAGGATTAATTGGGCCGATCCCCGAAGCGGAAGACAAACAGGCTGTGCGGTACGAATCGCCTGAGGTGTTCGAGACCCTCACCAAAGAGTGGAGCACGGCGAAGCCGGAACGCAAGACGCGCCGACGCTCGCGCGGGTCCAAGCCGGCGAGCCTGACAAATTCAAAAACGCCTAACGCAAACGCCTAGGCAATTCCGTCGCGAACTGCGACACGTTCAAGCTGCGGCTCTCCAGCAGTTCCAACTTCCCGTCCACCAGCGGGGTTGGAACTGCAGCTGCCGACGGCACAACCACCGAGACCACGACACCCTTTTGAGCACAGCCCCTCCCGGGCTAGTTGGCCTGCAAAACGCCGCGCACAAGGCTCTCCCACGCGCGGCGTTTTGCATTTCTTGTCGAGCCCCTCTGACTGAGCGGCCGACACGCTTAACCGGGCGGCCAGGAAAGAGACCGGCCGCCGAGCAAATGGAAATGCAGATGATCGACGGTCTGACCGCCGTCCTGTTTGCAATTCACGACGACGCGATAGCCGTTCTCAAGGCCGAGTTGCTTGGCGAGATTCCGAATCACCAGGTGGATATGGCCGACCAGCGACTGATCCTCCGCGGTCAAATCGTCCAAGCTGGCAATTTCCTTCTTGGGGATCACCAACACATGAGTTGGAGCTTGGCCATTGATGTCATAAAACGCCAGGCAATGTTCGTCTTCGTAGACGATTTCCGCTGGGATTTCTCGGTCGATAATCTTCTTGAAGATCGTCATGTCGACTCTGCCTGAGATGAGTTAGCTTGCGAGTTCGAGATCTGCGAGACTTCAATCGCCTGATCGGGAATCAAATTGGGAATGGAACTTCGCGTGGGGTAGAACCATCGCGCGTTCAAGTCGGTCAGGCCGCCGCTGAACGCATCGACTCGCCGGCCTAGACGGTCGCACAATTGCCCCATTTGCTGAGCCTTGATGGCAAGGTCGAGCATGTTGGTATCGACTAGCCGCAGACCGTCGCCTGTGATCGGGCAGCGCAGCAGCTGAAGAAATTTGTCATCCATAGCAGGCCATTACGTCCGACGAACAAAGTGCTGGAAGGGGCGTTAGAGGGGCCGCCAGGGTGGGGGGCCATCCTCTTTGGGACGAAGGAACTTTGCGTCGACTTGCTTGTACCAGGCGTGCAACCGGCTGCGCATCTGCTTGACGCGATCCGGGTGATCCTGAGCAACATCATTTCGCTCGCCTTGGTCTTGCTGCAAGTTGTACAAGTGGACGCGGCCGTCCTCGAACCGTTCAACAAGCTTCCAATCACCCATCCGCACCGCGCCGCCTGGGAACCCGCCTTGATTGGAATAGTGGGGGTAGTGCCAAAATAACGCGTCGCGTTCAAGCTGTTTTCCGCCCCGCAGCAACGGCCCAAGGCTCAGACCATCGCAGGGCATTTTGGAGGGCGACTTCGCCTTGGCCATTTCGAGAATCGTAGGAAAGAAATCCGTGCTGATCACCGGCGTCCGGCAAACAGACCCAGCTGTGGTAACGCCGGGCCAGCGGATCAAGAAGGCCTCGCGTATTCCGCCTTCGTACAACCATCCCTTCCCGCCTCGCAACGGGAGGTTTGAGGTCGGAGAACCCTCGGAGGTGCTCAGCCCGCCATTGTCACTGGTCAGAAACACAGCTGTGCGATCGGCGATACCGAGCGAATCAATCTTCTTCAGCACTTTGCCGACGGCAAGGTCCATGGATTCGACCATCGACGCGTAGACCGCATGGCTCTGCACCGTTCGTACTCGTCGAGGCTGCTTGGTCGGCAAGGCCTGCTCCTCAGGTGCAAAACTTCCTTTCGTCGCCAATCCCGATGCTTCAGCGCGGCGGCGGTATTTTTCGACAAGATGCTTGGGGCCCATCAAAGGCGTGTGCACGGAGTAGAACGCGAGGTAGGCCAGGAAGGGGCGGTCTTTGTTCTGCTCCATGAACTTATTCGTTTCGCTGGCCAGTCGGTCCGGCAAGTGCTCACCGTCCGAGCCGTCCTCCAGTCGCGGATTGCCGTACGGCGAGAAGTACTTCTTGCCGCCATACGGCCCGCCTTTAGAGAATCCTCCGCGATTGACGTCGAAACCTTGTTTTCGCGGCCAAAACAGTTCGTTCGGTCCGAGGTGCCATTTGCCGGCGAAGAAGGTGGCGTAACCCTTGGGCTTGAGAGCTTCGGCGATCGTAACTTCCTCGAGCGGCATGCGATCGTTTAGCACCGCTGGCAGAAATCGACCAGAACGTTTTCCGGCGAAAAAGTTTGTCGCGTCGACTCGAGAGGGATAACGTCCGGTCATGATGCTGAACCGAGTCGGACTGCAGACCGGGTTGGCGGCGTAGCCATCGGTGAAACGCATGCCGCTGGAAGCAAGCCGGTCGATGTTGGGCGTCTCATAAAACGTATCGGGGTTATTACAACCGACGTCCATGTAGCCTAGATCATCGACCAGCAAGAACACGAAGTTCATCGGCTTCTCGGCCAGAGCGGGCGAGGATGACGCGACGATCAAGGAAGCCACCGCAGAAAGAACCGTTGTCGTTGTTCGCCTGCTCATTGCTGCTCGCCTCCAAGCCAATTCGTTGAACGTCACTTTAAGTGCGATCACCCAAAGTCAATCCCTCACGCCAGCCCTTCAACACGCCAAGACCGGTTTATGGACACGACTATAGCACGGTCGGGAGCGAATGTACGAGGTCGGCCACGCCACCGTCAGAAAAGAAATAGGGGGCGCGCGAAGCTTCGGCCGTGATCGTCGACAACACCAGGGGGCCAGGCGGCACCTCGACCAACATCACCATTCGCTGCATCTTGCCGGGATGCGAAGGCGAAACGCCTTGCTTGCACCGTCACCGAAACGTCGGGTTAGTCGATTTCGATCTTCATCGGCGGCGCAAAGCTGCGGGAACTGGCATGATCCTGACGGTAGATCGAGGCGGGGGTCGAGGTGTAGCGGCCGGGTACGTCAACTCTCGCATCGATCACGATCTTCTTCTGACTGTCGGCAGCCAGCTTGCGCCAAGAGAAACGTACTCGCGAGGCATCGAGCTGGTAATCGTCGATTTCACGTTGCTGCATCAATTCATCCAACCGCTGGGTCCGCACTGTAAGACCGCCGGGCAAGGGAATCTCCGCCGAGACGTGATCCAAATCGATATCGCCGGCATTCGACACAGCGATGCGGATTTCAACCGACTCGCCGCGTTTCGTTTTCAGCTCGCCTAGTTGCGTGGCGATCTGCAAGGCGCCCGTTTTTGGCGGCGTCTCCCGCCAAGTCCTCAAGCGGCCAATCACCGGGGCTCGATTGCCTTTGCCGATTTTGAGTTTGAGCGTGTTGTCGCCGGGCCGAACAAATTCTTCCAAGTGGTCGAAACTCGCGACCTCAGTCGACACAACTGGCTGGCGAGCCACCGTTTTTCCCTCGACTTCGACGGAGAGGTCGACGTCGCCGGTTGTCTTGTAGAGCAAGCTTTCATTCTGCGTGATCGCCTGAAGCGCGAAGAGTGTATTCGTCAACGAGCCGAAACCGCCCTCACTTTGACGACGCGACATGATCCACATCATGGCCTTGCGATTGTCCTCCCCAAAATCGCCCAACCTTCCCAAGGCGACGGCCGCCTCGACTACGCTCGAAAGATCTCGTGGAGAATCCTCATCCGAACCCGCCTCGCGGTTGATGGCGTCAAGCACTTCCCGTCGGTAGCGGGTCTGCGCAGCATGCAACTCGTTCTCATTGTCGACCTTTAGCTCGAATGATTCGTCGAGCGCTCCGCCAGGCCTCGCCAACTGGCTCTTGAGGCGGCGGCCTTCGCCTTGCCGCTGGTCAACAGGCGACTGACCCCACTGAGGTTTGAGAAACGCCAATGAACTCCGGCGTTTGCGAAGTCGTTTGGCCGCCCGAGTAACGTCTAGGTTGGCAATACGATTCCTGGCGAGATAATCCAAAGACAGGTCGCCCACCGCATCCGCCACAGCGAAGTCCATTGCTGGTTGCACCGACTTGCTCTGAAGCACATCGACCAATTCCGATAAGGCCGAGGGAAACGCCTTGAAAGACAGTTCCGTCGGCACGCCGTCCGGTATGCTTAGGCGCCAACTCGTTTCGTCTTCCACTACGCCGTTGAAATTGGAGTCAACAGGATATCCAGGGGGAGTGATTCTTATCGTCCGCAGAATGCTCTGCGAGTCGCCGTTGGCGCGAAGATTGAACGCCAGTTGGGCCGACTGCTGGCCGGTTTGCGGAACGCCGACGGAACGGATCAAAACTTGACGCTCAAAGGCGGCTGTTCGCGGCGCCAGCTGAATGGAAAACTGAGTCTTGTCGGTCGCGGCGACAAGGCCGGGCGTCAACAAGAGCTCGACATCCACATTGACCGCTTCGTCCGAGTTGTTGCTCAAGACCAACGGCAAGCGCATTTCATCGCCCGCGGTCACGGCAGCCGGCGCCGTCAAATCCGCAATCACGCCGGCCGCTTGGCGACGGCCAATAATCAACTCGGCTCGGCCCAGTCGCCCCCGGCCGACAGCGTCGATGATCAGGCGTTGTGAGGGAGCACCTGGCGGTCGAGCGATCTTGAGTGTGGCATTGCCGTTCGCGTCCGTCTCGATAACTGGGGCCCAAAAAAAACCAGCCGCACTGGAACGGTCAACCGCTATGGTCTGTTTTCTCCGTAGCCCAAACCGAGAGAACTCGCTGGCTACGCTCGGTCTCTCTTCATCGGCCGATCCCGATTGCTCGAGATCTAGGCCGAAAGATGATCTAAAGTGCGATCGGTCGAAATCACGCAATTGAAGTGCGCTAAGCTTGCTCTCCGACGGACTCTCAGTCGCAGGCTGATTCTTCCCCTCCGGGCTATGAACTCGAGCCAATGCGTTGCGCTTTGCATCCTCGCCACCAGCCTTTTTCCCGGCGTCTTTCGCCTGACGCCCCTCACGCTTCGGAGCAAGTCTGGGTGGAACTGGCGGAGCTCTGGCTGGAGCTGGCGGAGCACTGGGCTTTTCAGCGCTAAGCCCTCGCTCAACCTGGGTCTTCGCGTCGGCGAGCTCGTTAGCGGACTTCGGTTCACCCTCAGCCAATTTCGCCAAGGGCGCTTCGCTGCGACCTCCCGCCGAGCCTTTCTCTGGTTGCTTTCCAATGACTTTCTTCTTCTCTTGGCGGATGGCAGCTGAGGTTTTTTTGGAAGCCGGGTCTGCACGCTGACCTGATGGCTTGGCGGCAGATGGAGGCACAACTGCCTCATTATTGAATTGGCGCCGGCGATCGGGAGTACTTGGCGCGGCGTCTTTTTTTCCGCCTGGCGAGCTCGACACTTTGTTCGGAACCGGCTGTTTCGCCGTTTCGCCGTCGCGTCCTCGACCGCCCCGTCTAGCAGCGCCCTGTCCAGCAGCGCCCTGTCTAGCAGCGCCGAATCCACCGCCCCCGGGTCCATTGGCGCCGAGTCCATTACCACCACCGCCGAGTCCACCAGCGCTGAGTCCACCACCGCTGAGTCCATCAGCGCCCTCCAGGCCCGGGTCATCGGCCTTCTGTTCCTTCGCCAGTTTTCGCCCGCCGACTGCGCCAAGTTCAGCCTCGCTGACCGACCGTTCAAACACTTCTTTCTCTGGCATTGTCGACACCGAATCCGCTTCTAGGGGCAAGGCGTCGGAAGGAACCTTATCTGTCTCCTCGACTGAGGCTTCGATCTCACGGTCAGAATCAAGGCTGTCATCGTCGCTCAACTCAGCTGAATCGACAGTTGGCGCAAGAGCGGTCGTTCTCCCTCCAATCTGATCGGGTCGCGAGCTGAGGCTGAGTGTGATGATCAGCAACGCGGCAGTGAATGCGGGCGTCCAGGCCTTCGCGTCGGCTATCTGCAAGAGCCCCATCAAGAGGATGACGAACAGGCCGATCAAACAGAGCCCAATGGCGGGGTAGCGCAGACTACTGACATCGACACCCAATGAATCTGGATCGGAAGCGGAAGCAACGACTTGCTGTAGGTTGTCATAAGTTCGTGGCGAAGCAAACTTCTCTGGCACAAGTTCGGCCGACCGGTTGGCCGCCAGACCCTCTAAACTCTTGTTCTCAACAATGACTCGCCAGCCATCGGTGCCGAGAACGAGTTCGAGGTACTCTTGGGCTAGTTCGTTGTCTGGCTGGAGAGCGAAGTTAACATCTTCGACATCGGCAGCACTGCTCAATTCTCCGGCCAGCGAAAAGTAGGCATGGATGTCCGGATTCGCCACAGGCTGCCTCGACTTGAGCCATTCAGGCGTGGCGACGGCGCCCAAAGTGGCTGCCTGGGGTTGCCCCAGCTCATTGCGGACTAGTACTTCACCGGCAAAGTAGCCCTCCGCCGCCGAATCCTCTTGAGCTAGAACATCGACCTGTAACGACTGACCTTCGCGGCGATAGACAAGACGCTCAGCCACGGGTCTCCAACCATCGTCGCCAAGCGTTAACGCAGTTACTCGAATGACGCCGCCGACTGTCTCTGGCAAGTCGATGGCGATCTCATCGCCGTTTCGCTGGCTGCTCGATCGCCAGCGAGCCTGACCGACGGCAACTCCTCGGCATTCGGCGACGGCTAAGAACTGGGTTCCCGGTTCCGTTGTCGCGACCCGAAAGCGGACAGCCTCGCCTGCCGCGAAGATGGCCGGGTCCGCGAGGAATGTCGCCCCATTTTTTACTGGGCGAGGCAGTGGGTACTCACTGACGCCCCCCACCGTATCGAGGACGAACTTGCACTCTTGTTTTCCCTTCGGTGTGAAGGCAAACCACCCACGGCCTTCGCGACTCACTTCGGCCGTGGCCATTACGGTTTCATCTTGGTCAACAATTCGACCCTTGACGTGGATCGGCTGTCCAGCCTGGTCGCGAGCGACAAAGAACACGCGATTGGGAACGCCCGCAACTAATTCGCCGCCCTCGGGGAGGAATAGCAAGTCCAATTCGGATCGTTGCAGCGGAATCGACTCAACCAATGTTTCCTTTCGGCCCTGGTCGTCGACTCGAACCGTCAAGCGAGCTTCGTCCTCAATCAACTGAGGAAGGTCTAGGCGAAACTGAAATTCGCCGTTGGCTGCTCGATTGGTCTCGACGCGGTGTTCTTGGCCGTCGATGTCGGCTGTTACCGAAACCTTCGCATCCAAGTTGGGTCTGCCATTCCGCGTCAAGCGCATGTCGGCGACAAGCTTCTCGCCTGGTCGGTAGCTATCCCTCGCGAATTCCAAATCATAAGCGAACTCGCCTCGCTTGGCGTCGGGGCGAACGAAGAGCGGAACGCTGATCGCCTTGAATTGGTCCTTGGAGTTATTGACTTTGAGCTGATAGCGCCCAGCCGTGGGCGGCACGGTCAACTCGGTGACCGCCACGCCATTGTCTCCGGTCAACAATTCCGATTCTGCCAGGGATTGTCCCGTGGCGTCGACCAACGCCACCTTGGCGGTAATTTGCTTTCCGGCCTCGCGATGAAAACGCGACAAGGCCTGCAGCCGAAGACGAACAGGCTCGCCCGGCTGATACACCGGTTTGTCTGCGGTAATGCGCGCGACGTACTTTTCGGTCTCGACCCGAACTGGAACACGCAGCGTCGGGGCATCCTCAGCCCGGACCTCGATGAACTTGGCGTCATTGGGAAGCGGCGGCGTTCGCAGCACGGCTCCATCGCGAGTCGTCAACATCTTCTCGCTCTGCCATTTCGTTTGCAGCTGATCATCGAGCACGCGGTAGACGAAATGTGACGGCGACGGCTGTTTGGTCTTGGCGCTGATCGTGCGGACCATGACGCTGTTAGCCGCCCCGATTTGCATCTGGCCCGGAGTCGTTACCTCAGTAAAGAGCTTCTTACTGGCGGTGGCCGAGGTGGCGTGCGCTATCGTCTGGGGTTCGTTGTTCTTCAGGCCGCCGAGAGTCGAAACGGCTACGACGAAACTCGCGGCGACAGCGACAATCCAGTTGGCAAGCCGACGATTCGGGCGTCTCTCTCGCGACACCGTCGATGCGGTCCGCTTCGAGGCTGACACTGGCTCGCAGAGCTCTTCGCAATCTGACTCGGGCCGCGAGAAGGTCATCAGCGGCTGAACAACGCGAGCCGCTTCGCCCAGCAATTCCACTTCCAAGCGGACTTCCGCATAGGCGCGGGCGACCACCGGTTCGGAGCCGATGCGACGCTCCAAATCAGCTGTTTCGGGGTCGGACAGCAAGCCGTAAACGTAATCCCAAAGTTGTTGCTGCAGTTGGTCGTCCATGCTATCGCTACTGAATGTTGGAATAAAACTCGAACTCGCCCACGAACAACGTGCACAATGGCAACTTGTGAGAAGACAGGCGAGGTATCGCCCGGCGGTTCACAATCAAATCGGTTCACAATCAAATCGGTTCACAATCGCCTCGTGCTCGCACGAAAGCAGTGTCGTTTTCG
The DNA here is from genome assembly GCA_964635375.1 of uncultured Pirellulaceae bacterium. Taxonomy (GTDB): domain Bacteria; phylum Planctomycetota; class Planctomycetia; order Pirellulales; family Pirellulaceae; genus CAZMNY01. The sequence continues at coordinate 48,374 of CAZWOU010000021.1, read as the reverse complement.
GTGTGAGAGGCAGTAGTGTTTCTGTTTGGTCCGAGGGAAGTCGTTAGTCATGTAGTTGTTTGCGCAAATGGGCGACTGCCAACCGCATCCGCGTCTTCACGGTGCCGGTGGGAATCTCCAGTGTCTCGGCAATCTCCTCGTAGGTCAGTTCTCCGTCTTGTCGGAGCAAGAAGACCTCTTGTTCTTCGGTGCGAAGCCGACTAATCGCGGCTTGCAGCTGTTTGAGTTGTTCACTGCGGGCCAAGATCGCATCGGGCTGTAGTTGGCCCGACTGTTCGATCGATTCTTCGTCGCAGATATTTTGTCGTTTTCGTCTCCAGGCCGTTGCCCGTAGATCTCGCCCGGTGTTCAAGGCGATCCGGAAAATCCACGCGCGCGGGTTGCGCACCTCGTCCAGTTTGTGGCGGTGGCGCCAGCACTTGATGAATGAATCTTGCAGGGCGTCTCGAGCATCCTCGATGTTGCCCACCAGGTAAAAAAGCGTCCCCAACAGTTCGTCCTGGTAGCGCGCAAACATCGCCTCCAACGCGTCGCCGTGCGCGGGATCAGCCGTCACGGCGGCGTGAACCGCCGTATCGGTAGGTTTGCTTTCATTACGAGCCAAATCAGACAAAGGGGGCGCCTTCGAAGGATTAGACGACGCACGGCGTCGCGAGGATTCGGGCGGTAGACGAGTTTTTAGCAGAAATCAGCCCAAAAGGCACCCGAACACCGATCTTGCGTTGACGTAAGCACTTGGAGCATAATCGTTTGCATGTGGCCAGAAGTAAATGAAACCCAACTCTTGCTGGACGGCGCCCAAAACGGGGAAAGCGACGCCGTGAACCGTTTGATGGAGCGGCATCGGGATACGGTCCGCCGCATTGTCCAAATGCGCCTCGATCGGAAAATTCAGCGCCGAGTCGATGTGAGCGATGTGGTGCAGGACGTGTTGATCGAGGCGAATCGACGTCTCGATGATTATATGCGAAACCCGGTCCTCTCGTTTCGAGTTTGGCTGCGGCAAATTGCCCGGGATCGCATCATCGACGCCCATCGGCGGCATCGGGTGTCCGCCAAACGAAGTGTGGACCGCGAACAGGCGATGGCGATCCCAGCTGGCTTAGATCAGTCGACTTACGATCTGGCGGCCCAAATTTGTGATCCTGAGTTGACGCCCGCGGCCCGAGCAACTCAGCGAGAGTTAGCTCGACGAGTCGAGGCTTCGCTGGCCATGCTGAGCGAGCAGGATTGCGAGATCATCGTCATGCGGCACTATGAGAAGCTCTCCAATCAGGAGACGGCCCAATCGCTGGAACTGAGCGAACCAGCAGCGAGCATGCGCTACCTTCGGGCCCTCCGCCGGCTCAAGGAAATGCTGAACGACGCCTGAACAAGACCCAGGGTCACTGGAAGAGCGAGGCACAGTTAGACAGTCTCGACTCTCGATTCGCGGGCAAACTCGGCGACAACTCGAACGAGCTCGTGGCGTCGAAACGGCTTCGTTGCGAAGCCGTCGCAACCGGCGTCGAGGCATTTCTGTCGATCTTCGGCCATCGCATGCGCCGTCAACGCAATGATGGCGCTCTCGCAGCCCGCGCCTCGCAGCAGTCTCGTCGCAGCGTATCCGTCCAGGATCGGCATTTGCATGTCCATCAAGATAACGTCAAACGGCTCGCCGCGTTCCTGGGCCGCAAGGGCCAAACGGCCGCCGAGCTCGCCGTTTCCCTCTACTTCTACGCTGGCGCCGGCCTTTGCCAGCACCCACCGAACCAGTCGTTGATTGTCGACGCCATCCTCAACGACGAGAACGTTGACGCCTTTGAGCTGATCCTCTCTGGTCATGGCATCGCGCCGGATCAACCTCTCTGCTGAGCTATCGCCAGATTCGATCTGTTCGATCAACGGGATACTGTCGAGCGGGCCCGTGGCGACTCGGGCAATAAAGGGCTTCCGCTTCCAGGCGAGCTTTGGACTCCAATGGCTCCCCCGAGCAATTCCGCAAGTCGCTTGCTGATGGTCAGCCCAAGCCCAGTGCCGCCGTACCTTCTGGCCATCGAGCTATCGGCCTGAACGAACGGCTGGAACAATTGCCGCGATTGCTCGCTGGTGATTCCAATCCCCGTGTCAATGACGCGGAACTCGATTGCCGCCTCGCCGCTATGCGACTTCATCTCGGCAACGAGGCGAACAGAGCCGCTCTCTGTGAACTTGATCGCGTTGCCGACCAAATTGATGAGGATCTGCTTCAGGCGGGCTGGGTCCGATCGAATGGACTGGGGCAATGGACCATTGTTCTCAACCTCCCATTGCAGGCCCTTCTGATCGGCGCGGACTTGCATCAGGTCGCGAACCTCAAGCAACAGATCCCGCGGCGAGCATCGAATATGTTCGACGCTGAACTTGCCAGCTTCGATCTTGGAGAGGTCGAGAATATCGTTAATCAGAAACAGCAAGTGTTCGCCATTGCGGCGGATGGTGGCGACCGTCTCACGACACTCATCGTCGGTGACCAGTTCGTCGAGCGCTTCGGAGAAGCCGAGAATCGCCGTCATCGGAGTGCGAATCTCATGGCTCATGATGGCGAGAAACTGAGTCTTGGCGTAGGCGGCCGCTTCTGCGGCGTCTCTCGCTGAGCACATGTCGCGGGACAAGTTCAGGGCGGCTCTGCCCGAACGCTGCAAGGCAACGGCACTTGCCTGAAGATCACTCTGAGCCGTGTTGATCTCATCCTTGGCTCGCGCCAAGAGGATCGCATCGCCGGCGATTTGCTTGTCCGCCTTTGCGAGACGGCCTGCTTGACGGTGCAATCGACATAGGGCGAGGCCGAGAAGCAACGCCAATCCGCCGCCAATGACTGCGAGCAACGCGAACGGTCCGCGAGCTTCGGCGTTCGTGCGGGCAATCGCGGCGGCCAGAGGAACTTGGATGGCCAACACGCCGCGAACATCACCGGCTTTCCAATCGTTCTTAGAGCTCTTTGGGTGGCTGTTTGCGAGTTCTACGCAACTGGCCTCGAGTCGATCGGCCGTGGCGAAGCGCAAGGTCATTTGCCCGTCAATGTTCTCGAACCGATGGAAGGGCTCGGTTGGTTTTTGCCTCAACGCGATCAGGGCAAACCTTTCAAACGCGTCCATTGGCTCGTGGTGTTCTTGACCAGGGAACGGGTGGTCGCTGAACCAGCGGGTCTTGTAAGGCGCTGACTGCTCGTCATATCGTTCACCAACCAACTGGCTGAGCGTTGCTGGCAGAGGAATCTCGCCAGGATGCTCTCGATAATCGCGGGCCGCCTTGACGTCCAAGCGTTGAAGGCCGGCGATTACTTCCGATGAGCGCCAATCGGACAGGGTTTTGGAGTAGGCTGTAGCGTCACGAAGAACCGCATTGCGAACGAGCGACTGTGAAAAATCCTCAACGGTCCGGGCGAAAAGGATGAACGAGCAGACAACGACCATCGCCGACAAGACGATGAAGTGTTTCGCACACAGGTCGATGCCCGCCACGGTCAATCGCTTGAGCCAGGACGAGGGGATTTCATCAGAGCCAATCTCTGCTCGCTCAGGCATTCAGCTGACTCCCGAATTCTGCGATGGCCGGGTCGCATTCACCATCAAGCTGGCCAACGTCGTATTGGGGCGTTCCGCCATTTTGCTCGTTCAGAGCGTTGATTTCCTGCTTGAGCTCAATCATTCGGAGTTCGCGATCGACAGCCATTTCGTTGAACTCACCCAACTCACCCAGCTTCTTCTCGATCGCGTCCCGCCGGAATGCAAGGGTGCTACAATGGCCTGTCCCGCCATTTTGGACACGCAATCCACATAATACATTCCATCTATACGACCAGCGCCTGAAGCAACACATTGGACGACTCACAACCGACAATTGCCGGCGACGAGGATGAGCAGGCATTGGCCTTGTTGGTCGCCAAACTGATGGACGCCTCACAACAAGGCCGGGCTGTCTCGCTCGATGAGGCCTGTCAAGACAACCCCAAGTTTGCCGGTCCGCTTCGGGAACTGTGGGGCGCGATGATGGTGGCCGACGCAGCCGGTGACTCTGGCCTAAGTTGCGTGGCCCTGGACGACCAGGCGAAGAACGATGATTTTCACCCGCCGCCAGCGTTTGACGACTACGAAATCGGGGAAGAGATTGGCCGCGGCGGCATGGGAGTCGTGTTTCGCGCCAAGCAAGTGAGTCTCGACCGGGATGTCGCCGTCAAGATGATGATTCGAGGCGCAATGGCGACGGATGCGGAGCGGTTGCGGTTTCAGGCGGAAGCAGAGGCGGCAGCCAAACTCGATCACCCCAACATCGTCCCCGTTTACCATGTCGGAACGCTCGGTGATCGAGCCTACTTGACGATGAAGTACGTCAAGGGCGACACGCTCGCGGAGCTGATGGCCAAAGGTCCGCTTCCGCCCCGACTGGCAGCGGGATTACTTGCCCAAGTCGCCATCGCCGTTGAGTTCGCCCATAACCAGGGCGTCTTGCATCGCGACTTGAAGCCGTCGAACATCTTGATTGACACGGACGGCCAGCCCCACATCACGGATTTTGGACTTGCCAAACGGGAAACGGACGCCAACCTGACGCGAACAGGCGCCATTTTGGGGACACCGGCCTACATGTCTCCCGAGCAGGCGAGCGGGGGTCGCTTACCAATCGAAGCACCGAGCGATATCTACTCGCTCGGCTGCATCCTCTATCAAATGCTCTCGGGCCAACCAGCGGTTATTGCGACGTCGCCGGTCGACGCCGTGATGCAGGTCTTGGAGCAAGACCCGCCACTTCCTCGCCAGTCGAATCCCAATGCCGACCGTGAGCTGGAACTGATCGCGCTGCGTTGCATGCAGAAGCCGCCCGACCTGCGTTACGCAGCCGCGCGTGATCTTGCAAACGATCTCAATTCCTACTTGAACGACGAACCAATTGCAGCTGGCAGCGGGCGTTTCTCACAGATCATAGCGAGGTTGTTTCGAGAGACGCATCACGCCGCGGTGCTGGAGAACTGGGGCTTGTTGTGGATGTGGCATGCCGTTGTGCTGTTCGTGGTCTGCCTCGCCACAAACGTGTTACTCTGGTCCCGCGTAGAGAACCGCTGGGGCCGCTGGTACTATGCGGGACTGTGGATCTTGGCGCTATGGGCCTGGGCTGCGGTGTTCTGGGCCCTGCGGCGCCGCGTCGGGCCGGTGACTTTCGTGGAGCGCCAAATCGCCCACGTCTGGGCGGGCAGTATGATCGCTATCGCTCTACTATTCCCTTTGGAATGGTGGCTCGAACTGGCGCCTCTGACACTCTCGCCCGTGCTCGGCTTGGTCAGCATGATGGTCTTCATCGTGAAAGCCGGCATCCTCTCCGGCCAGTTCTATTTTCACGCCGGCGCGATGCTGCTAACGACCGGGGCCATGGCCCTCTTTCCACACATCGCCCACCTCATTTTCGGCGCCGTCTCTGCGGCTTGTTTCTTCGCCACTGGTCTGAAATACCACCTGCAGAAACAGCGCATGGAAAGAACCAGGGCTGGGTGAGGCCCTTCTGGCGCGGCGCATGATAAGACGGCGCAAGAGCAGACGACGCGACGATTCGCTCGCATTCCGCCGCGCGACGTCTCCCACAAGCGGGAGAGGCGTGGTTCTATTCGCTGCCTTTCGGCTTCTTGCCGGAAAAATCGCCAGCGACCACAACCGTGATCCGATCCGGCTTGACGTACTTGCGAACCACCTCGTTGACGACATCCACTGTCAATCCCGCAATCTGCTTCTCCAGGTCGGCGTAGTACTCCATCGTTCGATCGTTGTTCAGGGTGCTGCCAAGCACGCCGGCGAGGTTGCTGTCATCGGAACGCCGAACCACTTGGCCCTGCATAAATCCTCTCTTCGCAGCTTCCAGTTCTTCGGACGTGACGCCGTCTTTGACAAAACGGTCCAACTCTTCACGGATCGCCTTCTCCACTTTCGGCATATTGAGCGGATTCGTGATCGCGAAGATCATCAGCGACGTGCGATTGTCCTTCGACTGGGCTCGCAACATAGAGCCAACTGAATAAGAAAGCCCATCCTTCTGCCGGACTCGGTCACCTAGCCGCGATGACAGGCCCCCGCTGCCGAGAATGTAGTTTCCAATCATCAAAGGAGCGTAGTCCTTGTGATCGTCGCGCATTTTGATGATGTCGCTGGCGATGTAGACAGCGTTCTCTTTGCCCGGCGTTTCGATCGCCTGGCGGGCGCCGTCAAGCTTGACATCCGCTACCCGCGGAACACGAGCATATTCGACATTGGACTCCCAGCCGGCCAGCATCTCGTCGAATTTCGCTTTGGCGGCTGTCGGATCGAAATCGCCGACGATAACGATCTCGCCATTCGCCGAACTCAATAGATCCTGATATACGTTCAGTACGTCGGCGCGAGTGACCGACTGCCAACGTTGAATCTCTTCGTCGATGGTCGCGTTGTATCGAATGTGATCTGGGTCGTAAGGACTGGTCTGTCTCACCAGGGCGTTTTGAGCCAGTGCGATTGGGTCTGTCCGCTGCGATTCGAGTCTCGACACACGGCGGTTTTGGATCAACCCAAGCTCATCGACAGGCAGCTTGGGCTCGCGAAGGACCTGTCTTAGAATCTCCAGAACATGGGGAAGTGAATCTCGCTTGGTGGTAATCGAGAAAGTCGCCGTGCCGACTCCGCCGCTCGCCCCGAGTTGCGCGTGGTGGGCGTCCAACTGATCTTGGATCTCTTGTCGGGTCAGGGATTTCGTCCCGCGTAGCATGAGCTGAGGCAGAACCTCGCTGGCGACCGCCTGTCCCTTCAGTGCTTTTTCGTTTCCATATCGCAAAGTGACCTGCACTTGAACCATTTCCCCGCGGGTCTTCTTGGGCAACAACGCGACTTTGATGCCGCTGCTCAGCGCACCTCGATCCGTGCGCGACTCGATGTTCTCGGGGGCAACGTCAAATGCTTCGCCTTGGGCAAGCGCCTTCCGCCCCTTGTACTCGCCAATCATCCCTTCCAGATCAGGCGTTGCGGGCACGGCGACGCGCGAGGGCGTGTCGGTTGGCAGGAACAGACCGACGGTGCGGTTATTCTGCCGCAAGTAACTTTTCGCAACGCGTTGCACATCAGCAGGCGTCACCTTCTCCAGCCGATCGCGGTAAATGAACATTAGCCGCCAATCGCCTTGAGCCGCCCATTCACTCAATTGCACAGCGACGTCGGCCGAGTCCGCCATCTGCAACTCCCAATTCTTGAGCCAGTATTGGGCCGCCCGCTTAACCTCCTCCGCTGTGACGCCGTCGTCGCCAATCGACTCGATCTCAGTTACCAGATCACCGAGCACCTCCTCGGCGTCATTGCCGGAAGTGACTTCGGCCATGAAGCGGATCACGCTGGGGTCGTGAGTGGCGAACGCGCTGCCGCGAACGCTAGCCGCCTTCTTCGTCTTCACTAACGATTTGTAAAGCCGGCCCGATGGCGACGCGGTGAGGATTCGCTCCAAAACATCAAGCGGCACGTAGTCCGGGTGGGCGCCGGCTGGGATGTGATAGACGGCGCCTGCAAGGGAGACGTCGCCGACTCGTCGCAAACTGACGCGTCGTTCGCCATCCTGCGGCGGCTCTTCCGTGTATGTGCGGTTCAGTTTTCGGGTCGGCTTGGGAATCGATCCGAAATACTTCTGGATGTAGGCCAATGCTCTCTGAGGGTTGAACTGGCCGGAGACGATCACCATCGCATTGTCCGGCTGATAATAACGACGATAGAAATCTTTCAAGTTGTCGATGGGCACGCGTTCGATGTCCGCCCGATTTCCGATTGTCGTCTTGCCATAATTGTGCCACTCGTAGGCCGTCGCCATCATTCGCTGGCCAAGGACGCGCGTCGGCGAGTTTTCTCCCCGCTCGAATTCGTTGCGAACGACCGTCATTTCCGAGACAAGGTCCTCCTTGCGGACGAAACTGTTGACCATCCGATCCGCTTCGAGCCGAATCGCAAATTCCAAGTTGGCTGGACTGGCTGGAAGCGTCTCGAAGTAGTTCGTTCGATCCAGCCAGGTGGTTCCATTGAACTGAGCACCGTGATCCTTCAAGATTTTGGGGACCTCTGGATGGTCCTCGGTGCCCTTGAACAGCATGTGCTCAAGCAAGTGGGCCATGCCAGCTTCGCCATAGCCCTCATGGCGCGAGCCGACGAAAACGGTCATGTTGACCGTCAGTTGCGGCTTGGAGGCATCCGGAAAAAGCAAGACTCGCATCCCGTTGTCCAACTTGAATTCCGCGATCCCTTCGACCGCAGTCACCAGTTGCGGCGGGCCAGCCAACACACAGGAGCCATAGGCGGTTAGCACAAGCCCAATGACGAGTCCCAAAATTCGACGTTGCATGGTCAGATTCCTCTTCCGAATACGATGAATTCACATTCTCGCAAGCCGCCACGGTCAAACCGTGATTTGCTGTAACCGTTCTGCGAGAAGAGACTGGCGAAGACGCCGAGTCGCGGTTGCAGGCGTTTCTCCAGCGGCCACGAAAAACAGGCTGATATTAGATCGCTGATTGTAACCGGCCGAGCCTAAGTTGAACCACCCCAAGCCCGGCTAGAGAGAAACACGGGTTCACAAGGCTCAAGAAACTGCGAGAGCTCATTCGTTCAATACTTGAGATAACGCCGGATGCTCAACGAGAACCGACAGCGGGACGACAGGGCAGGGCGAGGTCGGCGCGAGTCGGGCTGCTTCCTGGGCGTCTTTTGTGAACGCGCAGTAGTCGCCTGGGTCCAGATCAGTGAGTGACAAATCGCCGGGCAGACGCCATTCCTCCTCTGCTCGCCAATCAATGGCGCCGTTGTTTGACGTGGCCAATTGAAATAGGAACCGTTGCTCCTCCGAGAGCTGTCGCCAATGGCGATCATCCTCAGCGTAGACGACGGGCTTGGCGCCCAGAACGCCCAATGCCCGCCGAGAGAAACAAAGGCCATACGGTTCGAAATCCCAACGCATTCGGTGAGGCCGATAGACGCGCGCATCGCGAATCCATCGGAGCGACGCCGCTGAGAGACAAACGGCGCGATGCCCGCCTCGCAAGCCCGACTTCGAACGGGCGAGCAACCGGCGGTCGAGAATCCGTTTGAGTGAGGCCAAGGCGTCGCGAGGTTCGCACGTGGCCAAGATGGAGTCGAGGAACTGACGATCGGACTCCAGCGGCCAGGGCCCCGCCACGGCGCGAGTACAGTGGACCAGCGTGGGTCGTTCGAGTAGTCGAGCTATGTCTCGAAGATGATTTCCCGCCCCCAGACTGCCAGATGCCTGCCGCGCCGGCTGGCAACGGCCTGAACGCGAACAAAGCTCTTCGGTGACCCGATGGACGTTGACGCTCGCGTCGTGCAGTGAGGCGACAAACCACTCGCGGTCCGATTCGGAACCGAGCCAGCAGTCGCTCGCTCCCCCGCTCGCCGATTTCTGTTCCAACAGGCGAGTGGTGACGCCACGAGCGCGAACATGTGGAGCGAACAGCGAATCCGAAACGGCCGCGATCAACCGATCGGCCAATGCCGCTGGTTCTAGCCGTGCCTGGGTTGGATCCGTCCATACCTGGGGCGAGATAACCGCCGCCGCAAGGAACTGATCATTGCAACGGGATAACAGCTCCAGCCACTTCTTCCAGCTTCGGGCGGCCGAATCATCCACAGTGATCGATGGGATCTGAGCTCGGCGAATTGCACGGGCGACCAGCCGGTATTGAGGGGAGGACTTGGCGAGCAACACACAGTCGCAGACAGGATCCAGGCGGCGAGTGAATTCGCGAAGGCCAATTGAAAAATGAGTCGCCAAGTCTGGACGCCGTCCAAGCCTCGAGCCAATGACGCCCCGTTGCCGCCGATCAGCAGTGGGAGAAACCGTCCACGCGATCAACCGCCCGCGCAAGGGACCAGGCGCCCAATCCAGGCTGCCGCCTCGCAGGCGAAAACGACGCCAGTACTCCGGCAGCGAACCACTGCTGTCAAGACTCAACAAGTCGCCCAGACCAGTCGCCTCGCTCCCGAGCGACAGACAGCCATCTGAACCGTGAACGCCCGGCATGCCGGTGTCGCTGTGGAGGTCGTCTCGACTTTGCCCAAGAAGCCATTCCAAACCGACGCGTTTCAGTTGCCGTAATCTTGTTCGGCTGATTTCCCTTTGGCTAGTTGCTCTCTCGGCTGCCATTTTTCACCACACCCACTTGTCATCTTGCTCGGACTGCAATTCCATCTTTCGCGCTGAACGACGTGGGGGGAATGGCCAAGTCGAGAGGGATACAGCGAATTGCAACGAACTTTAGAGGAGACTGACAGACGGTTGTCCGACGGGCTGCTAAAATCACGGCATGCCGCTGCTTATCGATGGATACAATCTGCTGCACGCGTCGGGCGTGTTGCCCTCCCGCGCCGGACCCGCGACTTTTGAACGAGCTCGCGGCGCTCTACTCGCGTTCTTGGCCCAATCGTTGACGGACAAGGAACGAAGCTCGGCGGTCATCGTGTTCGACGCGGCCAACTCGCCGCACGGCGTTCCGGACCGATACCATTTTGAGGGGATCTCTGTTCGCTTCGCCCGGGGATACGCCACGGCGGACGATCTGTTAGCCGAGCTGATCGACGACCATTCGTCAGCTCGGCAGTTGACGGTGGTCTCCAGCGACCATCAAGTCCAGCGCGCCGCGAGGCGTCGAAGGGCAAAACCGATCGACAGCGATGAGTGGATGCGGGAGCTAGTACAGCGGAAACGATCGGGTGAGTCGACCGTTGACGACGCCAAACCCCAGGCCCCGCTCAGCCCCGCAGAAGTTCAGCAGTGGCTGCGGGAATTCGGCGAGTCTTGACGCATCCTAGCGCCTAGATAAAAGCGCCTAGATGAACGCGCCTAGATGAAATGGTCAGGCTGTTTCCCATTCGGAATCGCCGAACAATTCAGTTGTTTACGGCGAGATGACCGCCCAATCCGACTCGTCTCAACCGTTTTCCCACTCGGCCGGCGCGATTGGGGACTCGATCAGAGTCGGTTCGTTTCTGGCGAACGCCGCGCGGACTTGTCGTTCGACTTCCTCGACCGTCTCAGCGCGGTGGGCGGCCACGCCCATCGATTGGGCGAGGAGAACAAAGTCGATTGAGGGCTCGTGGATATCCATGCCGATGAATCGCCCATCTAGAGCGGCGGGGAGCCCCATCGATTTTGCTCCAGTCTTGAGGATGCTATAGCTCGAGTTGTTACAGATGACGAAGACGACGGGCAACTTTCGACGGGCTGCGGTCCAAAGGCCGGCAATGCCATACATGGCGGCGCCATCACCAATCAAGGCAAGCACAGGACGATCGGGCCACGCCAGTTTGACTCCGATCGCGCAGCCGATTCCCCATCCCAACGTCCATCCCCGTTGGGCGAAGAAACCACTCGGCTCCTTGATCGCGCCGAGTCGCTCGAGCGTCGCATTCGTGGTCGTGACCGCCTCTTCGATAACGGCTGCGTTTTCGGGCAGCACGTTGGCGATCGCCGACATGAAGGCCAGAGCCGACATGGGCCGAGCGTCTCGCGCGATCTGAATCTCAGCCTGCAATTCTCGGCGGGCCGCCTGGTGTTCTTGGCTCCAACGATCGCGGCGTTGTGTCGCAGCATCGCGAAAGTCATCCGTGGCCTTGATGTTGACTAGTCGCTGCAGTTCGAGCAACGACTGGCGAACATCGCCAACGACAGCCGCCGCGGTCGCCACGTTCTTTCCAAGCTGCCAGGCGTCTTCGTCCAGGTGGACAATGGTCAAGTGTTTTGGAATAGGTTGAGCTGGCTCGTGATGGACATACTGTCGGAGCAAATCCATCCCAACGACCAAGGCCGCGTCAAATGGTTTCAAACGCTCGTAGACATCGGGCGACCAGAGCGGCAACACCTCGCCGCGAAGGGGATGGTCTGCGGGAAAGCCCATCCGGCCATGGTTCGCCAGCGATTCCTGGTAGACCGGTGCGCCGAGCGAATCGGCGATCGCTGCGAGCGGCTCAAACGCATCGCAGTCACAGACGCGGCTGCCAGCGAGAATGACTGGGTTGGTTGCGCCCATCAAGACCCGCCGCGCTTGTTCGATTGCCTTTGCGGGCGGACGCGTTTGGTGGTCATGCAGTTGGATCGGCCGCATGTCGAGTTCCTCCGCAGCGGCCAATTGGACATCGACGGGCAAGGACAGAAACACGGGGCCGGTCGGCGGAGTCAAGGCGGTCGCCACCGCTCGACGCAGCAGCGTCGGCAGATCTTCCACCCTTTGCACTTCCGCCGAGAACTTCGTCCAAGGCGAGGTGACGGCAACCAAGTCGCCGGCGAGAATCGGTTCTTCTTGCCTCAACCGCCTATCTTGTTGCCCGGCCGTAACGAGCAGCGGCGTGTGCTCCCGGTGGGCGTTGTACAGCTGGCCCATGGCGTTTCCGAGGCCGCAACTCGCGTGGAGGTTTACGACAGCAATGGAGCGTGAGGCCATTGCATAGCCGTCCGCCATCGCCATCACCGGACCCTCGTGCAGCCCCAACACGTATTCCAGGCGGGAGTCGCCCACGAGAGCATCGTTTAACGGCAACTCAGTGGTCCCCGGATTGCCGAAAATGACACGAACGCCGAATTCGCCCAGCAGTTCGAGAAATACGTCTATTCCACGTTTGTTCAGCCGATTATCCATCGATTCGCCAAAAGGTGTCGGTTTGGATTCGTTGTGAAATCGTATTGTCCTCATTGCCGGATGCCCGTACAACCTCGAGACGGCTTGGAGTAAAGTCCGTAGAAATTTGCCCGTGAGCAGCGGTTAAGCTTGCTCGATGGTCGACATCGACTTAAAAAGGATGTATAGATCTTTAATCTAATGTGGTTTCAGTTTCGGTGAACAAGGAAAGGGCGCTAGCAAAGCTGCCTCAGAGTGGATGAGTTAGCTTCCCTCTGTCTCCGCAATTGGACGCATCTACAAAGTGAGCAAGAAACAAGGATGAGTATTCGACTTTTCTTTGAGGATTTGGGTGTTGGTGACCGCTGGACGAGCCAGGGGCGGACCATCACCGAAACGGACGTGGTCAATTTCGCCGGGCTGACGGGGGACTATGATCCGCTGCACGTCGATCGGGAATACGCCGCGGGGACCCCGTTTGGCAAGCCAATTGCCCATGGGCTCTTGGGGCTGTCCTTCGTCGCTGGCTTGGGAAGTCACAGCCCGAGCGTCGCGACGGTCGCCTTCGTTTCGATTCAAAACTGGGAGTTTCGGCGGCCCGCCCATATTGGCGACACCGTCCACGTCCGCTCGGAAATCCTTGCCACTCGACCCAACGGCCGACGTTGCGGCGGTGTGACCTGGAAACGGGAACTCATCAACAGCGAAGGACTGGTCGTGCAGTCAGGCGTGTTCGAAACGCTTGTCTCCACCAAGCTGGCCAAGCCGCCTCAGCAAAAAACCAACGAAGCCGTTATCAACGCGCCTCATGTCTATCACGAACAAGAGATTCAGCGTTGAATTTCGTTGGCCGTTGAGTTTCGTTGACGGTTGAGATCCGAGGCTGCATATCCGAGGCTGCATATCCGAGGCTGCATATCCGAGGCTGCATATCCGAGGCTGGCAGATTCGGCCAGCTCAGCTCAGCAATTCGGCGCCGGTTCCAGGTTGGTCGGAGAAGACGCAGACTCCCTTTTCCAGATGGGAACCGCTGGCGATATCTTGGTCTAAGAGGACAGCGCCGTCCATATCGACGTAGTCCAGCATCGGCAGCAGTTGCGCGATCGCCGAGATCCCCACAGTCGACTCAGTCATGCAGCCGACCATGGTTCGCAGGCCAAGGCGTTTGGCGTGCTGCAACATCCGCCGCGCGGGTGTGAGGCCGCCGCACTTCACCAGCTTGACGTTGACTCCGTGGAAAGCGCCTACGCATTGCTCAACGTCGCCCTCCACAATGCAGCTCTCATCGGCGATCAAGGGAAGTTCGGATTTCCCGTATAGCTCTCGCATTGCGTCCATCTGCTCAGCAGGCAGTGGCTGTTCGATAAACTCAACGCCCAGTTCCTTAAGTTGCGGAGCCAGTTGCAAACATTGCTCGGGCGTCCACCCGCAATTCGCGTCGACTCGAAAAGTCGCGTCGGTCTCTTCCCTCAAGCGACGAATGACGCCCAGGTCATCTCGCCCGCCAAGTTTGATCTTGTAGATCGGCCACCCCGAAAACTCCCTCAGCTTCTCTGCCATCACGTCAAGCGAGTCAATGCCAATGGTGTAATTCGATCGCGGGATGGAGTCGGTGCTTAGCCCCCACAGTTCGATTAGTGACTTGCCGCGAGTCTTGCCCCACAGATCGTGGGCGGCTTGGTCGAGCGCGCAAAGGGCGAACGAGTTCTGCGACAAGACCGGCTGAAGGGAGTCCCAGAACGGCAAGGGGTCGGATGCGTCCCACGCCTCAATTTGGTCTCGCGCCGCGTCGAGCGCAGCCGACATCGACTCAAGCGTGAAGCCATAGTAGGCATTGCTCGTCGCCTCGCCAAAGCCTCGCAGCCCCTCATGCTGGAGTTCAACAATCAATGTCGGCTGAGAGTCAATGGACTCGCGCGAAATCGTAAACGTGTGTCTGAGCGGCAGATCGAATCGATGCAGTTTGAGTTTCATTCGTTCGCCTCGCGCCATGCGTTGGAATCTCGATATGATTCAACCGCGTCGACTAGGGTCTCGGGTCCGTCGCGAAACACATCGCAAACCGGCAAGCCGAACTCGTCCGCGACGCGTCGCCGCTCAACCTCGGCTTGCTCCACGTCGACTCGACGGCTATTCATCGAGATGGCGACGGTTGGGCAGGGACGTTCAAATCCGGCCATCACTTCGTTCAACTGCTTAATTTTGGCCAGCGGAGGGATCGGCATGTGGGGGATACCGGTCACACGATCGCGCAACACCTCGTAGCACAACACCATGGCGTGTGGAAAACACCCGTGCAGCAGGCCGAGCGTGACCGCGGAATAGGATGGGTGGACGAGGCTGCCTTGGCCTTCGATGCAGAGGAGATCGTGGTGTTGATGCTCGAGAACCAGCTTCTCGGCTGCCCCACTGATGAAATCGGCGGTGATGCAGTCGATTGGCAGCCCGTCGCCTTCCACCATGATCCCGGTCTGACCGGTTGCGACGAACTTTGCTTTGACGCCTCGTCTCCGAAAACCGTCGGCAATCTCGATGGAAGTAACCATCTTGCCGACTGAGCAATCGTGGCCCACGGTGAGCAGGCGAAAACAATCGTCCCTTAACCCCTCGCGGCGAGCAATCGTCTTCTCGTTGTTTCGCCGGACGTCGACAAGCGACACGCCGGCCTCCGCAGCGGCCCGCACGAATTCCGCATCGTCCGCCAGAAAATCGTGCAATCCGGAAACAACATTCATGCCACGCGAGATAGCTTCCAAGACAATGGCTCGCCACGCGTCGGGGATCTTTCCGCCAGGGGGCGCGATACCGATCAGCAACGTATTGGCGTCGCTGGCTTCGGAGAGAGCGGAGACGATTGGCGTTTCGCCGACGCCGAGCACTTCACCGGTGTGTTTGCCGCTTTCGGTGCTGTCGAGGACGGCCACGACTTCTTCGCTTCGATATCGAATAACGCTGCATGCCGTCTTCGCCGTGTGCGGGTCGCTGTGGCCTTCGGTCAGGATTATGGTTCGTCGGCTCAATTCAGTAGGGCCTTTCGCGGATGTTAAACAGCCTGTCAGCGAGCAACTCAACCAGCGAGCTCGTTCGATTTGTGGCCGCTTTCGAGGAAATGCAAGCAACAACTGGCTCTGGCGCGCGAAAGGAATCATATCGACCGCGCAGAATTGAAGCCTAATTCAGGGCCAAAGTCTTCCCAGGGCGTCTCGCCTTTTATACCATCGAAGGATTGAGCCCGCTTGAGCTGTGAGACCATCTATGCGGAATTCTCCAGAGTACGGAACACGATCGTCGTCGCAAAGGCGACTGGCCGAGTCCTCTGCCATGACTTGGATGGCGTCGACTTGGGCGGCGTCGGTTGTCTTCTTAGCGATCGCAGTCGTCGGCGCCCTTTCGGCCCGCGTCCGCGCCGCTGAACCGGCCAAGTTCTCCAAGCCATTTTTGATTCGCTTCGAGGGAGCGATCACTCCGATGCGAGCGAGATATCTCGATCGCGGGATTGATCGAGCAAAGGAAGCCGGCGCCGATCTGCTGGTCGTCGAAATCCATAGCCCAGGCGGTTACCTGAAAGAAAGCCTCGAGATCGCCAATCGGCTCAAGGACATTCAGTGGGCCAAGACCGTTGCCTTCGTGCGAGCCAATGAGGAAGCTCTGAGCGGCGCCGCCATCGCCTCGTTGGGTTGTGATGAGATCATCATGGGCGGCAACGCCGTGATGGGCGATGCAGGCCCCATCTATCTGAACGAAGGCGCGATGTTCGAGCACGCGCCGGAAAAGATCCGTTCCGATTTGGCCAGGAAGGTGAGAGATCTTGCCAGTCACAAAGGACGCTCGCCCGCGCTTGCCGAAGCGATGGTTGATTTAGACCTGGAGGTCTTTCGAGTTCGCAACAAGGATGACGGCTCGATTCACTTCATGTCCCAATCCGAAATCGACTCCGACGAGAACCCGGACCGTTGGGAGACCATTCAGTTGGTCCACGAATCCCGCAAGGAAAAGTTTCTCGAGGTCAACGGTATTCGGGCTGTTGAATTAGGACTGGCCCAAGGCAATGCCGCCAATCGCGGCGAGTTGGCCCAGCGTTTTGACGTGCAGACGGAATTCCAGGTCATCGAACCCAACGCAGTTGACACGGCCGTCTATGTTCTCAACCTGCCCGCCATCACGGTGCTGTTGTTTCTTGTCGGCCTATTGGCCCTCTATTTTGAGTTCTCCGCGCCAGGAATTAGCATCGGCGGGCTAACGGCAGGCCTCTGCTTTGCGTTGTTCTTCTGGAGCCGTTTCCTGGGCGGGACCGCAGGTTGGCTAGAGGTGATTCTGTTCGTTGCGGGACTCGTCTTCATTGTAGTGGAGTTGTTTGTGCTACCCGGTTTTGGGATCGCCGGAGTCACGGGGATTCTCTTGTTGTTTAGCAGCGTCGTCCTGGCGAGCCAGACCTTTGTTGTGCCGGAGACCATTCGAGATTGGGAATCGCTTCGCGGCACGCTGCTTGTCCTGTTGGGCTCAACGATTGCATTCGTGGCGGGCGCCATTGTCATCACGAAAGCCACTGGCCGTATTCCTCTTCTCAGCAGACTCGCCTTGCCGCCCCCAACCCTCGACGACAAGGATGGCTTCAACCAGGGGAAGGATGAGAAAGCTGAAATCGCTCCCCACGAAACGGTCCAAGTCGGCGATTGGGGTGTGGCGAATACGCCTCTGCGTCCCTCGGGCAAAGGGCAGTTTGGGGATGAGTTTGTGGACGTCGCCACAGAGGGCACTTTCGTCCACGCGGGCGCCCAGATTCGAATCCTGAAGATTCAGGGGCATATGATCACGGTGCGCGAAATAAGCTGACCGTGCCCTGAATCGTCTTGGGCAGTTCTATCGCTGCCGGACCGCTTCGTAGAGGAGTATGGCAGCCGAGGCTGATACGTTGAGGCTGTCGACTTGGCCGGCCATTGGAATGGCGATATTGCGGACGCCCTCGCCAGCCCATTCATCGCCAAGTCCGTTCGCTTCACTTCCCAATACGATCGCGACCGCGCCGTCGTACTGCGACTGGGCGTAGTCTTCGCCATCCTCAACGCGAGCCGCAAGGATTCGAATCTTGAGATCCCGCAGCCACTGAATCACCTGCTTTGAGTCCGCAACCGCGAGACGAGTGCGAAAGATAGCGCCGAGGCTGGCGCGAATGGTGTTGGGGTTGGCGGCGTCGGTCATGGGGTTCGACAAGATCAGGGCGTCCGCGCCCGCCCCGTCCATCGTCCTCAAGACAGCCCCGATATTGCCCGGCTTCTCGACTTGATCCAGCACGCAGATTAGCGGCGAGTCGGGAAGGCTCAACGAACTCAAGGCGAAGTCGGGCGTGTCGACCGTCGCTACGACGCCCTCATCGCGATCGCCAAAAGCCAGCTTCTCAAACACGCTGTCCTCGACGATGAAGACCGACGTTGAGCTTGAACCGACGCATTCGCGAATCGACTCGGAGGCGGGCGAATCATAGAACGTGCGACGGAAGAACAGCTCGCGGAGAGCCCAATCAGATTGGAGGGCTTGATTGATCTCACGCCGCCCATCGATGATTGTCCGCTGTTGTTTGCGACGGCCGCGGCGTTCGCGCAGTCGCACCGCATGTTTGATGCGTGCATTTTGGGGGCTGGAAATGACAAGGATCTCAGGCATGGCTTTCGGACTTTGCATTTGCGCCTGGCAGCTTTGCACTTCGCGCCCGCTGTGCCGCGCGACTTTGATGGAACGCCCCCAGGAAACGCCCCGATGCTAGTTGAAAGTTGAAAGATGGTCTCCCGAAGGGCAGATTTCGCCCTTCGCAACTTTCCAATCCTCGTCGGCAGCAACCAACGGAGAGACCATCATGAATGAAGTTAGTCTTTTGCAATCGCTAGGGCAAGTTTCTGTAAAATGCGCTCAGGCCTGTTTTCTTTAGGTGTCGCCGTTCTAATACTGGACTCGCCTTGCGTTCCGCCGTTTGCCATTGCACTCTGGGCGGCGGATAATTCCTGATGCGGTATTCCACAAAAGTGCGGTACGTGAAAATGACGACTGATCGCAGGAGTGAAGGACCGAATCTGAAGAAGCTCTTCCGCCTTCTGGCCAAACCCGAACGTGACCGTTTATTCGATCAGATCAAATCGGAACTGGAGGCATGCGGAAATGACTTGAGCACTGTCAGCGACGGCGAGTACCCGTATGGAAACTTCAACGACCCAAAGCTGCTCAGACTTTTGCTGAATGCAGGGTTGCCGCCAGAAACGACCGACGTGAAAGGCGGCTCGCTGCTGATTCAAGCGGCAGTCAATTCCAAATCTATCGAACTACTCGTAAAAAAAGGCGCAGACGTCAATCGTGTTTGCGAGAAGCACATTGTTGCAACGGCGCTGATTCGCGCGGCAAGCCTTGGCAAACGGAAATCCGTAGAAGTACTTCTGCAAAACGGGGCCGACCCAACTATCAAGGGCAGATCGGGAAGGACCGCCGAGGATGTTGTGGACAAGCGAGCGAGAGAGCGGCAGAAGATTGTCGATCTCCTGCGGGCGAACTCGGGAAAATGACCAATGGCGTAATCCGATGCACCGGAGTCGAGGGTTCTGTCGGTGTTACGAGCTCGTGAGCACTGTCACAACACGCCTCATCGGACCTTAGCCCGGCCATCTGGCGAATGCGCCGCAATTCAATCGCCGCCCACTGACTGTCTGCAATGTCATCTCGCCCGCCGATCCACCAGCCTGGCAAGCACCGCCAAAGAAAGCGGCAAGCATCGCCGCTTGCAAGTCAGCGGGCCCAAATCCGGAGGAGTGACAGCTGAGCAGCACAAAAGCAAGCTGATCTTTGGTCAAGGCGGCACACGCTTTGAGTAGTCGATTCAAGTCTCGAGAAACCTTCCAGACCTCGCCGTTGGGCCCATGCCCGTAGGTGGGCGGATCGAGGATGATCGCGTCGTATCGGTTGCCCCGCTTCAATTCTCGGTTGACGAACCGCATCGCGTCCTCGGTAATCCAGCGAGTTGGCGCCTGCTCAAGCGACGAACGCTGGGCGTTGCGGCGAGCCCACTGGACAATGTTCTTCGCCGAATCAACATGCACCACGCTCGCGCCTGCTTGGGCTGCCGCCAATGTCGCCGCGCCGGTGTAGGCGAACAGGTTGAGCACCTTCAGCGGACGGGCTTCCGCCCGAATCATCTTCTCAACCCAATCCCAAGCCGAGGCGTGTTCCGGGAAGACGCCCAAGTGCCCAAAATCGGTCGGTTTCAGCTCCATCTGAAAACCACGGTGCTGAATCATCCAACACGATTCGGCTGGCCACGCCGGCTCCCAGCAACCCTCGCCTCGAGAGTCCTTCTTGAATCGGGCACTCGCTTCACGCCACTCGGTCTCGCTCAGTTCCTTGCCATTGGAGGCCGCCGCCGGGCTCGGGCGATCCAAAACGAACTCGCCAAACCGCTCAAGTTTGCGCCCGTCGCCAAAGTCCAGCAGTTCATATTGAGTTGGGTCAAACATGGAGTTAGCCGCGGCAAGAGCGAATCTATTTTGCAGGTGCGGGTTCGTGGCGGTAAGATCGAACGTATGAGCCTATCCGGCATGAACCCTGGAATTCAAGATGACTGACAACGACTCCCACCATCCGAACTCATTCCACGCCGACCGAGCCGAGTGCGAGCCGCAACCGCCTTCAACGCCAGGATCGGTCTCCAAGCCGCATCCGTTGGATATGGAATTCGACGACTCGTCAGCCGGAAAGCCCAGTATTTATTCGCTCCGCAACGCAATTGCCGCAGCCGCCACGTTGTGTATCAGCCTGCTGCTGAGTCTTGTCGTTGGCTCTCCCCAGTCGTTTGGCGCCGCTGTCGGGGTCTTCTTCGCCACCGCGGTGCTTTTTGGACCGCTATGGTTCGCGCTGGCCCACCAACGCTACGACAAGCGGTTTCAAGGGTGGAAGAACCGCGACGAACGCAGCGACGAGACAGCGGAGCATTCCGAACCGATCGTCCTAGCCGTGCCGGTCCACACGCCGCCCATCATGGAAACGCCAGCCGACGGAGCGAGCGAGGCGAATCCTCCACGCGAACTTGGGATTTCGTTTTACACACCGACGCAACGGCTGGCTCGACCGACCGAAACGCCGCTCTCGTACACAGCCTCAGTCGTCGTCATCGTGTTTGGATTTTTTGTAGCCGCCATCCTCATCATCACCCCATTTGTCGTGTCGATCTGAGGGCTAAGTCGAAACGCAACACTGGGAAGAAACGCAACACTGGGAAGATACCGAGCGTTAAGCTTCGTCTCTGTTGAAGGTGTGGAGGATTCTCCGACCTCGGTAGATCGCGGCGACATCTTGTGCTTGCAGTTGGCGAGGCGCGCTGTCGAACCTTCGCGAAAGGACTCCGTCGTTATCGGCCACAGCAACGGCCCGTCGACCTTCCTTTTCGACGATCGCAGCCAAGCTTGTCTGACCCAAGAAGAAGCAGAGTAGTTTGGGCTGAATGTTCTCGTAGCCTGACGTGGTGAATCGAATCCGCAGCTTCTCGGCTTCGTCGTGATGGGCGGCGGTCCATTGCTCCACGGGCACTTCAAACACATCTTCGTGATCCGTATCGCAGCCGGCGAAGAGTGCAAAGATGTCGTCAGCGGGCAAGTCGGTGAGGTCTGCGGAGCAGGCGTTGACGCGGGCCCCGGACAACCCCACGTTGGAAAAGCTGCCCTCGCCGACTTGATACTCGAATCGAATCAGGAACATCTCTTGAGGCGAGTCAAAACCGGGCCAGAACAGTTCGCGGGTATCGGCCGACTCCATCCGAGTCGGCGGAATGCCAAACTGCGACGGTTGCGCTAGCCAAAACGCCAGCTTGGCCTCGGCTATAGCAAATTTGGACCGATGACTGGGATCGAGCTGGTCGCCGAACCCCAGAGCATCGGCGGATTCGATCGCGTGCCTCCTGACCACCGGCTCCGCCGCCATCTCGATCACTACTTTCCTGCCGCATTCTTCGTCCAACGAGGCCAGCGAGGCGGCCGCGACAACACGTATCCGCCGGTGCTTCAGGTCCATCGCTTGCACCAGTTTGCCGATGTGGTCCTTCTCGCCAATCTGTCCCAGCGCGTCACACAGACCGATTGCCAGTGCGACCGTGTCGTCGATAGTTTTAGCGACGTCCTCCTGCGACTGTTCGTCTTTTCGATCTTCAATCGCCTGCATGCGATGGACGAGTTGGCCGAGCAAGGCGGCCAATTGGGAATGCCGTGGGGCTGCCGGATGATCCGGCAGTACATCCTGACGACAGTAAAAATTAGCCAAATCCAATATGGGCGCCGCCGCCGAAGGGTGTTGGAGCCCGTCGAGCAGGCGAGGAAACAAGGGGCTCGGATCTTCGGGCGGTGAATAGATCAGCCGAGCCACGACGGCTGCGACGGCGTCGGGGTCCTCGGGCGGGTCGTCCGTTATTAGCTCGGTAAGGGCCTCGAGCTCCGCCGGCGAGTTCCCTCGGTTGAGCAACAACAGCAACCAGTAACGACACGAGTTGGCGGGCGCAAGGCGGCGATAGAGACGGTCGATGCTCTCCGTCCAATCCGCAAGATGTTCTTCATCGCATGCTGCTGCGAGCACGGTCCGAGTCGTCGCGCGGAGGATGGTCTCCATCACCGACTCCGCCTCGGCCAGTGATTCGCCTTCCGCGCCAGCCAACATGTGCAGCCATTCGATTCGCTGGGCGTCGTCAAGCTGGGCGACGTGCCGGACGAGCTCAGCGACGGCCTCATCTGACAGTTTTGGATCCGATAGCATCGGTTCCACAAGTTGAACAATCACAGGAGATTTCCTTGCCTTGCTGCCGCGATCAGGAGCGTTTCCCTTGGAATCGGCTCGTTTTCTCGCGGCGGACGTTAGGAGCTTTGACGGGTCGAAAAAAGGACAGCGGACAGTTCGCAGGTGCTCAGCCGGTGCCGGCGAAGAACGTTGCGATCGCAATCAATTTAACCCGTCCGCCGCTTCATTCGCAGGCCCAACGCTGATTGCCAGCCACGGGATTGTGCGAAATGCCGCGTTGACGAAAGGCAGCCGGCTTGTTAGCGTTTGGGCTTAAATACTGCTCACAAAACCAGTTGGAGTCATCGCCAGTCTTGGCCAAACGCAAAAAAACGAAGAAAGAGCCTCGATTCGAGGACTTAGACCTTTCCAAAATCATGCTTGCCGCGCTCAAAGAAGCGCGCTACGAGGTGCCATCGCCCATCCAGGCCAGCATGATTCCGCTGGCGATGGACGGCTGCGATGTCATTGGGCAAGCGCGGACTGGCACGGGCAAAACCGCCGCCTTCGCAATCCCCATTCTCGAGCAATTGGAGCCTCAGCGGCGGTCCCAAGGCCCGCAGGCCCTGATCCTCGCCCCCACGCGTGAATTAGCCGTCCAAGTGCGTGGCGAAGTGGCCAAGCTGGGGTATGGGCGGCGGCTCAATTGTGTCGCCGTCTACGGCGGCAAGCCGATTCGGGGCCAGATCGAGAAGCTCAACCAGGGCGCCCATATCGTTGTTGGCACGCCCGGCCGAGTTATCGATCATGTGCAGCGAGGCACTTTGAAGCTGGATAATCTCTGGTGTGTCGTGCTCGACGAAGCGGATCGCATGCTGGATATCGGCTTCCGACCAGACATTGAGAAGATCTTGCGGAAGTGCCCGGAGGACCGGCAGACCTTTCTGCTGAGCGCCACCATTCCGCCGCCGATCGAGCGGCTCTCGCGAAAATATATGTACGAACCGGAGATGGTCGATCTCTCGCCCCAAGGCATCACAGTCGACACCATCGAGCAGCGCTATTTCACCGTTGACCCGCGGAAGAAGTTCGATCTTCTGGTGCGACTGATCCAACGTGAAGAACCGGCTCAGATGATCGTGTTTTGCCGGACCAAACGCGGCACCGATAAGATCCAACGGCGACTCGCCAAGAAACTTGACAACGTCTGTTGCATGCATGGCGATATGCAGCAGTCGGCCCGTGACAACGTCATGGAACGATTTCGCAGCGGAAAATTTCGATTCCTCGTAGCCACCGATGTGGTCGGACGCGGAATTGACGTGACCAGCGTCTCGCACATTGTGAACTACGATATCCCCGAATACAGTGACGACTACGTTCACCGAGTCGGTAGAACGGGCCGGATGGGCAAGGAGGGAATTGCCTTCACTTTCGTCTCGCCGGAAGAAGGTACGCAGCTAACCCGGATTGAGCAGGGGATCAACAAACAACTGAAACGGGACTCGATCGAAGGGTTTGATCCTCACGCGGTTTACGAGAACGATTCCAAGCCGCCTGGCGAAGAGCCGCCGCCGCCGCCTGCATCGTCCATGCGGCGCCCACCCAAGCGGTACCGCAGGGCGCTCTAGAGGCGACGTCGCGATTTGCGGCCGCGCCAATTCAGTTCGCTGTGAGCGCTATAGCGCGAGGGCCCAATCTGATTCTTCGCACAGTGATTCTTCGCACAGTGATTCGCACCAGTGATTCGCACCAGTGATTCTTCGCACAATAGGGCGGAGAGAATTGCGGCGCGGCGTCAGAACAAGTCGCAAACTTGCTCTGGCCGCTCGACGATGACGTCAGCGTCAGCCTGCCGCAGCGACTCAACCGGCTGAAACCCCCAGCCGGCGCCAACGGCGAGGACGCCGGCCGCTCGGGCGGTTCGCATGTCGACCATCGAGTCGCCTACGAAGACGCATTCGGCCGGCCGCAAGTCCAGTTGGTCGAGGATCTGGTTCAATCCGGCTGGGTCCGGCTTGCGAGGCGTTTCGGGTCGCTGCCCATAGACGCGGCTGAAACTCCACGGCTTCAAGTGGTGCTCAACGCACTGGACGCAGAAGCCATGAGGTTTGTTAGACAGCACAGCCAACTGAATCTGCTGTGAGGCGAGCGAGTCGAGCATCTTGGGGATGCCATCGTAGGGCTCGGCGTGGGCCCGCCAGCGTTTCTCGTACTCCGCGGCAAACAACTTCACAGATTCGGCGACGAGACTTTCGGCGTCTTCACCAGGCGGGATCGCCCGCTCAAACAACTTGATCACGCCATCGCCAACGAACTGTTGGCAAGCCTGCAGAGAATGGGTTGGCAAGCCTTGCCGTTGAAGCACGGCGTTCGCCGCATCGCCAATATCTCGAATCGTATTGAGCAGCGTGCCGTCGAGATCAAAAATGGCAGCCTTGCGTTGCACGAAACAGCCTCACATTGGGAGGGGCGTTGAAGTTTTGTCAGAACGGGTACAATACGTGTCGTGTTGCCGGTATCTATTTCCGAACGCGGAAGGACCGGCTTCATGTCGGGATGTATTAGAGAGAGAGGTGCGTGATGTGTGCGAGAAGTTCGACGGTAGCCTTCCTATTCGTTGGCCTATTGACGGCCCTTCAAGCAAACTCGGTTCAAGCGCAGGTTCCGCGGATTCAGATTCGGCAGGGCGCCTACGACGTCACGATTATCTCCGAGTTCGGCTTTCCAGTTCGCGTGGGCATTTTCGGGTACTCGGAACAGGCCACGTTTCGGCTTTCGTTTGATGGAGGTCGAACTGGACCCGACGTCTACCAGCAGAAGTTGATTGCAGGCGATCGCGTGATCATCGTTTGGGACACGAGGGGGCGTCGTTTATTAGTGGCGGATCTGACGGTTAACAGCAGCGGTGCGCTCGTCTTGGGACCTCAAATCGCGGCAGCGGCGGCCAAACGCGAAACGGGAAACGAACCACGGGGGGCCAAGGCCAAGTCAAACGCGATTCCTCGGTTGAAAATCAAACCGAAGAAGTGAGCGACTCAGCTGAGTTCCTTAATTGCCCGGACGATATCCAACACAGCCTTCTGTCCGTCGCCGAACAACATCAGCGTGTTTTCGGCGGCGAACAGCGGGTTTGGAATTCCCGCGAATCCTGGGCTTAGGCTGCGTTTGATGACGATCACCACGCGCGCGTTGTCAACGTCAATAATCGGCATGCCGAAAATGGGGCTGTCAGAATCGGTGCGGGCGACTGGGTTCACCACATCGTTGGCGCCAATCACGATGGCCACATCGACCGCGCCCAAAGTCGCGTTAATGTCGTCCATTTCTTTCAGTTTGTCATAGGAAACATCCGCCTCGGCAAGCAGCACGTTCATGTGCCCCGGCATCCGCCCGGCAACAGGGTGAATGCCGTACTCCACGGTGGCGCCCTTGCTCTCCAAAATATTGCTCAGATCACGAACAGCATGCTGAGCCTGGGCCACTGCCATTCCGTAGCCTGGGACGAAGACAACACGTTGCGCGCTGTCGAGAATCATGGCGACATCATCCGCTGTGGTGCTGCGAACGGTCGAGTAAATCTCGTCCGCGTCGCCCATCGATTTGCCGCCGTCCATGACGCCGAACAAGACATTGGTCAGGGAGCGGTTCATCGCCTTACACATCAACTGCGTGAGAATCACGCCAGAGGCGCCGACCAGCGAACCGGAAATGATCAGCACATTGTTGTCGATGACGAACCCGGTCGCCGCGGCCGCGAGTCCCGAATACGAGTTCAACAAAGCAATCACGACCGGCATGTCGGCGCCGCCAATCGAAGTTGTCAGAAACACGCCCATCGCCAACGCCAGGATGGTGATCGGGATGTAGACCCAACCGTATCCTCCCCAGGTCAAGCCGATGACGAAGAGAACCACGACCACTGCTAACCCCAAGTTGACCATCTGTTGCCCGGGAATCGTCAATTGCTTGCGGAAAATCTTCAGCTCCTGCAATTTCCCGAAAGCGACCAAGCTCCCCGAAAAAGTCACGGCTCCGATGACCCCCGAAAGACCCGTGGCCAACAGGACGTCCCAACTAGGGCTCTTGGCCTGCATTAAGGCGCCACCAGCCACGAATACCGAGGCGGCTCCGCCGAACCCGTTGAACAGGGCGACCAGTTGAGGCATCGAGGTCATCGGAATCGTCTGGGCGAGCGCGGCGCCGATGGCGGCGCCGATGATCAGCCCAGCCACTACGAGCAACAGACCGTTGCCCCCTGTGACCACCACGGCCAAACCGACCAGGATCGCCAGCGTCATGCCGCTGGCGCCAAGCAGGTTGCCAAGGACGGCGGTTCGCGGATGGGCCATCTTCTTCAATCCAAAGATGAACAAGGCCGCAGCAATAAGATAAATGAGATTGGCGAAGGCGGAGGATTGCACAATGAACGCCTTGTTGAATGACTTTAAAAGGTGTGGAGCAACAGCAAGCGGATGAGTTCTGGCGATTAGCGCTTGTTAAACATCGCCAGCATGCGGTGGGTGACAAGAAAACCGCCCACGACATTGATGCTGGCCAGGATAATCGCGCACAAGCCAAGCAACGAGGCGACGGTGAGACTATCACTCCCTCCACCCCCAGCGACCAACAGCGCGCCGACGATGGTAATTCCGCTGATCGCATTGGATCCTGACATCAGTGGCGTATGCAGAGTCGGCGGTACTTTGGCGATGATCTCGAAGCCAACGAGTACGGCCAGCATGAAGACAGCGAGGCTGCCGACGAGCATTCGCGAGTGGACCGAACCGTCGCCCGCGCTCTCGCTCGCGTCCTCCCCCGCGTCAGCCTCACCTTGATCCGCCCCTCCGTTTCCGTTTTCCGGCCCATCCGAGGGCTCGCTGGCGAGACCCCTAAGCGGTTCTCCAGACGGCGCTGAGTTTTGAGCGGTAGCGCTATTGAACTGCCAAAGCATGCCGGCAGCCAGAAACAGTATTGACATGGCGATCCAACGGTTCATTCGGTGTCTCCCTCGGCTTTCGCGTTCTTCGAGTCGTCCTCGGCCTCGTCGCTTTCATCCGTTACGTCCAGGGCAAGCGGCGCGTCGTCGTCGTCCGACTCGTCGATTGCCATCTCCTCGTCTGAGGGATCCTCATCTGAAGGATCCTCGGCCAGCGGAGGCAAGTTGAGCGCTTCGCGCATCCGCGAGTTCCTCACTTCGCCATCGCGAGTCTCCAGCGTCTCGGCGATAATTTCATCGCTAAGGTCGACCGCCACCTCGCCCGATTCTTTGTCGACCATATTCAGCAAGAAGCGAGTGACGTTGCTGGAGAACATCTGGCTGGCGTGTTTTGGAATCTCAGCCGGCAGGTTGGTTGGCCCCAAGATCGTGACGCCATGTGCGACGACGCGTTCATCGGCTTGGCTCAATTCACAATTACCGCCCCGTTCCGCAGCCAAATCAACGATAACTCCGCCTGCCGCCATGCGTTTGACCGCATCTTCGGTGACCAACAGAGGCGATTGGCGACCGGGTATCGCCGCGGTGCTAATCACAACATCGCAATCCTCGATAAAATCGGCCAGCAACTCTCGTTGCCGCTGATAGAATTCTTCGCCCAGGGCTTTGGCGTAGCCGCCTTTGTCTTCTGACTGGCCAGCGTCCAAATCCAATTCCAGAAACTTGCCGCCGAGGCTTTCGACTTGCTCGCGACAGGCCGGGCGAACATCGTAGGCGTGGACGACGGCGCCGAGCCGTTTGGCGGTGGCAATCGCCTGCAGCCCAGCGACCCCGACTCCGATGATCAACACCTTGGCCGGTTTGACCGTGCCGGCGGCCGTCATCAACATGGGGAAAATCTTCGGCAGTTCGCTCGAGGCCAGAATCACGGCCCGATAGCCGGCGATCGTCGCCATGGACGACAACACGTCCATGCTTTGGGCGCGAGTAATTCGAGGGATCAGTTCCAAGGCAAATTGGGTAACGCCGGCATCAGCGGTCGGCGGAGCCGCTTCTGGGTTGCCCAACGGATCGCACATGCCAATCACGATGGAGGACTTGAAATGCGGTAGATCCGCCGCCCCGACTTGCGGATTCGCGCCTAGCGATCGCACCTGCACCACGATCTCGGCGGCCAGCGCCTCGGCCCGATTGGAGACCAAGGTCGCCCCCTTCTCCACGTATTCTGAATCCAAGTAGCCCGACGAATCGCCAGCGCCCGGTTCGAGCAGGGCGGTCAAGCCGACCTTCGCCAACTTGGGAAGATCTGCCGGAATCAACGCCACCCGGCGTTCTCCCGGAAATGTCTCTCGTACGATGCCGACTCTCATTTTCTGCGGTCCGTGTTGGGGGCAATCGGGCTCTGGGCGCCCGTCTGGTTGAGAAACAGGCGATCTGGGTAGTTTCCCGCGTTTGGCTGAACTGCGGATTGTAACCGCCTCGGCATCGTTGCCAAATAGTCCTCAGCAGGTCGATTTGCACGATTAGGTCATTGCCGCTCGCCCACTCCCCGTTCCTGGGCCGAGCTGATTTCGCTAACCTACGCCTGGTGGTCGCCGCTACGGGAGGGAATTCCGTCCGCAAATCCGACTCGGTTTGAACCCAAACAGCCCTTGAGCGCGTCACCTTCAGGCACTAGACTGCGTGTTTCCCCAGGGGAAAGTATCCACCGACAGAGGCCGCGGCCCCTCTTGGGCTGGCTCTATGGTGCGTTTTTTGAATTGTCCGGAGGTGGTGCTGTGCCCAGCACAAAGACGTTTATGGCCAAACCAGGCCAAGTTGAGAAGAGCTGGTTTGCAACCGATGCAACCGATCAATTGGTTGGTCGCTTGGCCGCCGATATTGCCGTGATTCTGATGGGCAAACATCGCCCTACCTATACGCCCCACGTTGATACCGGCGATTTTGTGATCGTCACGAATGTCAGCAAGATCGCGTTTTCGGGCAAAAAATGGGATCAGAAGATGTACACCTGGTACACCGGATATCCCGGCCAAAAATCGATCACCGCGAAGAGACGGTTCGAGAAGAGCCCGGAGCTGATTCTTCGCGAAGCAGTGCGACGGATGCTGCCCAAGAATAAACTTGGACGCAAAATGCTCTCCAAACTGAAACTATATACGGGTGCGGATCACCCGCACGCCTGCCAGCAGCCCGAATCTATCGAGCTCGGCAAAAAAGCTCAGACTCAGGCGGTCTAAACTCAGGCGGTCTAAACTCAAGCGGTCTAAACATCGGCACTCTCGGGACGGCAGGTAATGGTTGCGGCAAAAAAAACAGACAAGATCAATGGTGACGCGCTCGGGACAGGCCGACGCAAATCGTCCGTCGCTCGCGTGCGAGTTCGCAGCGGCAGTGGACAGATCACGGTCAACAATAAGCCGATCGAGACTTACTTCGCCCTCGATCAGGATCGAAACGCTATCGTGCAGGTGCTCGACGCGGTTGGACATCGCGAAGATGTTGACGTGATCATCCGAGTCAACGGCGGAGGAACGAGCGGACAAGCCGGCGCCTGTCGTATGGGATTGGCCCGAGCCGTGTTTAGCTACGACGAAGAGACCTTCGACGCTCTGCGGGAAGGCAGCTTCCTAACTCGTGATTCGAGAATGAAAGAACGAAAGAAGCCCGGTCTTCACGGCGCCCGCAAAGGCACCCAGTTCTCGAAGCGTTAATTGCCGATTCAAGGCAACATCAGAACGACCAAATCAGAACGACCAAACGCGGTCCTATCGGGCCGCGTTTTTTCGTGAGCTCACGCTTCCCCCGGCCGGGAACATTCGCCTGGAAACATTCGCCTGGAAACATCAGGCTATTCGCGACGACCGACTGGCGTCTCGTGCTGCGCGCGCAGCCTCTCCGAAGTTTGGTCTATCCACTGGTCAACGACGGTAAACAGAAGCCCGAACACCACGCACTGGGCGGCCCCGAACAGTGAGAAAGCGCCGGCGATCAGGCGAGACCAGTGCATGCTGACTCTTGTTATCGTCGTGTATTGCACAATGCCCGGCCAAAGAAATCCAACGGCGGCGATGGCGAGGCCGACGCCCACAGCCGCCAAACGCCAGCCGCTAAACACTTCGGCCACGATCGACGCCCAAAAACGGTTGGCCGTTGTCCGCCGGGGTCCAAAAAACGCCACGCGCTGCAACAAGGCGATGGACAACAGCAAAGACAGAGCGACCGACCCGAGCAGCTGACAGGCGACGAAGCGGTAAATCATCCACTCCTCCAGCATCGAGTTCCGCAGATAGAACTCGACCGGATAGGCGCCCAGCAAGCCGATGCCAAGCAGGCAGAAGAGCAGTGGCCAACGGAGGATCCGCTCGGGTTGATAGCTCAAGACACCCGTAAAAATGGTCTTGAGAAATCGAACGCCATCGCGAAACGCGTGCAGTTTGCTCGCTCCGATTCTCTCCTCGTAGGCCATGGGGACCTCGATCACGCGTAGATCGTTCAGCAAGGCCCGAGCGCTCATTGAAGGCGTGAAATGCAGGCCGTCAGGCAACGGGTACAGATGACGCAGCGCTTTGCGACAAATCACTCGCATGCCACTCGCCGTGTCCGTGATTCGTCTTCCGCAAAGAGAGCCAAGCAAGATCGCGAAGACCCGATTTCCAAACCGGCGGATGGCAGGCATCTTCGATCCAGCGCCCATCCGCGAGCCGAGCACGACGTCGGCCGACTCGTCGATCGCGACTCGACACAGCTCCGAAAAGGCGTCGGGATCGCAAGTTCCATCCGCATCAAGAAACGCCAGGTAGTCGGATGGAAACTGCCCCCAACCTTCCTTAATCGCCGCGCCGTAGCCACGGTTCTGCTCGAACACGATCAAGTCGACGTCAGCGTAGTCAGCTGCGATCTGCGGCGTGCGGTCGGTCGAGCCGTCGCTCACGACAACGATCGTAATCTCGCCCAAGCCGGCGGTGTGCTTTATCGATTCTCGGGCGGCCAGGCAACGCTCTATCGTGCCGCCGATCGCATCTTCTTCATTGAGCGCCGGAATGACAATTGTCAGACTCGGACCCTGCTGCCATTCGGCATTCGCCTTCGCGTCCACAGCTTCCCCCGCCACGTGTTGCGTTTCAACAACATGTAGCTTTTTCGGCGCACGTCAAAGGCAAGAATCCGCCCCCGCAGCCCTATTCATCGAGTCGACTGAAGAAACTAATCGCTACGATCGGTGCAAGCCCTACTTGCAAGCGTCGTCACAGGCCCGTCGTCAGAGGCCGCCGCCAGAGGCCGCCGCCAAGATTGAACTATGCGGTTTGTGCGCCGAGCACCAGGGTCTTGCCGCCGTCCCTGAGTTCGACGGAAGAGAAGAAGGCGCACATCAGGACCAAGCCGCGAGCACTGGTGCCGGTCATGGCTTTCTGAGGGCTGAAGTCCAGAATCTCATCGCTCATCGGCTCGCCGTCATGGGTAATCTCGATGGTGACGGAATCGCGGGAGAACTGAGAGTCTACCCGCAGCTCGCGATCGCAAAATGGGGCGTTTCTAGCTTGTTCTTGAGCTCGCTCAATCGCCTCATCTCGTCCGCTGTGCAGTTCGGCAAACTCCTCAAGCGACCAGCCCAAGTTGCTTCGGCACATGACATAGGTCAACGCCGCAGTGAGCCCGAAAGAAAACCGGTGCAGTTTGCCAGGCTCGAAACGCACCGAGTTTCCGGCCACGTCCTGCAGTAAGGCCACAAAGTGGCTGAGGAGTTCTAGGTCGCTGTCGAGGGTGAATTGAAACGAAGCCGAGTCGACACACTGTGCGAGCCTCTGGTACGAGGAGTCCGCGCTGATGCTGGCCAGCACTTCATCAATCGTCTCAAGCAGGCACTCGCCGAGCTGAGTCTTTGGCACGTATGAGGCCGCGCCGGCGCGGAGCGCTTCGACGGCCAACTCCTCACTTCCGTGGGCCGTTGTCAACACGACGGGCAGGTCGGGGTGATGCAACTGGATTTGCGAGACCAGTTCCAAGCCATTCATCTCTGGCATCTGCAGGTCCGAGACGACGATGTCGGGCTTGCTTGCGAGGATTTGTTCGAGCGCCGCCGCGCCGCTTTCGGCGCTAGCTACTTGATGAGATTCGTCACTACTGAGAATCCCTTCGACCATGCGTCGATCAACTACTGCGTCATCCACGACCAGGATGGAAACCATGGTTCCGTGCTCCTATGCAAATCGACATCGCCGGAAGTGTGGCAAGCCCGCCCCTACTACCGTTAATCTATCGCTTTGTTCACCACAAACCAATGGACTGGGCTGCTAAATGTGGATCTTTGTAAACCGGCAAGTACGCCCTACGGTCTTTTGCCGTTCTCAACGCCGGCAATGTGCCGCTCGACCAGATCTCGTGTCTGTTCCGCCATCGTTTTCGCGTTGTGCCGAGTCTGCACGATCGCCCGTCCCTGCTTGCCATACGCCGCTCGCTGCTCGGCGCTGCCCAACAGCAGAGATAGCCTGTCGGCCAATTGCCGATTGTCGCCTGGCTGATAAAGCTCGCCGCCCTGCAATCGCGAGATCACTTCCGGAAACGCGCCATGAGACGGCTGGACAACAGGAACGCCGCTGGCGAGTGACTCGAGTACAAACAGGCCTTTCGGTTCTCGGTACTCGGTCGGCACCGACAGCACATCGATTCGGCTGAGAAACTCCAACTTCTGGTTGTGGTCGACCGAGCCAAGATATTCAAAATGATCGGCCAATCCCGAGTCGCGCAGCCGTTGGAACTGAGCTTCCGCGTAAGGCCGGTTGTGGTTGCCAAGCCAACCGGCGATCAACAGCCGGCACGGCTTGTCGCAGAGGTTGTTCTGCCTAATCTGGATAAACGCTTCTACGAGATTGTGGAGTCCTTTCTCGGGCGCCAGGCGGGCCAGATACCCAATCGCCAAGTCTTCGCCTGGCTTTCGCGACACCCGCTCGAACTGACTCGCGTCGATACCGAGCGGTGCGACCTCGATCTTCTCGCGGGGTATGTCTAGATAAGAGGCCATGTGGTCGGCGTAATAGTCGCTGTGGGCGATGAAGCCATCCACGATCGGACCTAGTTTTCTCAGTTCCGCAATCGCCTCGGAGCGGTACGGCTCCGAAATGTCGTCGAGAAAAATATCGTCGCCTTGGAGCGTAACGAGAACGGGAACATTCGCCGTCTCTTTTATGGCCGGAACACATCCGGCGATTAACATGTTGCTCAACAGAATCGCGTCGGGCCGCGCTTCCGCGTCCAGCCATCGGCACAACTTGCCAACCTCTTTCCGCTGCCGTCCCACGCGACCTTGCAACATAGAAACGGTCAGAGCGCCCAGCTCTTTCGGACTCATCTCCGATGCTCGCGCGGTGGCCAATCGGATCAGCCAAGGCTGATCGAGAAATCGATCGACAAACGACGGCGCGTATCGGAAGAGCGGAATCTTCTGCTGTAGAAAGACGCTTATGCCGCCGAAGAAGACGCGATCAATACTGACGTCCTGTTCGTCGGTGCGAATCGGCGTGTAGGTCGGCGTGAGCATGACATCAACGCCTAGTTGGGTCAGCCCCCGAGCGAGCGTATTGTCGTGCATGCAGCTTCCGCAATACATGCCGGCCGCACCCGACGTCAGATAGACCAACTTCACTCGCCTGCCTCGCTCATACTTTGTAGTGCCGCGTCGCCCCGACTAGTCACGCACCGCCACAGGTGGTTTCTTCTTCCGCAAACGCTCAAGCTCTTCCCGCTGCTTGCGGCGATGCAAGCTCTGCGCATCGGCCTGGCGTCCGTTCCTGGTTTGATAGTCGTACTCCTCTTGGGCCGTCGCCGACTTAGCGTATGACTCCGACATACGCTTATCCAATCTCGCCCTGAGTTTTCGGACGCCCTCCTCTTTGCTGGGCGCCGAGACGACAAACTGCCTGAGTTCCGTGTCCACCTCAGCCTGAGTTCGGAGCGTGTGGATTTGCAGCAGGTCGAAGTGCCCCTGCTCGTGGTCCAACAAGCGCCTGCCAACCTCACCCCGCAACCACGACTTGTCCGGCCTGAAGACGGCAAAGACATCGACGCGTGAGGCGCGGACGACGACGCCCGCCCGAGTGTTTGTGTAACGGTACTCGTAGGTGTATTGCATCTCGGTGAACGTGTACGCGTCCAGCTGACTGTCCTTCTTCGCGTTTGCGCGGAACTCCGCGGTCCGCAGCGGCCCGGCCTGATACTTCCGCAGGGCCGCTTTCTTGTCGTCGGGCTCGGCGCCGTTGGAAACGGCCCAAGCCGTCAGAACCATCAGCGAGACGGGGATCAGGACGCCATCAGAACGGCGCGAAGTGGTTCGATTGCCAGCTGTATTCTCGGACATTCTTGTATTCTGACCAGGTCGGCGCCCCAGTCCAATCATAGGCGGAAATCGGTGCGGGGCGCCAGAATGCCGAATTGGAGACAGGTCAACTGGCGATTTACGCCCAATTTGACTAAAGATCCCCCTTTCGAGAAGGTGAAAAGGAACGTAGAATCGGCGGTTTCCAAATTCGCGAAAAAGTAGCAGAGGTGCAGCCATGCCCAAACAAAAAACGCACAAAGGGACCAAGAAGCGTTTTCGGCTGTCCGCCAGTGGGAAAGCCAAGCACCGACCGTCTGGCACCAGCCACCTGCAATCGCGTATGTCCCAAAAGCGCAAGCGGAATCTGCGGGGTACAACCACCGTCGATACCTGCATGGAAAAGTCGATCCAAATCGCGCTCAATGGAAATAGCAACTAGCGACTTCGGCGATTGGCGTTGCCGCTTGTCGCCCCTTAGTGCACGCGGGTTGAAACGTCGTTTTCAGGTGAGAACGAGACCTACCGAGCCTAATCTTGTGGATTGAGAACTGATGAGAACGACCAAGGGTTCCGCTCGACGAAGAGCGAAGAAGCGTCTGTTTAAGGCAGCCAAGGGATACCGCGGCGGCCGAGGCAACCTAACGCGAACGGCCAAAGAGACCGTGCTTCGCGCAGGCGTGTTCGCCTTTCGCGACCGGAGAGTCCGCAAACGCGAATTCCGCAAGCTGTGGATCATTCGCATCAACGCCGCCGCTCGCATGCATGGCATACGGTACAGCGAGTTTATCAACGGTCTCAAAAAGACCGGAATCGAACTCGACCGCAAGTCGCTTTCTGAAATGGCCGTTAGTGATCCGGCCGCGTTCGGCAAGGTCGTTGAGAAAGTCAAAGAGGCCCTCGCCGCCTAGTGCGGAGGAGAATCTCGAGAAGAAGGGCTTTGAGGAGAAGAAGGCTTTGCCTTACTTTGCTGACAACTTACTTTGCCAGCGCCTTACTTTGCCGACAGCTTGCTTTGCGGGCAACTTACTGGCCGGCAACTTAGGGTGAATAGCCGCAGGGCAATTCGCCCTGGTCCCGATTGCTCAACAAGTCCCACTCGTCTCCGCCTGGCTACGAACAGCGAAGCCAAGGCGGAACGGTCTTGGGCGGCTCCTTTCCCTCCTAACGTGCACTACCTCCTTTTGGGGAGAACCGATGGCGCTGGTAGATTTCATTGGCTCACTGGACACCCTGGTTAATGAGGCCAAGGCGGTCTTCGCGGCGGCAGAGGACGAAGCGGCCCTTGAGGAAGCGCGAGTTGAGTTTCTGGGCGCGAAGAAGGGCAAGCTGAAAGCGGCTCAAAAGGGCATGGGCGGCGTCGACAAGACCGAACGGCCCGCCGCCGGTAAACGACTCAACGAAGTGAAGTCGCAACTCGAAGCACTGTTCGAGACAACCAAATCGCGATTCGGCAAGGAGACAGCAGGCGCCGTTGACGACTTCGACCCGACTCTCCCTGGCGCCGCCTATCGGATCGGCAAGCTTCACCCGATCACGCAGACCATCGAAGAGCTGAAAGACATCATGGGGCGGCTCGGCTTCTCCGTTGCCCATGGCCCAGAAATTGAAGACGAACGACACAACTTCGAAGCCCTCAACATTCCCCCCGAACACCCTTCGCGAGATCCGCTCGACAACTTCTACTTGTCCTGCGCCGGCGGGGGCGAAGGCGGCGCTCTGTTGATGCGAAGCCAAACCAGCACAGTGCAGATTCGCGTCATGGAAACGACGCCGCCGCCAATTCGGGTCATCAGCCTGGGGCGAGTCTATCGGCCCGACGCGGTCGACGCGACTCACTATCCAATGTTCCATCAGATGGAAGGCCTCTTGGTCGATGAGGGCATTACCATGGCCGACCTCAAGTCGGTGCTGCGAATGTTTGCCTCTAATTATCTTGGGGGAGACGTGGAAGTCCGGTTCCGGCCATCCTTTTTCCCTTTCACGGAACCGAGTGTCGAAGCCGATTATCTCTGGAATGGGAATTGGATCGAATTCGGCGGTGCGGGAATGGTGGACCCCAACGTTTTCGAAGCCGTCGGCTACGATCCCGAAAAGGTGACGGGATTCGCGTTCGGATTGGGCGTTGAGCGACTTTGCATGCGCCGTCACAACATCACGGACATTCGCAATCTGTACAAGAATGATGTCCGCTTCTTACATCAGTTCTAAGTGGGTTGCAGGGCGTTTTCACGGTCGACTAATACGGTTGCCAATTGAGGAATCGAAACGATGCTCGTTTCATCCAAGTGGATACAAGACTATGTCAATCTTCCCATCGAATTGGATGAGTTGACGAGTCGACTCTCGATGTCAGGAGTCAACCATGAAGGTACGGAGGCTGTGGGCGACGACTTTGCGATCGACCTGGAAGTCACGAACAACCGCCCCGACTGGCTGGGCCACATCGGCGTTGCTCGAGAGATCTCCGTGCTTCTGGACGAACCTCTGCAATTCGCCCAACCGCAACCGCCCGCCGACGGCCCCAAGATCGAGTCGATCACGAAGGTTCAGATCCAGTGCCCTGAGCTCTGCACGCGGTATTCGGCCCGAGTCATTCAGGGCGTCAAAGTCGGACCTAGCCCCGCTTGGTTGGTCGAGCGGCTTCAAGCGATCGGCGAGCCAACGATCAACAGTATCGTCGACATCACGAATTTTGTTTTGCTCGAATGCGGTCAACCTCTACACGCCTTCGACCTCGCCAAACTGTCCGGCCCCGAGATCATTGTCCGCGAAGCAGTGAAGGGGGAGTCGTTCCAAGCCATCGATCACAAGAAATACGAATTAGCTTCCGGCATGTGCGTGATCGCCGACACAACCGACCCCGTCGCGATTGGCGGAGTCATGGGCGGCGAGGGATCCGAGGTGTCCGAGGAGACAACGGATGTGCTGATCGAGGCCGCCAATTTCGCCCCCCTTTCAATCCGAAACACGGCTCGCAAATTAAAGCTCCACAGCTCATCGTCCTATCGATTTGAAAGGACGGTTGATCCGGAAATGATCGATTGGGCCAGCCGCCGCGCCTGCCAGTTGATCCTTGAAATTGCCGGAGGCAAGTTGGCCCAGGGGGTTATCGACATTGGCGATTCGGTCGGCGAACGCGAAGTGGTAGAGCTTCGCTACGCCCAAGTGCCTCGGGTTTTGGGGATCGACGTCCCTCACGACGAAATCCGCCAAATCCTCACCAAATTGGGTTGCTCGGAGATCGACAGCAGCGACACCTGCCTGCGAGTTCGCCCCCCGTCATGGCGTCGCGACTTGACGCGAGAAATTGACCTCATTGAAGAGGTCGCCCGTGTCCACGGATACGAGCAGATCCCGGAGAGTACGAACGTTGCGATGGCGGTCTCGATTCGCAGCGATGCCGACCGAACACTCGAACTCGTCCGCCGCATCATGACCGCCCAAGGATTCGACGAGGCATTGACTCGAAGCATGGTTGGCGAGAGTGATAATGGGCTTTTTTCGCCCTGGTCCGACACAGACGCACTGTCCACATTCATGCCGATGGTCAAAGGCGAATCTCACATTCGCCGCTCGATTGTCCCGAGCCTGCTCGGAGCCAGACGGGCAAACGAGTCGATGGGCAATCGCTCGAGTGAGTTGTTTGAAACAGCCTGTGTGTTCTTGAATCGCCCGGACCAATTGCCTCTCGAGCAGCGAACGCTCGGCGTCGTCAGCGGTCGCAGCTTCTTTGAACTCAAAGGGATTATCGAATTGCTCGCGAGTGAATCCGCGCCGGGCGTTGCGACACAGGTTCGC
The DNA here is from genome assembly GCA_964635375.1 of uncultured Pirellulaceae bacterium. Taxonomy (GTDB): domain Bacteria; phylum Planctomycetota; class Planctomycetia; order Pirellulales; family Pirellulaceae; genus CAZMNY01. Next base: position 9,953 of record CAZWOU010000021.1, on the reverse strand, counting down.
CCGCTCGAGTCCGCGGAGCTGATTGAACCGGGCCGATCGTGCGAGATACTCTTGGACGGACAGCGATTAGCGATCGTTGGCGAAGTCAACTCAGCGGCCGCAAAGCAGACCAAGCTACGCAGCTTCGCCACAGTTGCCGAACTCAACCTCGAACTGCTGTTTGAGGTCGCGAAGCCGCTTCGGACCCACTCGGCCCTGTCACCCTACCCGGCCATAGAACGGGATCTGAATATCGTCTTGGACGAATCCGTCCGTTGGGCCTCGCTGCAAGATCTCGTGCACGACGCGGCCGGCGACTGCTTGGAGCAACTCAACTATCTCGACACGTATCGCGACCCAGAAGCCGATGGGGCGAACAAGAAACGCCTGCTATTCCGAGTCGTGTTTCGCTCCACCGATCGCACTCTGACCAACGAAGAAGCGGACGCCTTCCGCGATCAAATCGTCGAACGACTCGGATCAGAACTCGGCGGTCGCCTACTCGCGTAGGCGCCAATGAGCAGGTGTCTACGAGCAGACGCCGATAGCTAGGCGCTCACTTTGAGAAAGCCGCCTTTGCCGGGGCAAGCTCGCTGAGCACTTGCCTTCGCGAACGCACTGGTCAATCGTCCCAACCGCCGAGTGCATCCTCAGAGATACGGCGTTCCACGACTCGGCCAAACTCTTCGAGCCCACGGCGTTGCCCAAACGTGTGCCAGGCAGTCACTTCGCTCAACTCGGGCATGATCTCAACCAACTGATCGACCATCATCTGGGCCATCCGCTGGAGACCGACCGAATCCGCCTGAGCGTGAATCGCCATAGCCGTCTTCATCAGCCTTAACATCTTGGCTCGCTCGAGCACAGGGCGGGACAAGCTGGCGTCGTTCTCTTCGAGCAGATCGACCAAGGGAACGTCGAGCGCCTTCTGCCATTTGTGCAAGTCGCTCAACTTAAGGTCCGTGAATTCCTGCTCTTGCTCGCGCAAGGTCCGCACGTCGCTGCCAAGGTGTCGCGCGGCGCTCCGCAACGACATACCCTGCTCCAACCGCACCTTTCGCAACCGGTGAAGAGGCTGCTTGTTTCCGCGATCTTGCGGAATGCGGATTGCAGGGGCCGCCGTTTCCCTCGTGTTGGTTGTCGAACTTGGTGTCGAATTGGTTGGGACCGGGGTGAAATCGGCCGTTGCCATAACGCCGCCTCCTCTCTCGCCCGTGCCTGAATGTGGGTGATCCAGCTGATCCACGATCAGACGAGCAGCTCCTCGTGTTGAAGTTTAGACGCGGTGGAGGAGACAGAAGTTCCAGTTTAATTCCCAGTCGCAACTGTGGTTGCATTCTGGAGTTACGGCTACTCATCGCAGTTTATTTCCTCGTCAACTGCCTCGCGTTCGGGGGTGTCCGTTTTCTCGGGGTCACCAAAAAGGGTCACGTAGGCTTTCCAAACGGCATCCGAAACTCGATCGGAATTCTTGCCCACGTAGTACTTCATTGTCGTGTCGAGCGACTGATGCCGCATCAACTCCTGCAGGTCGATCGGCATGACTCGTTGACCTTGTTGACGAAGTATGGGATTGCGGTGATTCGCTCGTCGTGAAAAACAAGGGGTTAGAATATCGTTTTGCATCTCGCCGTTGGTGCAAACATCTGCAACCTCGATAAACTAACTAAGCTATGCCTCAATCGCTTTACCGCCGAGTGCTTGGCGACGAACTGGACTTGCTGCCCGAGCCGATGCGCCGATTTCACGACGCCGAGCGCGGCGCCAAGGCGAGTGGACACTTCACGGTCACTCGCGGCGCCGGATGGTTTCGCAACGGTCTTGCGTCACTGATCGGCCTGCCCGTCGCTGGCGTCGATGTTCCGACGAAGCTGTCGGTCGATCCGTCCGTTCATCGGGAATGCTGGGTTCGCAGGTTTGGCGACCATCCGATGAAGACAGTGCAATGGCAGGCCGAAAATCTGCTAATCGAAGCAGGCGGACCGCTTCGATTCGGATTCAAACTTATCGCCGATCACACCAGCCTCGAATTCGAACTCGTTCGCGCGTGGTTCTGTCTTGTCCCACTTCCGCGTTTCGCCAGGCCGCAGATTCGGGCGATCGAAACCGCCTGCGAAGATGGCTGGAATGTGGTCGTCGAAATGTCGTTGCCGGTAATAGGAATGATGATCCGATACGAAGGTCGCGTGCAGCCGGATGATGTATCTCCGTCGACCTCGCCTCCATGATGATTCGGCTGGCCGCAAGGGGGCGCTTTCCCCACAAACGACATGAAAGCGGGCCTTCGCTTTCCGGGCGCCGATCGTGCCCTTCGGCGACCCTATTCAGGAGATAAGTACTGGCAGACGCGGGGCGTGAGCGGTTGAATGGACATGGGGCTTGAAACTCCCCCTTATCTTCCGATGGCGGCGGAGCGCGGTCTGCGGCTCATGATACAATTGCTTGCTCACGCAATTGATGCGTGCTGGTGCGGATGTGGGCCAAAGAGTCAGTGACCGGCAAGGAGTGTTTCTCGAATGTTGTATCGTCCGTTGCTTGCTGTTGCCCTCTGCGTTCTTCTCGCGCCTGTCTTGCGATCGTCCAGTCGATGCGCCTTCGGCGACGACCGAGCTCCGGCTGAAGGCGAGTTCAGCATTGTGGTGATCCCTGACACGCAACACTATTCTGGTCGAGGGACGAAGAGGGAGCCCAGTAGTTCGCGCCCTTTGGCGAACGCGGTCTTTGACGCCTGGACCGATTGGATCGCGGGCAACTTGGAACGCGAACGGATCGTCTTCGTCAGCCACGTTGGAGACATCGTCGACATTAACAATCCGGAACAGTGGGCGCTTGCGAGACGCTGTATGGATAAGCTGCACGGGAAAGTGCCCTATGGCATTTCTGTCGGCAATCATGACATGGTCGGCGGCAGCGGCGACTCGTCCCTATTTCAGTCGGTGTTTCCCAAATCTCGATTTCAGCACTTCGACTGGTACGGCGGTTGTTTCTCGCGTTCGTCGGGGGGGCAGGCCGTGTCAGGCAACAACGCAAACAGCTTTCAATTGTTTCAAGCTGGGAAGATGGAGTTCGTCGCTTTGCATCTGGAATGCAACGCGCCCGATGACGTGCTCGCCTGGGCGGATTCGGTGCTGAAGAAACACGCCGGCCGCAGCGCTGTCATAACGACGCACATGGGCTTAGGGCCGCTTGAGAGACCAATCACGGCGGCGGATTTTTTCGACGCCCCCAAAGGCCGCATGCAGTGGAAGAAATGCCATGGAAGTCGAGGCAATACGCCTCAACAGATGTGGGACAAGTGTTTTCGCAAGCATCGTAATCTGTTCATGATATGCTGCGGCGACCAAAGCCGCACGCAAGCCAATCGCCAAGCCTCTCTTGGCGATCATGGCAATACCGTTCATGAACTGCTGTCGGACTACGGAGCGAACGGCCTGCGAGTCATGCGGTTCATTCCAGCGAAGAACGTGATTGAAGTACGGACCTGGGATCCGATCAAGCAGAGGCTCTGCGACTCAACCGCAATCGTCAAGGATCGAGCTCAACATCAATTTGTGCTCAACTACAACATGGCCGCTGTGGCAAAGTAGTTGAATGCGGGTCAGCCCGAGACCTTCGTTGCAATCAAGGATCGCAACGCCCCGTTCGCTTCGCATTATCGATCCAGCGTCTTCTCCAAGCAAAGGCAACCGGTGATGAATCAACTCGCCCAACCCCAGTTGTCGTCAGTAGTGTTGGCTCTCCTCGCGCTCGTTTTCAATACCGCGCTGACCGCGACGGAAATCGAAATCCCCAAGTCGCTCGACAAGCGTTTGAAGATAGAACTGTTCGCGGCTGAACCGGACGTGATGACGATAACTGGGTTGACGGTCGACGCGAAGGGACGAGTGCTGGCAGTGGAGAGCCATACTCATTTTCGCCCGGATGATTACACAGGCCCGAAGGCCGATCGCATTCGGATGTTGGAGGACACCGATGGCGATGGTCGAGCAGATCGCGTGAGCACATTTTTCTCCGGTACGAAATTCACGATGAATGTCGCTGTGCACCCAAACGGATGGGTTTACGTGGCGACCAGAAACAGCGTGTTTCGCCTGCTCGACAGTGATGACGACGGCGTCGCCGACAAACGGCAGAATCTCGTCTTCATGGAAACGAAGTCGGATTATCCCCACAACGGGATTTCAGGTTTTGCTTTTGACTTCTCGGGCAACGTCTATTTCGGTCTTGGCGAGAACATGGGCCAAGATGGCGTTCTTCATGCCGGTTCGGGCGATGTCTATTTCACCGTGGGGCAAAACTCGGGCGAGCCGGCGACGATTGTCAGTCGAGAAGGGAGACGCATCGCCGCCAACCGCGGCGCCGGCGGCGTGTTTCGTTGCCGGGCCGACGGCAGCGATTTGCGACGAGTGGCGGTTGGCTTTTGGAATCCTTTTCATCTTGGTTTCGACGCCTACGGGCGAATGTTCTTGGGCGATAACGACCCGGGCAATCGCCCGCCGTGCCGTTTTCTCAACATCGTGGACGGGGGCGACTACGGTTATCGACGTCGCACGCTCGAACCATTTATTTCGGTCAATGGTGAGACTCCGGGTACGCTGCCGATGACATCCTCGACTGGGGAATCGCCGACCGGTACGGTCGTCTATGAGTCGGACAATTTGCCTGAGGACTATCGTGGCGACGTGTTGATCGCCAGTTGGGGCGAGCATCGCCTTGATCGCTACCATCTCGTCCGAGATGGCGCCTCGTTTAACACAACTTCTCAAGCCGTAATTGCCGGAGGCGAGTCGTTTCGCCCAGCGGGCATCGCAGTCGCACCCGACGGATCTCTGTTTGTCGGTGACTGGGCCGACCGCTCCTACGACCTACACAGCAAAGGTCGTATTTGGCATGTCCGGGCAGCCGAGGCGAAGCTCGCCCCAAAACGACGCTTCGATTCGGACCAGGATGCGCTCCACTCGGCCGATCGCACCACGCGAGAAAACGCCGCAAGACGCATGCTCGCAACAGGGCAGGAAGGCATTTCGGCGCTGGCGGATGAACTGCAATCCAATCGGGATTCTCGAGTGGTCGCTGTTGCCCTCGACGCGTTGGTGAGCGCCAAGGCGATGAACAAGGCCACAGCGGATGCCGTCCTCGAGAATGATAACGAGGCCATTCGAGAGCAGGCGACCCGCATCCTTCCGCTTCGACTCATCAAACTCGCCAGCGTCGCGAGCAACGACATGTCGCCAGCCGTCCAGGCGGCTGCCTTGCGCCGCATCGACGATCCCTCGGCGATACCGATGTTGCTCAACAAGCTCGGCAGTCTGGACCCCTTCATGCAGCAAGCCGCTCGGCGAGGTCTCGGCCAGTCAGCCGATGTCGCTCAATTGGTACGCCTCAGCAATGATCGTCGCGCTCAAGTTCGGCTCGCTGTCATGCTATTGTTGCGGGACGCGGATCGGGGAGCCTGGAAGAGCGCGAGTAGGCTTCCAGAATCGCAGCGAGATCGTGTGATCCATCGCGCGCTGCAGGATACAGATTCACAAGTGCGGTTTGCAACCGTCGAGTGGGTCGGACGCGATCGACTGGAACGCTTTCGCCAACCACTCATCGACGGACTCGCGAGCCAAGCCAATTCGACGCGACTGTTCAAAGCTTACCTTGCCGCACTTGCTCAACTGGATGGCGTCATGGAACATTGGGCCAAAGGAAGCGTCGGCGATTGGTGGGTAAAGAAAGCTGATTCGCAACGTTACGTCTCGCAGCTGCTTGATCGCCCGGATACTTCCGCAAGCGTTCGCCAACAAGTGCTGCTGTTCCTACCTGCTGCACATCCGGCGATGAAGACCGAGCGACTGCAAGCGTTCATCGACGCCCCTGAGAAGATCATCCGCTTGGAAGCTGTTCGCTCGCTGCGATCCAAGCTGTCAGGCGAAACACGGAAGAAGCCGCCGAAGGGACCGTCGAGCAAGGAGGCCGCAATTCTTTCGGCGTTGGCGGCCGATGAGTCGCGCTCGGCTGATCTTCGAGCAGAAGCGATTGTTGGGTTAGACCACGCCAAGCCAGCTGAGCGAGAGATCCTGCTGGCGTTGGTCAATGACCGAGAGCGAACCGTCAGTCACGAATCGCTGCGTACGCTTCGCGGGGCCGAGCTGAGCGCGAAGGAAGTTCGTCTGATTCGTCGGCTTGCCGGGGACGACGATGCAACTGCGGAATTGGTTCAAAAACTGCTCGCACCGGCTAAGACGGTCGATCGGCCCGACGTGGCTGAGCTCGACCGGTGGATGAAGCTGCTGGAAGGCCCCGCTGATCCGCAGGCTGGGCAACGCATTTTCTTTCACCCTCGCGGGCCCGCTTGCGCTCGTTGCCATCGCCTTGACGGTCGCGGCTTCGCGATTGGACCAAGCCTCTTGCGCGAAGGCGGCCGACTGGCGCTCAATCGGCGGAAGTTAATCGAAGCGATTCTTCAGCCCAGCAAAAACGTCGACCCCGGCTTCACGCCGCTACTAATCCAAACGACCGATGGCCGAGTCGCATCGGGAATCTACCACAAGCACGGCCGAGGCATTCGACAGGTCTACGATTCAAACGGCAAGATTCTGTCGTTCAAGATCAGTGAGATTGAGGCGATGGCGCCCCAAGCGACTTCGATCATGCCTGACGGTCTCGGTGACGCGATGACCTTGCAAGAATTCCGCGATTTGCTCGCCTACCTCGAAGGCGCCGGCAAGACGTAGCCCGACGATCACGGCGGGCCTGCTCGCAGTGTGCTGTTCTCAATTGTTCAGAGGGGCAATGATGCGTGAGGCGTACGCGCGATTCTGGTAGATCGTGTTGACCGCTTTGACCGCATCGTCGGGAAACTCGATCGTCAAGGGTTTGCCCGTCTGTGGGTTGGGTTCGTACAGCGGCGCACCCGTGCTGGCGACGGTAACGCGAATTCGGTGTCCTCGGTTGAATATCTGACTCATCCAGCCGACGGGAAAGACGATCTTGTAAATCTCGCCAGGTTGAAGCAGCGCTTCGCGATCGAAGCCCTTGCGATAGCGAGCTCGCCAGGGGTAATCGACGATCAAGATCGAGCGACCATCTGGATAGACGTCACTGACTCGGACGATAAAGTCGGTGTCGCGGGCCGTCGAGGAGACGTAAAGCTCGGCCTTCACGCGGCCCGTCCATTCGACGGGTTCCGCAAGAGGGGCGGTCGTGAACGTGCGGACTTCGCTCTGGGCTTCAAAAGGCCTCGCATCTCTGGCGCCCGGAAACGAACGGCCAGGAATCTGCATTGGGTGAAGCGGGTCGCTGACGTAACTGGCTGAACCGAATTCGGCAGTCGGTCTTTCCCTAGACAATGCGCCGCCTGTCCGCAAGAACAACGACGTCGGTTCCGTCGGGGGCGGAAAGTCTTTGGCCGATCGCCAGACGTTTCCGGGCGAGCCGGGTTCGCCGACAGCGCCCATTACGTAATACCGCACAGCCGGTTCGGCTTCGACGTGATTGTCTTCGTCCTTGAGGAAGTGATTGAACCAGCGGATCATCTGGTCGTGAACCGGCCAACTGGCGTTTTCCGGGTAAACCAATTCGCCAATCCGATTTCCTTTATTTCGACGGCCGTGCAGCCAAGGGCCAATAATCAGCTGCTGCTGTCCGCGCGAATTCTCGCCGCCTTGATGCTGCCGACCACGAAAGCTGGCGATCGAACCCTGATTCATGAAGTCGTACCAGCTTCCGATCGTGAAACAGGGCGTGTTCATCTTGTCGAAGTGCCGCGTACAGTCCTCGGCCTGCCAGTAAGCGTCATAGTTCGGATGGCGAAACCACTCGGCAAGCAGACGGCGGTTGTCCAGAGGGTCCCGACAAACGCCGTCCATCCCCTTGAATCGCTCGGGTCGCGTCGCGCCGCCGATGCGATAGCCTTCGTGAAAGAGGCTCAAGCCCGTGTCGGTCATGAACTGGCACACTAGATGAGGCGGGTGGCTGACAGCGAGGTAGTTCTGGGCGTAGCCGCCTTGCGAGCTGCCAAACGTGCCGACTTTGCCCGTGCACCATTCTTGTTTCGCCAGCCATTCACAGGCGTCGTAACCGTCTTGCAACTCACCCCATTGCAATGCGCGATAGCCGACCCAAGTCCCTTCGGATCGTTGGGCGCCTCGAAAGTTGATCATCGCCACGACGAACCCAGCATTCGCCAGTTTCGCCGCAGCTTTTCGCGTCGACGTCCCCTCGAGACTTGCATAGCGTTGTTCGAAAAGGGCGGGCCACGGCCCTTTGCCAGGCGGCGTGTAGACGAAGGCGGAGAGACGCTTTCCGTCTCGCATGGGGATCATGACGTGGTTTTCGCCAACGGCGCCTAGGTCGATCTTCTTTTGGGCCGCCGCGGGCCAGGCGACAACCGCGTTCGCGATCAAGGCGATGAAGAGTCGACCGAGTATCGCGTCAAATCGTCGTGCTGTTTGGTTCATTGTGTTGTGGGCTACTGTTTCGTTAGGTCTGCATCGTCTGCCGCCTGCGACACCGCAAACGCAGTCAATGCACTGATTCTATTTCGGTTGCTCCTCGTCTTCGTGCGCAAGGCTGGCCGTTCTGTCTTTCAGTTGGGCGTGCATTATCGAGCGAACGTCAACTCGGCACTGTTTCAGAACTACGGTAATCGCGACAGCTTCAAGGTTGGCAAGCCCAACGCAAGTCATCGCAATTCGAAATGGCCAAGCCGTCCACTCCAACGCCAAGCAGACAATTCCAATGCCGACCGGGACCCATACACCCTTGGCCGCCCACGTGTGATAGCTTGGTAGTCGGTGGAATTTGACCCAACTCGCAAGCCAGCTGAGCAAGTAACTGCCGATGGCGACGATGATCCAACCAATCTCAGTGAGAACCAGTTGCGGGTTTAACGCCGCGACAGCCACAAGCAAGGAGGAGTAGAATACGGCGTCAGCGACGGTATCCAATCGGGCTCCCGTTGCCGATTCTTGATGCAAGGCGCGAGCGAGAAACCCATCCAACCATTCAGTGAACACAAGCGCGACGGCAAGCGCTCCAAGACCCGCCAGTTGCCCAAACATTGCTAGAACCACCAACCCCGGCGAACCGACGATGCGAATGCAGGTAACAACGTTCGGCCAAGTCAACCAACTCCGGCCGTCAGCGCCACCGCTGGCGGCGGCTGTCTGGTGCTCAGGTGATTCGCGCATCATCGTGTCTAACGGTTTCGGTACTTGTCGTTCAGCCCCTCGCCCGCGACGATCATCGGGATGATTTTCGCGAGCCCTGCCGTTGTGCTTGGTGAGCGAGGCTAATGGGCGTCCGAGCAGGCCGCCAATTAGGTGCATTGTCTTAGGTGCAGTGTCAACCAGTACTGGGCCAGTTGCAAGAAGGGTGAATCACGAAACGTGCGACGCTTGGCCAGTTGCCGCGGGCATGAGCAGTATGCATCGACCTGCGCCCGCAAGGCAGACGCATCAATAGGCTGTTAATGCTCGGCGAAGAATGCGGTTTCAGTAAGAGTGGTTGGAAATGATGCCTGACTTGGCGGTGTTTCTCATTTGGAAATAGCCGCAGGTGCTAACTGTGCGAAGGAGCAACGATGATCGATCGAATCAGCCCGACTCGGCGGCCAGAGGGCAAAGCCAGAGGTTACCACTCGTGGCGGTCGCTGCTGTTCATGCACTGGCCCGTGCCGGTTGAAACGCTGCGCCCGCTGGTGCCTGAATCGCTTGAGTTAGATTTGCATGACGGCGTCGCTTACGTCGGCGTCGTGCCATTTGACATGCGCGGCGTCCGGCCCTGGTGGCTGCCGCGGTCGCTATCCTTCAACTTCCTGGAAACGAATGTTCGCACCTACGTGCGCCACCGAGGGCAACCAGGCGTCTTCTTTCTCTCTTTGGAAGCCGCCCACGCGCCGGCTGTCTGGGCGGCCCGGAAATTCTGGGGGCTTCCTTACCACCACGCCGACATGGGCCTCAAGATCGATAAGGAGGTGGTGCATT
>CAZWOU010000020.1:47888-59097 GCA_964635375.1 uncultured Pirellulaceae bacterium | reverse complement strand
ACCTACGAACGACTTGTAGAGAATCTGGGAAACAAGCCATTTTGAGAACTACTGAGTTTGGCAAGGCCATTGGCCGAGCGGTCGAAGAACTGATCACGATCGTCACACCGGGAACGTTCTACCGCTGGCTGCGCGAAGAAGACGGCAAGTCGAAGGCAAAACATCCGAAAGGCGGGCAGCGCAAGCCCAAAGAGATTAGGGAGCTCGTGATCCAGATCGCAAGAACAACTGGCTTCGGCTACACCCGCATCATCGGCGAGCTTCGCAAAATGGGCATCAAGCAGATCAGCCGTCAGACCGTTCGCAACATCCTCAAAGAAGAGGGCATCGAGCCAGGGCCGGATCGCACGTCAGACTCCTGGGCATGTGATTTCTTTTCAGTGAAGACCGTGACGACACGTGGATTGCGAGAGATGTATGTCCTCGTCTTCCTGTGCCTGGAAACCCGCGAAGTGGTTGTTTCATCGGCTACCGAGCATCCCAACTCCGCCTGGGTGGTGAAACAGGCTGAGGCATTTGTGGATCAAACGGCCAATCGCGAAACGAGGCCGGACATCATCATCCACGACCGTGACACGAAATTCACCAAGGAGTTTACAGCCAAACTAAAACATCACGGAATGCGGACCAATCCCCTGCCGAAAGCCAGTCCCAATTTAAACGGCAGATGTGAGCGAGTCATCCAGACAATCAAATACGAATGCTTGGCGAAGTTCATCATTTTCGGCAAGACGCACCTCGATTTTCTGCTGTGCGAGTTCACTGAGTATTACAACACGGTCCGGTCACACATGTCGCGGGACCATCTCCCTCCCAAGTGCAATGTGCCGGAAGAGATCGAAACGCTGCCGCTCGATCAGATCGAGGTGAAGTCGTACGTCGGCGGGTTGGTCAAGTCATTCGAGCGAAAAGTCGCCTAACACCACCCACCGAATGTTCCGCAAAACTACGATGATTCGTGCGCCGCCGGTCTGCGCCCTGACTGCACAGATTGCTTCGATCTGCATCTCAAACGTCGAACTTCAGCAGTTCTTCGCGCGGAAATCACGCCCCAACTCGTTTGTGACGCCGAACTTCACCGCGGAAACATTTGTTGAACCCGACGGCGCTCTGCCGTCGTTTGTTGAGAATCCGTTAAGCTGGGGGAACGCGAACCGCCTAGATTGGCCTTTTTCTCGACAACCGACGGCAGAGCGCGCCTTCTCCCCTTCAGCACTCAGGACCCCTAGAATTTTATCGCCGAATCGGTGTACAAACCTCTCATTACGCTGCCTGCGGATAGAGAGTTGTTCTGTCGCAGGAACGAAACTCTAGCACAACAGCGTCACCGGTTCAGGCAACTCAGCAGACCCGGCGCGGTCGAACGCGGCGAGACTGCCCGACGAGTCAGAGTTCCACAACATTTGCAGAAGGAATGTGATGAAGCTTGATCAACGAGTCAGCGAAGCGCTCAATCAGCAGATCAACAACGAACTGCTCGCGTCTTATACCTATCTGGCGATGGCTGCGTATTTCGACTCAGAGGAGCTACCGGGCTTTGCCATGTGGTTCAGGGCCCACTCCACTGAAGAGACCGACCACGCGATGCGAATCTACGAGTTCATTGTCAAACGCAGTAGCCGAGTGGAATTAGAAGGTATCACGAAGCCCGAGAAGGAATTCGCCTCCCCGGAAGCCGCGCTTAGCCAAGCGTTGGCAATGGAAGAAGACGTCACGAGCCAGATCCACAAACTGTTTGACCTGGCCCACGCCGTGAAGGAATACGGCACGCAAAACATGCTGCACTGGTTCCTGGAAGAACAAGTCAATGAGGAAGATCGCTTCCGCCGCATTCTCGAGCAAGTGAAGGCAGCCGGCGACAGCAGGTGGCACATGCTGGCTCTTGATGCTCAGGTTGGTGCGATAGGAAACGAGCCAGCCGAAGGCTAGTGCCGCGGCAGATACGACTGCGCTGACAACTACGAGGCGACAGAACCATAGTCGCGATTGTCCTCCTGATCCGAACGAGGTCTCCGTGCAGAAGTATTCGCCGATCGTTTGTTACTTGCTGTTTTCGGTATTGTCGTTTGGCGCCGCAGAGAGCCGCGGCGAGGAATGGCCGCACTGGCGCGGGCTCGGGGGAGCATGGCCGGCGGAAAAGGCAAGTTGGAACGCCTCTGTCGACGCGGGCGGCACCGGGCCAATCGTCGTGGGCGATCGCCTCTACACCATGGGCTGGCGAGACGATCAGGACCACGTTTACTGTCTGGACTCGCGCACGGGTCGGCGAATCTGGCGACAGTCCTACGACGGCCCGCGTTACGGGCGACACAGCGACGGCGACAAGGGACTTTACTCCGGCCCTTCCGCCTGTCCCAGCTTTGACAGCCAGACGGGCTTCTTGTACACGCTCGGCACTGACGGCGATCTGATCTGCTGGGACGCGCGTCGAGAAGGCAAACGTGTGTGGGCAGTAAACTTTTATGACGCCTACCAAGTCCCCCAGCGACCGAAAGTTGGGCGGCGATTGATGCGAGACTATGGTTACACAACTTCGCCGCTCGTCCACGGCGCCTGGGTCATTGCAGAGGTCGGCGACGACGAGGGAAACCTAATGGCCTTTTCCAAATTGACGGGAGAACGTCTTTGGACATCACAGTCAAAGGATCCCGCTGGTCACACCGGAGGGATCGTGCCGATCGTCGTCGAGGGATTACCATGCGTCGCCGTGCTGACGATTCGCAACCTGCTCGTCGTACGACTGGACGAGGGCCATGCCGGAGAGACCGTAGCCGAGATTCCTTGGGCGACGGACTTCGCGAATAACGTCGCCACACCAACCGTTTTGAACAACTCGGTGATCATCACATCCGAGTACAACCAGTACGCGATCTCACGAATCGACATCAGGCGGAGCGGCGCTAAGCAGGTTTGGAGACAGCCGTATGCATCCGGCCTGTGCCCGCCAGTCATTCACAAGGGGCACGTCTACTGGTGCTGGCGAGGCGTCTATTGCTTGAACTTCGACACTGGCAAGCCAATCTGGCGTGGGGGCCGCGGCTTTGGCGACACAGCGTCATGCATTGCCACGTCTGACGACCGGCTTATCGTTTGGGGACGCAAAGGCGACTTGGCGCTCGTCGAAACCGCTGTCCGTTCTCCCAAGAACTACAGCGAAGTCTCCCGCAAGAAGGGCGTCTTCAACACCGACGTCTGGCCCCACATCGTTCTTTCCGGCGGCCGGATTTACTGCAAGGACCGCGACGGCAATCTAAAGTGCTTCGAGTTGTAGCGAGTTCGTTGCTATCGGCGGATCCACAATTCCGCGCCGGCCAGCGTCGCTCCCGTTGCCTTCGTTTTGACCATCACACGGTTGGGGCCGGGGCTGACGGCCTGCAATGGAACTGGGCACGTGAAGCGCCGCACGCCGTCGATTCGCTTGCCGCCATCGGTCGGACCGAAATTCGCCGAGCCGAAGAGAATTTCGGGCGTGCTCTTCGCATCAAGGCCTGTGAAATCAACGCGCAGCTCTGCGATCACGTCAAAGCCTGCGCCGCTGAAGTCCTCGGGCACATGCAGATACGTGCGTTCGAACTTGCTCGCCTTCAGCGGAAGCGGCAGCGCCTTCGAGAACTCAGCCGCATCCTTCGCCCAATAATGCGACGGCATCCAGGACCCAGCGTCCGAGATGGCGTACATCAGCGTCTTTGACGTCAGCGACTTGGCGGAACCGATCGCCTGCAGGACTTCGCGCGCGTACTGGCGGTCGGAGTCGTCTCCAGGCCCGGGAAACAAATTGAACGTGTAGATGCCGTCCGCGCCGTCGTGCCACAAACGCGATGCCGCGCCGAACCAAGCCTCGACCGGTTGCTTGGCGCTCTTGCCGCGCGGCGGCCGGTACATGAGCCCCGACTGGCTCAGACACGGATAGACGGGCACATCGTGTTTCTTGGCAAGTGCAACCAACTCCTTGACCGGCAGGTCGAATGCGATGTACCCGCCGCCCAACGCCACCGTGTCGAGCAGTTTCTCTTCAAGCCAGGCGGCAACCTCGATCCCGATACGTCGACACGATTTGGACGTGGCGGGAACGCGAGCAGTTAGCAGGAGCGGCCTCCCCTGGCGAGCGCTCTCTCGCAGGACCAATTTGCGGACATTCCGTACGAGCCGCGTGAGAATGGCGGACTGCGCTTCGGTCGCCGGCTTGCCTTCATAATGAGTGCGAAAGTAGAACGGCGCCCGGAGGAAATCGAGCTCGACACCGTCCACCCGATAGCCGACCAAAACCTCTTCGATAATCTCCAACAAACGAGGCTCGACATCTGGATGCTCAAAGTCGACAAGGCTCCACAATCGACGCCGATCGCTGAACTGAGCTGACTTCTCGAGCGTTGACATGATCCGTTTGGGGTCGTCGCGTTTCCACTGCGGGCGAAACTGCGGCGTCCAAGCGTCGTGAATGTCGTTCATCCGCAGTGTCCAAATCGTTTCCAATCCGTGTTTGCGAGAGAACTCGCAGGACATCCGCAGCCCATCGGTGTTCTGTTCCAGGAACTTGGTCAGGTTGTTTCCCGCGAACACGCCATCCTTCGAGCGGAAGATCTCGGCCACTTTCGTTTGGTGAGTGAAGAAATTGAAGCTCTGCGTCGTACAGTAGTGGATGCTGTCGACATGCGTATCCAACAACGGCGCATGGCGAACGGCGAGAAACTCCTCGACTGTCTCGGCGCCCTTGGCCCAAATGTCGTCGCCGTCGTTGTTGAAAATGACGCGCCTGCGTCGATGCGCCGCCTGATTGCGAGCAGCGTCGAGCGCCGCCAGCTCGCTAGCTTCCATGCAGCCGTCCGACCACTCCGCTCCCAACGCGGCGCCGCCGGCAATTACTCCCGCTAGGAATTCACGGCGCGTGCTCGGCATATTGGTTCTCCGAGATTGAGGCTATCGGCCCCCGATTATATAGCACGAACGTCGCAAGCCGGTAGTTATCCCGCCGCTTGCCGACGGCTCCTCATTGGCTAGAAGGGAGACCCATTGCGTCGCCAGGCAAAGCTGACCAGCAGACCTGCTTTGCGCAAACCGGTCCTGAACTTCGACATCATTTGCTGGTAGGGAGCTCAACGTTTTCGAAGCCACTCATTTGTTGCGCAGAATCCTTGGGCACGCACAGCATATTAAGAGAAACGAGGTTCCCAAAAATGTTCTCCGTCTTCCCGGCATAGTTATTAGGATTGAAGTAGAGCGGACGATGCCAGTACATGTTGTATCCGAGAGAGTCGATGTAACGGATGAGTGCATCCGACTTCTCTGGTCGATCATTTTCGACGTACAGGGCGGGCCTCAACCGGGCAATTGTCTTTGCTGCCCCCTCCAACACCTCCAACTCCATGCCCTCCACGTCGATCTTCAGGAAGTTGCATCTCGAGATCTTCATGCCGTCGATGGTGATGACCGGAACAATCTCGCCGGAGGTATAGCTGCCAAGCCCGAGGCCGCCAAAGTTGTTTTCAATTCGAGCATCCAACACAGGAACATTGAGTTGCCCGGGTGAACTACCAACGGCGACATTCAGGCAATGGACGTTCGGCAGTGAATTAATGGCGATGTTTGCACAAAGCGTCTGAAAGACGAGCCGCTGAGGTTCGAAAGCCATCACCGCTCCGCTTGGCCCAACCGCTTTTGCAAACCAAACGGTGTGAGCGCCAATGTTGGCGCCGACTTCGAGCACAACATGCCCTGGTTTTACAGCTTGGGAAAAGACCTCGACTTCGCCTTCTGAAAACTCGGCATATTCGTGCAGTGAACGTCCAATATAGATATCGTTAATATTGTAGATCATTGAACCATGCCGACACTGTCGTTGCCGATTGAATTCTTGGAATGCCGTTAAGTTGGTTTGAGGTGGTTGCATCTGATAATCTTGGGAACGAAGATCTGGATGGAGTCGAAGCTTGCATCGCGGAACTGGACGTATTGGCCTAGTGCTACAGCGCTAGGCTGACCATGCTTGTGGCCTGCTGTTCCCAGAATATTTGTGAATGGTATTCTAAGAGTGCAGCGCCTGAATAGTGCAGCGCTAGGTTGGTTGCGGGAATGATAACAGGCCTTCCCGGTTTGGCCTAACGTCTAGCCCGTAGTAGCCAAAAACTCATCCAACGGTGTACTGGTCAACCGACTCTTTCGATCGCGCATTCGGTCTCAACATCCTGTCAATTCTCAAGTTACTGTAGAGGCGTTTGAGTAGCTAGTCGGGCGGGGCGAGAGCCTGGAACTCGTCGGGCGACAACGTTTCGACGGTGAGCGAGTCTCCCGGTGTGATGGGCGTTCCATTTTCAGCGCTGGCCACCGCGGCAAAGCAAAGCTGCAAACTCCGCAGGTTCGAGAGGGCGGAATTCTCTGGTTCGCGACCTTCTTCAATCGCACAAAGAAGTTCACCCATGGCGCCGGCAAATCCGTCGTTGAACCAGTTGCCTTGGAGTTCCACATGGGCTTGGCCTTCGGCAGTGGTCAGCGTGACTTGGTCATTTGCGCAAACCGGTCCTGAACTCCGGAAGACCCCCTTCGTGCCGGTGACGACAGTTGATTCCCCAGCATCAAACCGCGTACTGGCTCGAAAGGCCAGCGAAGCCAGGCCCCCGTCGTATTGGACCACCGCCTGGGCGCAGAGGGGTGGGTCGATATCCTGGGCGGGCACTCGTTCGGCCTGGGCAAAAACCTCTCTTGGCGAACGCTGGCCGAACACACAGGTCACGATATCAAACCAATGGATCGCGAAATCATAGATAATGACGTGATGCATCTTCTCGAAAGCGGTGCCTTTGATCCACGTGTGATCCCAGACAACTTGAACGTCAACGGAGATGATCTCTCCCAGCAGACCTTGCTTAACCGCCTGCCTCAAGTAGCTGAAGTACGGCGCCCAGCGTCCGTTCTGATTGACAGCCAACTTGAGCCCTTTGTCTTCGGCCAAGCCAACCAATTCCCGGCCGACAGCTAGATCCGTGGTGAACGGTTTCTGGCTGAGCGCATGCTTTCCTGCTTGTATCGCATCGCGGATGATGGCCACGCGACGGTGTGGATCGGTCGCCAAGTCAACGACATCGATGTCCTGGCGATCAAGCAATTCACGATAGTCGGTGTACACATCTGCCTGGGGATAAAAACCGCTCTGTCGATCCTCAGCAGCCTCGCGCCGCACGTCGCACAAAGCGACCACGTCGTACCCCATCTTCTGGTAGGCTGCGAGATGCGATGAGGTGATTCCCCCGCAGCCGATGAGCCCAATCCGCGGTTGGTACGATTTGGGCGCCGGCGGCTGATACGGCAATTCGGGCGCCAGCACCTCTTTAGCCGGTTCCGCTTTTAGTTCCCGAGGGTCGTCCTTCGTATTTCCCATGGCCTTAACCTTCAAGTGGAACGGTTTTTCTCTGTTCAGCGCTTCGGATCGCAGCGTCCACGATTTGCTGGCCGATGCGGGCGATCTGCGGTGACAGCGGCCCTTCTATGGGCAGGCCTTCTTCCAGGCATTTCAACGTGTATTCAATGCCGTTGCGTTCGCCCTCGGGGAGTTCGTCCACCGGCTGGACAAATCCGTCCGGCCGTTCGCTCGTCTGCACCCGAACCGTCGGTTCGTAGTTGTAACTGGCAATGGCGCCGAGCGTACCGCGAACAACGAACCCACACTTTGGTTGCGGTTGATGCGTCCAGGGATCGGTAAGCGTGCCCCAACGCGTTTCGAACTTGGAAAGACCATGCTTGTAGCGGGCGACCGTGACACTGTGTTCGTCGACTTCCAGTCCTTCCGTTGCATTCACGACGGTGGTGACTTCGATGGGCGTTTGTCTGCCGTTGAACCAGGTCCCCAGCGTGGCGCCGTAGCCCAGGTAGTCTCTCAATGACCCGCCGCCGGCGTTCTTTCGGTACCACCAACTGCGATGTTTTTCTTCCGGACCTGGTTCAAATTCGATCTTGTCCGCACCATGATAGAGCGGACCGCGATTGCCGTCGTAGTAATGTACCTCGAGGACATCACCGATCCATCCTTCGCGAATCAGCCGCTCGGTTGTGACCTGACTGGCCTCCCAGCGTAGCGGCCAATTGATCGCCAGTTGCCTGCCGGTATTCTGGACCGCGGCAATCATGCGATCGGCATCCGCCAGCGAGCCGGCAAACGGCTTTTCCACGAGAAGATGTACGTCATAGGGAGCAACTCGTTCTACCCACATCGCGTGCTCGGCGGTCGGCGGGCAGAGAACCACAAGCTCAGGTCTTGTCGCTTCCAGACACGCCCGGTAGTCCGTAAAGACCCTCTCCTCTGGGATACTCAGCGCCTCCACAGCCGGACGCATTGCATCGCGTCGTTCATCGCAGATACCGACGATCTCAGCGCGCGGATGATCCAGCACGTTACGCAACAGGTCTCCCATGTGCATATGAGAGAAGTTAATACCGGCAATTCTCCATCTCTTGTTCAACACTCTGCCTCCGTCAAGACTTGCGGCGAGGAAAAACAGTACGCAGACGCCGGGGTAGCAACGAAGACTTTGCGCCACTGCTCCTCAGTGATTCCCCGTTCGCGCATTTTCACCGAGAATTCGTTCAGCAGAAAACACAGACCTGGCGATCCGCCATAGCTCCTCCAATAGGCCGGTCGCGCGGCATCCATCCCCAGCATGATCTGCTCTGGATAGTCGGTGATTAATGTACTGAGCAGATCGAGCGTTGGGTTGTCGGGCCCCGGCCAGCGAATGCAGCTGTCATATTCCACGCACACACCGGTCTGCAGTATCTCTCGGTGGTAGGCGAGGTCCGGTCTTCGGTCGGTATGCGATAGCACGACATGGTTCAAGCGGACGCCGTGTTCCTCTAAGAATGCCACCTGCTCCAACGCGCCGAAGCCTTGTTCGGTATGGGTCAGAATGGGAACTCCCGTCCGGCGGTGTGCGAGCGCGGCCGCTGCGAACAGACGCTGTTCGTGATCGTCTAGCGGATGGTTCCCCGTGGCGATCTTGACAACGCCGGCGCGATGTTCCGTACGGGAAACGAGAGGCCCTGAGTAGTCCTGCGCGTCGATGCCTTCCTCGATATCGGCGATGAACAATTCAGCAAGCTGCTCGACGGCGTAGCGTCGTCCCCAGTGACCGCTGTCATAGTATTTGGCCAGATGAAGCCCCGTGGGGCAGATGATATGCACACCGCTGTCGCGAGAGATCTTCGCCAACTTGCCCACGTTGCGGCCCGCGTCGCAGGGCATAGAGTCCACCATTGCCCGTCCGCCGTCGGCATGGAACAGCTTCAATTCGGCGGCCGCCTTGTCCACCGAAGGCAGGTGGAAGTCAGGATAGCGCAACGTGGCCACGCTGTCATCAATAATGATGTGTTCATGAGCGTAGCAAACGCCGAGCTCTTTCGGCGTGATGTCACCCAGCACGGTGCGTATGAAAGGTGGAGTCATAGGTTGGCGTTGACATTCCTTTCTCGCGCACGATTCGCCTTCCAACCGTCAGCCGTTATGTCGGCGAGATCGTCGGGCATGTCGAGCACGGCGCCCTGCCGCCGCAACGCATCCTGCAGCCTCGCGACAGGCACTTCCCGCGCGCCCGTGTCGTCGGTGAGCGAGATCGCTGCGGCCGCGCCCGCGGCATGTCCCATGGCCATCGTCTGCGCCATAGAGCGGCAGGAGGCGTGCGCGTCGTGCGTCGCGCTGAAACAACGGCCGGCTGCCCAGACCACGTCGGCGGCTTGGGGAACCAGCGTGCGGTAAGGGACTTCATAAACGCCGCCCTCGGGAACATAGGCCCAGTGCGTCTCTTCCTCACCCTTCGCGGCCTGGCGATGATCTTCGATCGGCGCGCCGCAAAGCAAGATCTTGTCGTCAAACGTAGCGCGTCCTAAGCAGTCTTCCCGCGTCAGCCGATACTCTCCATAGACACGGCGACTTTCGCGAACACCAATGCTGCTGGAAAGGCAGACGACGTTGGATTCAGAGAAACCGGGCACGCAGTCCCGAAGGAACTGCTCGTAGACGAATACCTGTCGTCGTCCCTCGCACTCGGCAAGCGTCAGTTGCTGAGCATCGGTTGGATCGTATCCCGCCACGCGAACGGCCACGGTGGAGATACAGCCTTGAGCATTCATCTTGTGGAGACTACCCGCCTTGCGCGGCAAGGCGTGCGATCCACGCTCGACCGCCTCCGCCATCTTCTCCATCATGATTCGCTTGCCGCCTGCGGTCTCGTAGGCGTTCAAGTCGACGTTCGACATGCGAAATGTCGTCGTCATGGTTTGCGCGGACTCCAGCTCGCCGGATTTCTCACAGGGGATACCAGCCAGATGGCAGAAGTCGGCATCGCCAGAAGCGTCGATGAATCGTCGGGCGAGTATCCTGCCGACCCCGTTCTTGCCGACGACGACTGCACTACGGACGGCGTCCCCTGCAAACCCCACATCGATCAACTGCGTATGCAAGAGAACTCGGACGCCTGCCTGGCAAAGCTGTTCGTCCCAGACGAGTTTGAGGCGTTCTGGATTGTAGTTCACACCCGTCCCAGCGCCATAAGTGTTCGGTCGCAAGAACACAGCGCCCACTTCATCGAGCGCATCGACGACTCGATTGCCCATGCCTCCGGCGATTTTTCGAGGAGTGTCACCCGGCGTAAAGAAACCATAAAACGTATCCAATGCCTGGGTCGATATCCCTCCGGCGAATCCCCCGCGGTCGATCAACATCACGCGAACGTTCGCCGTTTCCCTCGCCGCCAGAGCTGCGCAACAGCCGGAGGAGCCTGCGCCGATGACCAACAGGTCGGTCTCGCACAGGACGGGTATCCGCTCGTGATTGAGAACATCAAGCATGGGACACTGTTTTGTCTGTTCCGTTACCGACGTTAGCGTAGAGCCTAGCCAGGCGATGGGCATGTTCGTCGTACGCACTTTCAAAAAGTTCGGCAGCGCGTTCCTTGCCAACCACCGCGCCGGCGCTGAGTACCTTGGGTGGCTGGCCCGCGGCGGTCAGCAATCTGGCGACTTCGGCTTTGATGCAATTCACCAGCAAGCATCCACCCACGGTCGATCCGGGCGAGACCGGCGTATCTAGCCCTTCGACATGAACCATGGCGTCGCCGACGGGCGCACCTGTATCGAGTACGAGATCAGCGAAATCCTGGAGCTTCTTGTCGTCGGCGCGATTACTGCTGCTTGCTTCGGAGTGTTTGCGACTGATGATGGCCACGAC
>CAZWOU010000020.1:32600-47878 GCA_964635375.1 uncultured Pirellulaceae bacterium | reverse complement strand
GCCGCTGGAAGCACTCTGCGATTTCGACGGGAACAACACTGCAACCGCTCGAAGAGATGACCAGCGCCGAGTCGTCTTGCGAAAGATCGAAGTTGCGTAGGATGCGGTCCGCCAATCCGCTCACGTTTTCCAGGAACATCGCTTGCCGCTGGCCGTTGGCGCCGACCACGAGGTTGTGGAAACTGAGGGAAAGCTCGACGATCGGATTGAACCCGGGAAACGAGCCATACCGCGGCCACATCTCTTCGACCATGATCCGGCTGTGCCCTGAACCGAAAGCGTGGACCATGCGCCCGGCCAAAATGCTGTCGGAGAACCAGCGGGCCGTTCGGGCGATCTGCTCCCGCTGAGCACCCACGCGTTGCACGATTGCTTCACTGCAATTCAGATATTGTGATATTGGGTCTTCCATCTGTTTCAGACTTTCGTTGGGGTGTGATTCTCAACCGGCACGGCGCCCCGCAAGTTGCCGTCTCTCAGATTTCCGCTGAAGGCACTTGCCCTTCCGATACAGACCACCCTCCGTCGACCGCCACAACTTGCCCGGTGACGAACCGACTTTGATCGGACAAGAAGTACACGGCCAGACCGTCTAAGTCCTCCGCTCGGCCAACGCGCCCGCCGTCGAGCGGCTGCTTGGTTTGAATAAAGTTCACAATTTCGCGATCCGTCGCGGCACGGGTTGCCATGGGCGTATCCACTAAGGCTGGCGCGATCACATTGAAGCGGATGTTTTGCGGAGCGTAGTATGACGCCACCGATTGCGTGAATCCGATGACGGCTGACTTGGTGGCCGCATAAACGTGCGTAGCAAAGAACTGAGGCGACGGCGAGAATCCGAGGACGGAACCCATGTTAAGAACAGCGCCGCTTACATTGTGCTTGAGGAAGTGCCGTACTGCGGCTCGGTTAGAGTAAATCAGCGATTGCAGGTTCAGCTCGACGGTTTTCGGAACGCTTTCATCCGTCAGCTCGTGCAGCGGGCCGTCGCCGAACCGTCGGCCACTTCCTCCCGCCACGTGATAGAGTCCGTCAAACATCCCGAACGTTTCGTAACACAGCGTGATGGCTTTGTCCGCCGTTGCCGGGTCGACCGCGTCGCCCGCCAGCCCGCAGCATTTTCCCGCAGCCAACGCTTCCAGGCTGCGAGTTGCCGTGCAGACTGCCGCCTCTTTTCTGCCTAGTACGACAACACTCGCGCCCGCTTCTACCGCGGCGCGTGCAGCAGATAATCCGAGCCCCGTCGTTCCGCCAATCACGACGATACCTTTGCCGGCAAGCATTGATGTGCCTCCTGGGTTGTGTCGTTCGCAGCATATGTAACTTCCCGCCCAATGTCAATCACTTGACTAACAAAGTGATATGATTATAGAATGAAACGATGCCGCGACCCGTATCTGAAAAAGTCCGACGCATTACGACTCTGCTGCGACAAAACGTCGAGCAAGGAGTCTATAGGCCCGGCGAACGTTTTCCTTCGACGCGTTCCGTAGCTGCACGGCATGGCGTCAGCTACCAAACCGCCCACCGCGTGTTGGCGGCTTTGGTCGCCGAAGGATTGCTGGAAGCGCGGCACGGTTCGGGGACGTACGTTGCTGGGGCGGCCCAATTGCCTGAAGGCGTCTTGCTGTTGTTTCATACGCGTGCCCGCCGTCCGGGGAGTTTCGGGTTTCACCTGAAGCGTCTCCTGGAAGATGCGCTGACGAAGGAGTCGATTCCATTTCGAACTGCGTGGACGGACGCTGGGCGGGCGCGCCATCCCAATCTGCTGCCCGTCTTCTGGGAGTTACAGGCGGCAGAGGGCGAAGAGTACGCGACCTCGGACGGAGCGTACGCCTTGATCCTGAACGATCGGCGGATCGCCGGTCTCGAGGCCTCGCGTGTAGACACGATCTCCACCGATGATTACTCGGGGGGCGTCTGCGCGGCAGAAGTGCTACTGACCCATGCTAAGCTTCAAGATTCGCCGGAGCGCCAAAGCCGCGTGATGATCCTTGCCGCCCGCGCGGACGATGCACGCAGCGAGGATCGAGTCGATGGGTTTCGGTCGTTGCTGCCGGTTGGACGCTCGCGGATTGTCGAGGCGGGGTCGTGGAATCGAGAGGACGGCACTCGCGCCGCCGGTGCTTTGCTGGCCCGATCACCCTCGGCGATTTTCTGTTGCAACGACAGGTTGGCTGAAGGGGTCGTGCGCTACGCTCGGCGAGAGAAAATCGCCTTGCCGCCAATCGTCGGATTCGACAACGCACCGATCGCCGAAGAGCTCAACTTGACCACGATCGCTGTGCCTTGG
This sequence comes from uncultured Pirellulaceae bacterium, assembly GCA_964635375.1. GTDB lineage: Bacteria > Planctomycetota > Planctomycetia > Pirellulales > Pirellulaceae > CAZMNY01. Next base: position 45,585 of record CAZWOU010000020.1, on the reverse strand, counting down.
CAAGAAATAGTTGCAACGGCAACGGAGATCATCAAGAAACGAATGGCCGGCAATCGAGCGATGGCGCGTCGTCAGGTGTTCGCGCCCTCACCCATCGTTCGCTTCGGCCTTGAGTAACGCAGTATCAACACACGCAGCTCTACGCAAGGCTTTCCGATTAGGGCTTGATGCTACAGGTTGGTGCGATCGGAGACGGGCCGGCCGATGGCTAGTATGCGGCGTCGAAACTCAATGGTGCTCACGTTCTGAGGCGCCAAGCAGTTTTAGATTCAGTGAACCGCCACGAAGGAGCATTTCATTCAGTGCGCCATCAATGTCCTCGTGCTGGATCTCGCCACTACCATTACCCTCGATGTGAAATTGAACGGTGCGCCACATCAGCTCTTTGATGAATGCGGCGCTGACGCCATCGGTTCGACGAACGATCTCGGCAACAGATTCGGCGGATAGCGAGACACCCTGAGAGTAGAGTCGAACCAGCTTGCCTCGGCCTTCTTCGTCAGGCAAAGGAAATTCGATAGCTTGATCGATCCGACCGGGACGTGACGCCAAGGCCGTTTCGAGAGATTCCGGTCGGTTTGTGGTCAGGATGAAGAGGATATCGGCGTCCTCCTTTAACCCACCCGTCCATCTCATTGAGAAGCTTGTTCAGTAGCACCTCTTCGCAGGGACTGCTCATGTCGCCGCGGTCTCTGGCGATCAGGTCAACATCCTCCAAGACAACGATGCTTGGTTGCAACAATCGGGCGAGCGTCATGTACTCCGCCAGCAAACCAACTTGTTCAGCTGATACGAGCAAGGTCGTGTGGCCGTCCAACGCTCGTGCAAGATAGTGAATCGTGTGCGTTTTCCCGGTTCCCGGCGGACCGTAGAACAGCAGTCCTTTCTTCGTCGCTTGCTGAAATTGCGACAGCCGCGCCCGCTGCTTGACGAACTGAATGACATTACGCTCCAGCAAAGTGAGCGTGGACTGAGGAAGAATGACATGATCTCGCTCGACCGTTCGCAGCTTATGAACGGCGATCCCGCTGGACTCGCCGGAATAGGAGTGCTCGGACTCCTCCAACGACAGAATCTTTCCTCGATATGAGTCAGCCTTGAGGATCGAGTCCTCCAAGTGCTTAAAGAACTCTTGCGTGATCTGAGTGCCATCGAGCGTGTTTGGCGTTGCCACTTGAAACTGCATTCCAGTGCTTCGGCCGCAGTGACCAACGGGCGCCAGAAGCACGGCAAATCGCAGGGCCTGTTTTTCGAGCAGCCAAATCCCGTTCTTCAACACACGGATCGGCTCGTTCTCGCCGATGTCCAATTCTTCGTGCTCCGGAGGAATAGAGACCGCCGGGTTGTCCTGGCTTTCGACGATACAATCAGAGAGCTTCACGCCTTCATGCGCGTATTCCCGACGAACGCCGCAAAAATGCAGGATGCGAGTCTCCCCCTCGAACAGCCGGTCGAGGGCTCGTTGCAAGTCGGCTCGAACCCTAAAGGGAAACTGCCGTTCCGATATGGTGATGTTGTCCGTTGGCAGCGGATGAAAATGGTTCCGCAGCAGCGAAAAAATGGAGCCCCGCTGGTTCGACCCACCACTGCTGAACCGCTGCATGAGATAGAACACACCGACTCCACCGACGACAAGTCCTGTCAGCAGCCATCCGAGATATTCCATAGTCTTGCTTACCTCCCTCGACAAGCGACACGCCCCGAGGTCAGATGGTTCATTCTACCACACGCATACCTCAGACTTGGGGAACCCTATGCCATCCACAAGAACGACGACTCCACGCTGTTCATTTTTTCAGTGGAATGCAACGAGGGAACTATCGGTTTCATGAGCCAGATGAAACCGAGTTGCTAGAATAATACCGGCCGCACGCTCCGTTCAGCTGAAGCGTATGGCAGGAACACGAAAGGAACATGATCCAGCATGTGCAAAAAGAACCAGGTTGTCATCTACTCAAACGGGATTGCTGATTTTCAACGGTGCTATGAAGTCGGGCCTGAATCACCGGAAAAAATCTCGATTCCGGTGCGGCAGGATCATCTGGCCGACGTGCTCGCCTCGTTCAATGTATACGGCAACGTGAAGCTAGACTCTCCACCCACGTTTCGCCCCTCCAACGAACTCGAAGGCAATATCACGATCAATCCTCAGAAGGCGCTGGAAGACCTCGCTACCAACCTGAGCGGAGCCAAGGTTCGCGTCGAACGTGCAAGCGGCGCCATCGAAGGCACACTCGTTGGACTTCATCAGGAAGAAGAGGCAACGGCGGGCGAACCCATTCATCCCAAGTCGATCATCGTTCTTACCGACGAAGGGCTGCGGCGATGCGTTCTGCGAGAGATTCAAAGCTTCAAGTTCCTGGATGAAGACGTTCAGACGGAGATCGACAAAGCACTTCAGCGCAACTACCAGCGAATCAAACCAAACAGCACGTTCGTCGAACTCGTGTTGAGCGCAGCGAAAGACAAGTCCGAGGCCATCGTCCAGTACACTATTCCCGCCGCCGCATGGAAGATCTCCTACCGCCTGCGGATGTCCGAAGGCCGTGCGAGGGAATTGCAGGGTTTCGCCATTGTGGACAACAACACCGATGAGGACTGGATCGACTTCCATGTCTGTGTCGTAACGGGCCAACCGATCACGTTTTCGACGGACCTCGCCGAGTCAAAGACGCCAACACGGACACATGTCGATCTCGTCAGCGAGACGGCATTGGGAGCAGTCGAGGTCGAAGCTCCAGCCTTTGACATGCTGGCAGAGTGCGCTGCGCCGGAAGGAGCGGAAGAATTCGCACAAAGGTCCGGAGACATGCTGCGAAAGACGGGCAGTCGCTTCTCGATGGCAAAGCGGAGCGGTCTAGACGCCGCCGAAACCACTTCTGCTGAGATCCACGAGGTCGGTGATTTCAGCATCTTTGAATCGGACTCACTCGTGACGATCCCGGCGAAGAGATCGACCGTCATTCCCGTCTTCAACGTCGAAGTCGCTGACGCGAAGAGTGTGTTGCATTACAAGCATGAAAATCACCCGGAGCGACCCTACCGTTCAGTTGACTTCACGAACCAAACCGGATTCAGTCTCGGTCGTGGCGTATGTACTGTCTTTGAGGAGGCGGCGTACTCTGGGAACTGCATCGTCCCAGCCCTCAAGCCCGACGAGTCTCGACTGTTGCCCCACGCGCTAGAAACGGGTGTTGCAGTGCATCGAGACCAGAAGCGCCAGCGCAACAAAGTCGTCGCCTTGCGCCTTTCCGAAGGATTCTGCTACACGAGCACTCGACAACGGCGGGAATGTCACTACCACGTGATGAACAGTCGCAACGAGACGTATGAACTTGTACTGGATCACGACTACACGCTCTCGGAGCCTGACATCGAAACTCGACTCGTCCACGCCGGCGCCGACGAGACGTTGGATGCGGCCAAGAAGCTGGCCGAAGGCGCGCGATACTCGATCTCCGTCGGCCCGAAGTCTGAGTTGATTGTGAAAGTTGTCGAGCAGCGGATCGAACAGTCCCAGATGGAACTGGTCCGTGTGACGAAGCAACGCGAGAACATACAAGTCGATTGGCTTGAACAAAATCTTGTCAGGACGAATGGACCACTGGCGGCGAATGAGGGCGTTCAGGAATGCCTCAAGATCCATCAGCAGTTGGAGGCCAAGCGGCAAGACATCTCGGATGCCGTCAACGAAATCGAACGGTTGACCGGACGGCAGACCCGCTTGCGTGAGAACATCAAATCTGGCGGCCAAGATGAATTGACTAGCCGCTGGCGCACCGAACTCGACGAAGCCGAGCAGGCGATCAGAGAAATCGAAGAACAACGATTGCCGGGACTCCGTAAGAAAGAGAGATCGTTGCAATCCAAGGTCAGGGACGCGCTGAAGTCTCTGTCGGCAGAATGGTCAGAAGAGGCGCGGTAGCGGATGCGTGAAATCGCCGCCCAACTCTGGATCGGCAATGCGCTCGAAGCTCGAAACCTCTCGACGGTCCTGAACGCCGGGATCGAGGCGATCGTCGATCTAGCGATTGAAGAGCCGCCGATCTCAGCGACACGGGAACTTGTTTGTTGTCGCATCCCCATTCTGGATGGCGCAGGGAATCCGCCTGCTCGCATTCGATTGGCCGTTGAGACGATCTGCCGCCTCGTCTCGTCGGAAGTACCCACGCTCGTCGTCTGCAGCGCAGGAATGAGTCGGTCAACCTCACGACTCAATTCAATATCTTCGGCCACCGAGACTTCGCCCAATCCGCCTTTAGCATGAGGCCTGAGAATTCGGAAGCGAGAACCGCCGTCCAGCTTCCTTGGCACTGACTCAACACCCTGCCGGTTGTCGCGGCCGACAAATGACACGGTGACATCGATCTCTGGATCGCCCAGCAGGTTGAGTTCGTCGGCTACGGAGCCAATCGAACTAATTGCGGCCAGACTCTTCTCGGCGTCGTCATCGTGGTTCTCAATGTGCCGTGCAACCAACGGCGCAAGCAGTTGCCGGTCGGCTTCGGTCAGTGCATTTTGCTCAAGCAGTATCTCCTCAAGCGGGCGTGTCCGCTCCGACAGCCACGCGCTAGTCGCAGCCAAGAGTTGCTCGCGATTGATAAAGTCCATCTGCAAAGCCAAAATGCCAAACAGTAGATTGCGGTTGGTGTCGGTCGCCATCCAAGAATCTCCGAGAGGGACTCGAAATGCGCAAGACGAAATGATGAAGTGCTGGAAGAAAAGCTCGGACGAAATGACCTCTGCCCCTGCGGCTCCGGCAAACGATTCAAGAAGTGCTGCCTGAAGAAAGGCTGCTTTTGATGGCGTAATCCGGCACCAGTACTTTTAGGGACTGAGGCTCGTGGGCTTACCGAGCCAACCTTCGTCAAGCCGCCAAATGACAAGTCGTTTGCCGCTCAAGTTCATAAGTCCGGTACTTCATTGCCCATCGCGTTTGACGACGACATGACGGTGTTGGTAGCTGACCCGGTCCGGTGGGACATTGAATTCCGCTGTTTTTGTCTGGACGGGCGAGTCAGGACGCTCTCGCCCTACCTGCGGTCGGGAGTTCATGCAAAGCACGATGGCTACGAGGTGTCACAGGTTGAACGAGATGAAGCCACGCAACTCGCCGAGAGCGTTCTCGCCGCAGTGGGCGCCGCGACGCCGAGGGCGGTTGCCGTGGATGTTGGACAGATTACGGGACAAGGCTGGGCCGTCGTCGAAGCGAATGCAGCCTGGGGATCAGGTATCTATGGATGTGACCCTGACTCTGCGCTGAGTGTTATTCGGCACGCCACCGGTCAATCGAAGCAGGAGGGGTAATCTGATGGGCGCGTCCTATGGCGACTTCACCAAGTATCCGCGCACTCCGCACCTGTTTGGGTCGAAGGGGACGGACGACGACAGGCATCTGGGCGAAGTCGAATCGAATGAGCTCATTGCCGATGAGTCGCTCATCGTGAAAGAGAAGATCGACGGCACGAACGTCGGCATTCATTTCTCCGACGAGGGCGAGTTGGTGCTGCAATGTCGAGGCCATCTCTTCTCCTGCAAATTGATGCCGCTATTGAGCTCGTCCGGCAAACGCACCTGATTGGCTTCACAGTTGACGACATCAAGCCAGGTGTTCGCTGCAAACCCGTCAAGCGAAACTATCTCATCTTCTACGAGATAACGAGCGATGCTGACGTTCTCATTCTTCGCGTGTTGCACGCGGCACGGCGTCACTCAGACTCACTTTGAAACTACCTCTCTCGTTGATTTTCGTGACTATTGAACTGGATAGTGGTCCGTCTTTTTGAAGTCGGGCCTTAACCCTCTGACGCCCAAATCTTCCGTTTCGTGCATTGAAGCGGTTTCCACTGTCGCATTTGTTCCTGACCAAGACTGACTCGCCTTCTTCTGCCGCATTTTCTTTGGGAATATTCGACCGTCGCGTTACGATTACATTTGTGAGGCTGCGACCAATGGTCGCAACGGAATCTCCCAGTGGCCTCGTGTGAACTCAAACACTGCCGTCATCCCTGACTTTCAGCGAAAAGGGAAACCGTGGCAGATTAAACGAATGGTCCAGGGATTTGGCTGGGCAGCTTGCTTCACTCTGTGACACCCCGCGCCGCTCGGTCATTCTAGACATCATGCAGAGAAATAAGTCCTCCCGTGACCACGGCCAAGAGCGACGCATCTTCGTCGTCACCCTTGCTGTGTGCGCACTACTTGCCACGATTGTCTTTGCTTCGGTCTGTGGCCCCGCCTACGTCGCTTATTGGAACTACTCTCCGCTGGAAGGCGACATTCTCTTTCAATCGCTTCCGCATTCGCGGCTGGTAAACGCGATCGAAGGCGTGTCCCAATCGCCCTATTCACACTGCGGCATCGTCTCGAAACAAAACGGCAAGTGGGTCGTTTATGAAGCATACGAAAACGTCGAGGCGACGCCGCTCAAAGAATTCATCTTTCGTGGCCGCAATCAGGGATTTGCAGTCTATCGATTCAAGAGCAACTACCAGCAGTACATTCCGGTCACAATCAAGGGCGTCAAGACGTTTCTGGGACGCCCCTACGATGTGCGTTATCGAATGGATGATGATCGAATCTACTGCACCGAGCTGATCTACAAGGCCTATCACCAATCCTCGGGCCAACAACTCGGCAAGCTGGTTCGCTTGGGTGATCTCGACTGGCGTCCATTTGAAAACACGATCAAGCACTTTGAACGCGGCCCCGTGCCGCTTGATCGCGAGATGATAACTCCTATGCACATGGCTCAGGCCAGTCAACTGGAAATTGTATTCGCCCACGAGATTGCCGCGAACATTCCGTAGCTCCACTGAGCCGTTTTATAGAATGAACCCGGAGAATAGAACAAACAGCGCCAGGATCGTGACGATGAACAATCCCCACCAGGTCACAACGCTTGAGTACCACTGGTCGCCGAGGCCGCCAAAGATGTTCATCTTGCGCCAATTGAAAGTGAGTTGATCGGTAACCTGCTTAGCTTGAGGAGGGGCAGTGAGCAAACTCACCCCGATGCAAACCGCCAGGCAGAAGAACCAATTGATCGACGCCTGGTTGGCGTAGGGCACAAGCCATGCGGGAGGCGGGGCGGCGTAGGGCGCAAGCCATGCGGGAGGCGCAGCGGTGAAACTCAGGTAGAGCTTGATTGCGATACCGAGGGCAAATCCCGAGATGACCGTCGTCAAAGCGCCTGCGCCGTTGATCCGTCGCCAGAGGATGCCAAGCACAAAGACCGCGGCAAAAGGCGGCGCGAAAAAAGCGTAGAGCGATTGGATGTATTCAAACAGGCTGCCGCCGAGCTTGCCGACGAATCCGCCTAGCACGATGGAAATAGCCAAGATGATCACCGACGAGATCACGCCGACTCTCACCAGGTGCCGATCGGACGCCAGGGGACGGAACATCCGCTTGTAGATGTCGAGGGTCACGATCGTGGAGGTCGAGTTGAGCACCGAGTTGACGGTCGATTGAATCGCTCCGAAGAGCGCGGCGAGCAACAAACCGCGGAGCCCAACTGGCACGAGCGTCTGAATCATCCGCACATAGCCCTTGTCGGCTTCGGGCTTCACCTGCTCCCACGGTCCGAGCAAGATCTCTGGATGCAGCGCGAACAGAACCATCCCGGGCAGGACGGTGATCAGGGGCAAGAAGACCTTGATCCACCCGGCAAACACAATCCCCATCCGAGCGTCGTATTCACTCCTTGCGCCGAGCACGCGCTGGATCATGAACTGGTTCAGCACGTTGTACCAGATGCTCACCGAAAAGATGAATGGCAGGATACTGATCGCGGGGAGAACCGGATGCGTCGCTCCTTGAAAGAGAGAAAGGCGATCGTACGAATCCGAATCTCCGCCCGAGAGGTTGCTGGTGTTGACGTTCACCGCCTCGGCCCAAGCGCCTTGGTTCGCCTGATTCCGCTCGATCATCGTGAGCAGACCATCGAGGAGCGATCCGTCATCGCCGGCCAGTGCGGAAAGACCAAGCACCGTTATCGTAAGGCCTCCCAGAATCATCACCACGACCGTCAATAAATCGGTCCAGGCAACGCTCGACAACCCTCCATAGATCGCCCACATGCCGGAAACGATTCCCAATGCGATGACGGCGAACCAAGGGTGCCAGCCAAACAGGCTCGCTAGCGCCAGCGCGCCGCCGTACAAGACGGCAGCCAGGAACGCAACCACGTTGCTGATGACCGTGACGAAGGCAAAGATCTGCCGCAAGGCGGGGTTGAAACGAAGTTCCAGATACTCCGGCGTCGTGAAGACTTTGGCCGACAGCAGGAAGGGAATGAAGAACCAGATCAACAGCGTAAACGTTATGACGTTGCCCCACTCCAGCATCGAGACGCAGACACCGAAGACGACCGCCGAACCGATCATTCCAATGAACTGCTCGCTGCTGATATTCGAAGCGATGAACGACCCGCCGACGACGTACCAAGGGAGTTTCTTTCCGGCCAGAAAATACTCAGTACTGCTCGACTGCTCCCCGCGTCCCGCCAGATATCCCACGACCGACAACATCGCGAAAAAGCCACCGATCGCCAGATAGTCCAACGGCGCCAACGGAAATAATTCGACTCCCGGCATCCTTAGCCTCTTTCCTAGTTCAGTTGGCCGAACTGGCTCATCCTGTGTGCGTCGTCTCGACCACAACGATCAAGCCAAAAGTATCCAACTGCTCAATGTGTCCAGTGGGACGGAATTTGGCGACAAGGCCTGCAGGAGCGAACGATCGTTTTCGTTCAGCGGTCCGTTGCAATTGCTGCCGAGCGTCACACATCACCGGGCCGGCTCAACAAAATTCTCTTTCATCCACTGGGCGTATTTCGATTTGTCAAACAACTCCAACTGCCCAGAGCGGTTGTAACCGCCCATCTGCGTTCTCCCGCCCGCCCAGATGGGATAGCGCGCAAAGACCTCGCCCTGCCCCGTGGCGCGAGGGTCATCCGTCGTTCTCATGTAATCCGTCAGACCCTTCTTCAGTGTTGCTTTGACCTCGGCAAATCGGACATCAGCGGCCAGGTTCTTGATCTGATAGGGGTCAGTCTTCACGTCGTAGAGCTCTTCATCAGGGCGGAGTCCGAAACACAACTCGAAATTGCGTCTTACGGTTTCGTTCGCGGCCATTTCTTCCTGCATGATCCCGACGGCCGGACCGCCCTGAACTGGTTTCCAGCCGGGATGGCCTTGGCGCGGGTAGTTGCGGATGTAGAGGTACTCGTGTGTACGGATCGCACGACAGGACATGTAACCGAGCCAAGCCTGGTAAGGGCCGTCGGTGTGGTGGGCTTCGAGCGCAAGATGCGTTCGGTCTCGCCCGGCTTCGATGGTTCCGCTTTGGTCGGACTGAAGAATCTTCGTCAGGCTCTTTCCGGTCATCCGCTCGCTCGCGGGAAGACCTGCCAGTTCGACGATGGTTGGGGCGAGATCGATGAAGTTGACGAAATCGTCCACCACCCGACCCGCTTTGATTCGCTTGGGCCAGCGGACGATCAGCGGCACGCGCGTCCCCATGTCGTAGAGACTGCCCTTACCCCGCGGCCATGGCATACCGTGATCGGACGTAATGATCAGGATGGTCTCTTCGGTGAGGCCTGCCTTCTCGAGCATTTCCATCACCTTGCCGAGCTCCGCATCGAAGGCTTCAACCTCTTGGTAGTACCCGGCGAAGTCTTCGCGCACGGCTCGCGTGTCCGGCAAATAAGGAGGCGTCTCAATCGTCTCCAGCGATCGGCCATCCGCGCGATAATTGAACGGGCGATGACCCAACGATGTGCCCCACCAGAAGCAGAACGGTCTTGCACCGCCCTGCCCTGCGGCCAAGAGCTGATGTAGCCGGGCGCGCTTTCCCGTCGGAGGCAACTGCCACCCGCCCGGCTCCGGGTAACCTGGCCCCCACCCCTTGCCGCTGTGGGCAACCTCGTAGCCTGCTTCCCGAAGCATCGCCGGATAGGTGTCGTACGTGTTGTGCAATGTCCCGCCGAACACGGCCGCGTCGCGCAGTCGCCAAATGTCTTGACCGGTCAACAGAGCGGACCGGGACGGATGGCAGGCCGTCGAGGTGCAGTAGGCGTTGCTGAACCGCACGCCCTGCCCCGCCGCCTTGTCGATGTTCGGCGTCCTCGCGAACTTGTTGCCGTAGACGCCCCAATCCTTCCACGACATATCGTCCGCGATCATCAGAACCACATTCGGTCGCTTGCTCGCGTCCTCTGCGTCCGCCGTATCCGGGTTGAGCGCGGTGAAGGGCTCAGCGTAGGGCAACTCGGCCGCCCAGGACGGCAGGATCGTGAACGCGAGGAAGATGAGGGAGGCGATGGATCTCATGTTTCTAAACCAAGTTGGCATTGGTTTGCTTCACATCGGAGCGGCAGACAACGGCCGTGGCCCAGCCCCGTTTGCCCAGCCCCGTTTGCCCGGTCACTGGCCAGGCCTCGCTGGCCACTGGCCGCTTCGATGTTCACAGTTCATATTGCGGGATCTTCAGCAACTCGCCGTCCTTGAGGGCCGACTGATGGGCCACGATACCGGCCACCGTCATGTTCAAGGCTTGCGCCACGTCCACCCACGGCTTGCGATCCCGCAAAATGGCGTCCACGAATTCGCTCATCAAGTAACCGTGCGACCCACCATGGCCCCCGGCTGGAACGCCCGGCGGCAGAGGCGGCCTGTTGGGGTTGGCGTTGCCCTTGATCTTCTTCTCTCCATAGATCCGCCCCTGCTCGCCGTGGGCCGACGGCATGTCCCAGCAGACCGCCATGCGCGACATCCCGCCTTCGCTGGTGCGGAACAGGGCGATCTCGGAACCAAACGGATTCTTGTAGTCGTTGTTCTTCGCCTGCAGATGCGGCACGCTGCTGGGCTTGCCCATACAAGACACCTCGGTGAAGCTTCCACCCGTCACACCGATGTAATACGCATTCGAGTGGGTCGGGTAGTATTGCGGCGGCAGTCCCTTCCGCCAGCCGTTAGCGTCGACTTGCTTCGTCTTCGGGTTGTATCCGCCGAGCGGAGCGCCAAAGTAGTGAAAGTATTCTCCCTCGGAGTAGACGAGTTGGCCGAACAGCCCCGCTTTGTACTGCTGATGCCAGGCGTACAGGTCCGCGTGGAAGTATGACGTCTCAAACATCATGTATTTCAGCCCGGTCTTCTTGACGGCGGCGAACAATCGGTCCGCGTCTTCCAGCGATCCGTAAGCGGCTGGCACTGCCGATGCGACGTGCTTACCGTGTTCCAGAGCCGCGACGGCCAAGCGAGCGTGGCTTGGCGCATCGGTGGCAATGAACACCGCCTCGATCGTGTCGTCCTTGATCATCTCCTCGCACGACGGATAGGTCTTCTCGCACCGGCAAGCCTTCGCCAACCCGGCGCGGCGCGAGGAGATCAGGTCGGTGACCGCAACCACTTCGACGTTCGGGTGGTTCTGGAAACCGAAATGCGCCCCGAACGCGCACAAACCGTAACCGGCGATTCCGACCCGGATCTTGCGATCGGAGAATGGTTGCCACCCTTTCGCGGCGTTCGGATCGGTCTTCGCTTTCTCGAATCCTGCGATCGGCGGTTGCTTTTCCTGAGCGAGTGCCGCACCCCCCAAGCCCATCGCGGAGGTGGCCAGGCCAACAGATTTCAAGAATGTACGTCGTGACGATGAGCTACTCATGGAATTTGTACCTCGGTTGGGACTCGGGAATCTTGGGGTAATGCCGGATGCCTTTGAGCTTGCCCAGAATAGGGTGATTATCGAGGATATGATGCGACAACGCCTTCCTCGCCGCAGACCAGTTCTTCTTCAACAAGGCGGTCAGGATCTCTTGGTGCTGGCGCATTGTCTCAATCGCAACATCGCGATCATGATCTTCCCACTCAAACAACAGCCGGTAGTAGCGCCCCTGACGATCAAAGAAATCCTTGATGTAAGCGTTGCCGGCGGTGGCGATCAGGTATTCATGCAGAGACTCATCCACGCTGAGTGAGGTGCGAGATGATACCGGGGGCGCGTTCAAGTCGAGCATGCGTTTCAATTCGCCGGCGTCAAGTTTCGGCCGAGCTAGCTCCAGCGCTTTCAGCTCCAGCACCTCACGCACTTCGATGAATGCCTGCAAGTCGTCCTGCCTAAACGGACGCAAACGCCAGCCGCGTCGGGGGATGTGATCGAGCACGCCTTCGCCGGCCAGTCGATGAAGAATGTTACGGATTGCGGACCGGCTGATGTCGTACTTCTCGGCAGTTGCTTCCTCACGCAGATAGATCGGTTCGCTTTGCAGACTGAGCTGCACCAGGTCGCTGGCGATGACTTCATACGGATCTTGCGGCGGCTCTGGCAGCTTCGCTTCACGACGCCTTCGGCTTCGCTTACCGCAAAGGGCTGTGGCGGCCAAACGATGATTGGGGGCCCGCTCCAGCAACCCTTCGTCGATCAATTCAGCTACCGCGGTCCGCACCGGCGTCAAGCTAACGTTGTAGTGCCCAGCCAGCGAGTCAAGCGTCAGCTGAATCGGCAACTCCCGCCCCGATTTCAGTTGGACGGCAAGGTCATCTCTGATGTACGTTGCGATCGACATGCTCGCAGCATATTTGTCTTCGGCGACAAAAACAAGTACATTGGCGACAAAGTCGAACGCTCGGCCGCGCACCGGGTTGCTCGCGGCTCGCCTCTAGTGCTTCGGGTCTCAAGCAGCCCACTCCCAATCCAGCAAGCAGAAGCAGTGGATTGAGAAAGGTCATGACCGCGCTCCGTTTGTCGCGGCCTCGCGTTTGAAGAAGAACTCGCTCAAGACCCCGTCGAGCGGGAGGGATGTATTGACGGTCGTGTAGTCGACGTGACTCGCCACACATCCGTTGCGAAGCGCCTCCAAATACGAATTGAAGCTGGTGAGGTAGTCGTCCCGAATCCGTTCAGCTTGCGTGGTCAGCGGCTCTTCTTCCTCAAGCCCCTCGAAACACCAGGCGCCCTTAAAAGGGAACTCCAGTTCGTA
>CAZWOU010000020.1:0-32590 GCA_964635375.1 uncultured Pirellulaceae bacterium | reverse complement strand
TAGCGTGTGCAGCACGACCACGTTGTGCCCGTCGAACCTGAGATGGTCGAGCCCGGCGAGGATATCGTCGACATCGGAGAATAAGTCCGAGATTACTACGACAATGGAACGTCGCTTCATCATCAGCGCGATGTCGTGCAACTGCTTTGCGATGCTGGTTCTCGGTACCGGTTTGACATCGCGCAGAAGCTGGTCGATCTGCAGGATAATCCCCATCGCGGAACGCGGCGGCAGGTACGCACGCACCTCGGAGTCAAAGATGGAGAGCCCCACGGAGTCGCGTTGCTTGAGCACGATGTATGCCAGAGACGCCGCGAGGAACTTGGCGTACTCCAACTTGCTGACCTTCCCCGATGCGTAGTTCATCGACGAACTGGCGTCGATCAGAAGATAGCAATCGAAATTTGTCTCCGCCTCGTAGAGCTTGGTGTAGTAGCGATCAGTGCGGCCAAAGACGCGCCAGTCGATGGTGCGAAGCGAGTCTCCCGGCGCATACTGCCGGTGATGGGCAAACTCGGTGCTGAAGCCTCGCAGCGGACTGCGATGCGTTCCCACTCGCAACCCTTCCACAACCTCGCGCGCGATCAGCTCCAGGTCGCCCAGTTTCTGCAGCACCTCGGGGTCGAGGTAGTTGGTTTGCGGTAAGTGTTCAGACATCCGTTCAACCTGTTCTCCGCGCGAGCAGCTTTTCGTCCGCCGGAATCTCGGCCAAGAGCTTTTCGATCAACGTGTCGGCCGTCATTCCCTCCGAACGCGCCGCGAAGCTGGGGATGATGCGATGCCGCAAGATCGGCAGGCATAACTCCCTGATATCGTCCACGGAAACATGACTCCGCCCACGCAGAGCCGCTCTTGCTTTGCCCGCCAGAATCAAGTTCAACGACGCTCGCGGTCCGGCGCCCCAGGCCATGAGCTTCTTCACGAACTCCAGAGCATCCGGCTCATCCGGGCGTGTTGCCCGAACCAGCGCCGCCGCGTATTCGAACACATGGTCAGCAACCGGAATCCGCCGGACCACGTGCTGGAATTCGAGGATGGAGGGGCCATCCACAACCTTGTTGAGCAGCGGCTCATCGTCGCTGGTTACGCTGCGCATGATGTCAAGCTCTTCAGTGTGGCTAGGATACTTGACCATGATATTGAAGAGGAACCGGTCGAGCTGAGCTTCCGGCAGCGGGTAGGTGCCTTCCTGCTCGATCGGATTCTGAGTCGCCAGGACGAAGAATGGCTGGCCGAGTTCATAGTCCACGCCGCCGGAAGAGACCCGCTTTTCCTGCATGGCTTCCAACAGCGCAGCCTGCGTCTTCGGCGGCGTCCGATTAATCTCGTCGGCCAGCAACAGGTTAGTAAACACCGGCCCCTTCTGGAATTTGAACCTCCGTTCGTGCGTCTCGGGATCCTCCTGCAGCAATTCGGTGCCGGTGATGTCGGAAGGCATCAGGTCCGGAGTGAATTGAATACGCTTGAAGGAGAGCGACATCGTCTGGGCCAGCGAGCTGACCAGCAACGTCTTGGCCAGCCCCGGCACGCCCATCAGCAGGCAATGTCCACGGGCAAAGATGGCGATCATCATTTCGTCGATGACCTCGTCCATCCCTACGATCGTTTTGCGCAATTCGCCGACGATCGCGTCCCTCGCCTGGCCGAGCTTCTCTAGGGCTTCGACGTCATCCGTGTTGTTGGTCATTGTCGGTTTCCACTTCTGTCTTATTTTCTGTCTTATTTATGAGGACGATCAAATGCAGCCAAAAATGCCATCGATCAGTATCGAACACTCGTGGTGACTTTCCGAACGGGAGGTCAAGGCCGGAGTTCGTTGTCGGTTATCCGCAAGTATCTACCTTTGGCTAATGGATGGTCGGGAGTGTGTATAGTCCGCTAACGTCCGCAAGGTAACCCGCAACGAGCGAGACTGCCCGCTTGTCTGCGGTTAGTCAGTCTATTAATACTCAACCTCAAGTACATTCGGTGGACAAAAACAAGCGTTTTTTGGACACGCCATTTCATGCCCAATACTCGCCGGGTTGCCCGGCAGCCAGAATTAGAGCAGCCACAGCGGCGCGCGGCGAAGTGCCCGCCGGCACTTCTCCAGACGCTGTTTGGGATTCGCTCGGTTCATAGTCCGCCAAACTCCGAAGCAGGCAGCGATAGACCGGAGCATTTCCAAAAGATGTTAACTGGTAGATCGCCATACTGACAGCCGATGACTTGGGGTTGAACATGGGCGAGTCGTAGTCGGGCGATGGGCAACTCGGTGGTTGAATACGTTGCGGATCGCCAAAGTGAGCGAAGCCAGGGGGGGTTGATTCCCGCGATGGTGGAAATGGCGCCGAAACTTGGGGATACTGGATTCTTGCAACTTCGCCAGCTCCACCGTCAAACAGCAACGGCAGTCGAATATATCCGCCAACTCTCATGAAGACGTACGTGACCGCCATCCTTGTCAGTCTCGCGTTGATATTTGGCGCGACACTCAACGCTCAACAAGCCAAAGCCCAGAATGCGACCCTAACAGCGCACGCTCGCGGGCGTCACAGCTGCGATCGCGGCTTCCAGAGAAGGGGCTTCAGTCATGCTTCTGGAACAGACCAGGCATGTTGGCGGTCTGGGCACAAGCGGCTTGAATCGTGACGAAGGCGAAATCATGGACCGTTCCACGTTGGTCCATGCTGATAGAAACGGCGAATACACCCCTACTCCTGAATCCACATACAAGAAGTGAATAGAGGCTCAAGAACATGAATAGACGTATGAGATTGCGCTTGGTGGCAGCGTTGTGGTTTCTCTGTGCTGCAACGACCCACGGCGCCGAGCAACCGGAACGGCCGAACATCGTGTTCATCCTCGCTGACGATCTTGGGTACGGAGATATCAAAGCGTTCGGCGGTGATAAGTGCAATATTGATACGCCCCATTTCGACCGGCTCTGTGCTGATGGAATAAAATTCACGAACGCCCACGTGACCGATTCGGTATGCGTTCCCAGTCGCACTTCGATCATGACGGGGCGATATGCACTGCGTTTTGGCAGGAATGCCGAACAGGGCGGGCCGTGGGGGTTTGTCGGGCTTCGATTTCCAACGACTCAGCACACTCTGGGAGACATGTTTCAATCCGGCGGATATTCCACGGGCTATGTCGGGAAATGGCATCTCGGCACGCGGATGACGACGCGGGATGGAAAGGTTCAGGGCCCGGCGAATACCGATTTCACCAAGCCAATTCGGATCGGCGCCGGCGACTACGGATTTGATGACTGCTTCTTTCTTCCCGGCTCGCTCGACATGTTTCCCTATGCCTTCATCCGCGGTAATGAATGGCAGGGAAAGGTCACTGCACAGAAAGGCTGGAGTGCCTTTAACCGAGTCGGCCCGGCGGCCGAGGATTTTCTGGACACCAAGGTACTTTCGACATTTTGCCACGAAGCGGGCGAGTTCATCAAAGCCCGAGCCGGAAAAGAAAAGCCGTTCTTTCTGTACGTCGGATTGACCGCTCCTCATACGCCGAGCTCTCCGGAAGCCGAATTTGAGGGGAAAAGCCGCATCGGTATCTACGGGGATTTTGTGATGAACACCGATGCCTGTATCGGTCGGATCCGCGATCATCTTCGCGATGCCGGCGTCGATGACAACACGGTCATCATGGTCTCATCGGATCACGGGCCCGGTCATTATTCCGGCCGAAAGCGCGAGGCAACTGCCAACCAGATGCAGAAGATGGAAAAAGACGGACACTATTCCACCGGCCGGTGGCGAGGATACAAATTTTCCGCCTACGAAGGCGGCCTTCGCGTACCTTTTGCCGCTGTTTGGCCCGGCGTGGTGAAGCCGGGAGGCGCGACCGATGCGCTCATCGGCCTGAACGATCTGATGGCGACCTGGGCGGACATCGCTGGCATCAAGCTCTCCCCGAAGCAGGGGCCCGATTCGGTGAGTTTCCGCCCGGTTTTGAAAAATCCCGCCACGCGAAGTCGCGATGCCCTCGTGAGTCGCGGGACACGTTCCGATGCGTTTCGCGATGGCGAATGGAAGCTGATCCTCGGCCCCGGCAGCGGCAGTTCCGGACCCTTTTTCAGTGAACCGAAATCTGAGGACGCGTGGAGAACCGCGATCGAAGCATTTGGCCGGAAACCGGCGAATCACAAAGAGCTGGAAGATCCGGCCTTCGTCCAGTTGTTCAACCTGCGGAACGACCCGAGAGAAACGACCGATCTCTCTGCAGAGAATTCAGGCAGAGTAAAAAAGATGCTGGCAGACTATCAGAAGATTATCCGCGACGGTCGCTCCACAACCGGCCCGAAACTCAGCAATGATCGTGCTGTGAAGGCGTTTCGGCCGCCAGCCTTTGTATGGAAAAAATGAGCCAGCCCGCTGCTCGCTTCGCTCCCGTCATCAGCTATTTGGAATTCGTTAGTTATGGCACATGGGCGTACCGGGGCGTCACGGCAATTGGGGCGGCTGGTGGACAGTCCTACGACTGGACCACACGGCGCGAGGGCATGAACTACCTGTGCTCGACCGAACTCGGCCCCGGAAAAGCGTTGCTCAAGGAACTCCCGTGGCAGCGTTTTGAGTCGCACCCGGAATGGGTCGCGAAGGAGAACTTTGCGGCGGGGATCCCCGGAGAACTCCGCGTTATCCATATCCCCAAGCGGGGGATTTATGAGTGGGACGGCATGGCTCCGGTCTGGTGCAATTTCGTATCGGCGCCGCCGGGAACAAGACGAGCAAGCGTTTCAATGGGGCGATCGACAATCTGGTCGTACGGAAAGTTGCAAAGAAGTAGGACATAGAGACGAGTTGCAATTGAAGGACAGTGAGAAGAAGCGCCGGTAACGATTGGGCTCGAAACGGCCTGCTCTGCTCTTCGCCTCTCGGTCCAAGTCTCCATGCAGCGGAAAGTTCTCTGCGTGTAGGTCTTCTCTGCGTGTAGGTCACCTGGCGAGAAGCTAGGCGTTAGACAGCAAGGAAGAGCGCAGTTCCTGTTCAAGTCGCTCGATGCCACCCTTGCGACGATGGACGTTGCGAAGGACTTGGCGACCGCATTCGGTGTGAATGGGAAGCGTCCGGTGGGTGACTTTGGACTGCGGATCGACGAAATTGACAGCGATCGGAGTGACAGTTAGGAGCTCGAGCTGATCGTCGTCAAGCTGGTACTCGACTGACAGCTCAACAATGCGGTTGTGCTCTTCGTCCTCCCAATTCGCGTTATAAACACCCATTTTTTCACTCCTCGCAATTAGTAAGTCAGATCTGAAGGTCAGGTTAAAGTGACAAGCTTAGTTGGAGTTCGGCGAAAGGGAATAAGAACTCCATCAAAACTCATCATTATTTGCACGGATTTCGCGTGGCTCGGCGGTTCTGGCAGCCATGTCGAATGAGCCGCTGCATCTGTGCTCGGCGAGCACGGGTGGGTTGGCATGCGGGCGAGTTGCGCGGATCTCATTCGGCTGCCACTCGAACGTGCAATCGAGCGGTGGCGATCTGGCCGGATGCAGTTCTCCGCTGAACTCGGACCAGATAGTGACCGGGTTGACGATAGGTGTGCTGCGTTACGGCATAGCCGTCCTTCGCGAGGGGATCAACGTTGCCGTCCGACTTCACACGGACCGGCGGGCTGCCGTCGCCGAAATCCCAGACTTCCTCGCCGAATGGCTCGCGAAACGAACGCACTTTGAAGGTAATGGGCAGGTTGACTCGGTTGTTGAACGTCGGCCAATAGACGGCGTGAATACCGGGCGCGTATTGGTTTGGCGTTTTGGGATCTACCACATGGACCTCGGCGAAGTCATAGTCCACGTGGCCGGCTTTGTCCGTGACTTTCAGGATTTCACTATAGAACCCGGGCTTCGAATAGACCCGACTGACCGTTGGCCCGCTCGCATGGGAGCCATCGGAAAACGTCCATTCGTAGCTGTGAATGCTGTCCGTGGCGCTCCACGACTTTGTCGCGTCCAGCGTGGCGGCTTCTCCCGCCAGCAGAAAACTCTTCCGCCGCGAGTTGGCCACCAGCGCTGGCTTGTACTGATTCCGATATGCTTCCCACAGAAACGCATAGCCCGCCTGAGTCCCCCATTTGCCAGACGGCTGGCGATTCTTGATTTCAAAGTGCAGGTGGGACCAGCCCCCGCTAGCTCCGCGTTTGCCCACCAAGCCAATTTCCGTTCCCTGATCAACAAAACGTCCCGGCAGCAGCTTGTTGTTTATTTGGTGCAGATGGCTGTACCGATAGTACCAGCCGCGGCGGTCCATTAAGTACACAACGTCGTAGCGGGCGGCGACGGGAGTGCCGCTGTCATGTCCCGCAAGAACATCATCGCCGACCGAAACCACTAAGGCCTTTGTCGCGGCTAAGACTCGAACCTGAGCTTCGGACGCGCCGATGTCCAAACCGCTGTGGTAGTAGATCTTTGGAAGAATCTTTGCTCCACCGTCGACCGGTTCGTTGTCAAACCAGGTGCGCGTGGCGAACCAGCGTTGGTCAACCGGATAGATGAACGATCCAGGCGCAGTCAAGGGCGACTCCGCTGGCCACACTCGCAACCGCGCCGCCTTATCCAGTCCCCAAAACGCAGGCGTGCCGTTCGTGTTGCACCCACTGGTAACCGGACAGTCGACCTGCGCATCGGCGACTTGAAGCGGCAAGTTGTACATACCGGATTCAAGCGTGATTTCCTGGCCGTCGACCTCCACAGTCACCTTCGCGCTGCGGACCGCTTGACGAATTGGATCGCGAGTTTCCTTCAGGTTCAGCAGCTTGATCTTGGTCGACTTGCCATTGCTTAGTCGCACGGTCTGAGTTTCGCCGACGTTCAGATCGACCGTGCGAACGAGCGGCGTCATCACCATCGCGCGATCGTCGGAATTGCTGTTTGCACCGACTTGGGTCGCACTAAGCGGATTCGCGTCGCGGCTGTGAATAAGAAACGCGAGCAGATCTCGCAGTTCGCGCGTCGTCAACATGTCGACGAGACCGGTAGGCATGAAGGAAACACTTGAGTCCATGATCGATTCGACGTCTCCACGGTCAAATGTTCGCGTTTGGCCGTGGGCATCGCGAATCTGCTCTCGAGTGTACGACCGCAGCCGGATCCCCGTGAAACTGCGACCGTCATTCAGCACAAGTGTTCGCGGCTGGTATTCAGGAGCCATCTCCCGACTCGGGTCAAGGATCGACGTCAGCAGCCATTCCCGCGTGGCCCGCTGGCTCAGAAGAGTCAGATCGGGGCCCACCGTGTTTCCGCGTCCGCTGTGCCGATGACAATGGGAGCAGGTTCCAACGCGGTCATGATGGAAGATTCGGCGGCCATTCTCCACGTCCGCCGCCCCCGGCACCTCATCGAGCATTTGCAGCCACGCCTTGATATCGCTCGGCGCTGGACGATTGGCTTTCAGCGAATCCGGCGCCAGCACCGCCGTGATCAGGTTGCTCGATTCCGGATGCCGTTGTGCGAGTGCACGCAGCGCGTCTTTCTGTTCGCCCGAAAGCGGTACGGTTCGCAGACACCGGACTGCTTCCCGGCGAACGGCGCGGCGGTCGTCGTTCGCCAATTTCAGTAGAGTGTCCGTGTGAGACGGCGCCGCAGACGCGAGTCCCGCGACGGCTTCAGCTCTCAGGTTGGCTGGTTGCTCCTCGTCGCCAGCGATCTCCAACAACAGGCGCTGAGCATCACCCGAATTCCCGGCTGCCGCTCGGACCACTTCCAACGATAGCTCGGAGTCATCAACGGCAAGCAGTTCTCTCAATAGTTGTAACGACACGCCGTTGGGGAACTTTCTTGCCGGTAGGCTGCCGACATCACCGGCGGCGGCGCGCGGCTGAGTCGGCAACAGACGCAGCGCATAGGCTCGCAGTCGCGGTGAACTGTCGGCGTCCCGAACGCGAGCCAGCAGAGCGTCGATGTCGTGTATTCCCGCTTCCGGCTTACCTTTGAGGGTATTCCATGCAGCCAGTGCCGCTTCGAACAGTGTGTAGTTGATGTCGCTGCTATTCAGCACGGCTTCGACGTCCGCAAGAAACTGCTTCAATTCAAGATCTGCGATCCAGCGCAGGGCCTGAAAACGCACCTCCGCGCTGTCGGCTAGAAACATGGGCAGCCATTTGTCCGGGTCGGACCTTGCCAGGTGGAGCGCCATCACAGCCTGGGCGCGGTCTCTCGAAGGCCATTGACCCACTTTGTCCGGCGACCAGTTGACCGTGTCTCGCGACAAGGCCATCAGAGCGGCGCGCGCGACGAACGGGTCCTTATCGCTTGCGAGTTGTCGGAGCGTTTCCACATTGTGCGAAGCGTCGCCTCGGCGGAGGCGGATCGCCAACTTCGCGGCCTTCGTCGGGGGCTCGAGGTCCAGCGGTCCGACCCACGTGGCTTTGTTCAGATCGATTTCGAGTTTCCACAGGCGTCCGAGACCATGGGCGTTGTAGCGCCCATCGACCCAGTCCGCCAGATACCAGACGCGTTTGCTACCGCCAACATTGAGATCTTGGGCGATGCAGGTGGGTCGAAAGTACCGTCCACCTTTCGCCAGAGTGACAAGATCGGCTTCATAGCTTGCGCCGCGTTTACGCAGCGGCAGGAAGTCGATGCGATGATCGCCCCATGACGGAACCAACACGCCGCGTCCGAGCGGAAGCACGCCACAAGGAGCTTCGCCAGTGGGATGAACCATCGGCAACGTGCCGGGCAATTCGCCGTTCCAACAGACAAAGGGATGATGGGCTTCCGGACCGTACTGGCGTCGGTAGCCATACTCACCACCTTCGACGATATGCAGCAAACGACAAGGAGGCCGTTCGCCGGGGTCATTCTCCGCTGCGAAGATCTCGCCGTCGTCGCGGACACAGAGGCCAAAGGGATTCCATAGTCCCTTGGCGACCCAGTGGAGCTTCTTTCCGTCGACGGAACAACGAAAGACTCCGCCCTGAGCAGCACCATGGATGGCCTTACCGTCGGCGCCCGCGAGCTTCCACGGTTTGGCGAAGTTCTCACCTAGCCCAAACAGTAGATCGCCGTCTGGATGCCAGGCCAATCCGGAGAGCCCATTGTGCGGATAGACGGCCTCCGACGTCAGCACAACAAGGTCTTCTTCAACGTCCGCGACGCCATCATCATCCGTATCTTTGATACGCAAAATTCGGTCGCGTTCCGCCAGATACACCCAGCCGTCCGCACCAAGCTCCAAGTCCATTGTGGCGGAGGTTGCGTTGTAGAAGACGCGTCGCACCGGCGTTTGCCGATTCGTCATGTCGAACACGAGAATCTCATCGTGAATCGGCCCTTTGTAGTCGTCGGGACGCATGTGCGTGTGCGTCGCCACGACCCATATGCGACCCTGACTGTCGACGTCGATCCCAGTCGGCGTTGCTAGATCCGGATGTTCGGCGATCATCGTCATCCGAACTCCCGGTTGCGTTGCCACAACCTGCGGATCCAGCTCAGCTGCCGCTAGCAGGCCGAGCGGATGCACGACGCAAAGTAGAAACAGAGTTGATTGTCTGACCATAGATTGCTCGTAACTAAGAAGATCAGTGGGATCGACAACTTGTCTTGGTGGAATCACTTACCGGCACTCGTTGTCCACAGCGTATTCAATACATCCACCGTTCGGTCGGCAAGTACCTGACCGCCCTCGGGGCCGACTTTGTTGCTCTCGACAATCGCACTGTAGCCGCCGCCGCGCTCGGCGCGCTTGCTCGGAACGTAAGAACCAGGTCCGGCCAGCTGCACGATGAAGGTCTGCAGTGCGGGGCTGCGTGATTTCATCTGGATGCCAAAGTCGGTGAACAACTCGAATGGATTTGTGGCGATGGCGATATCACCGATCCGGATGGCATGCAATTCCATCTTATAGGGCCTGATGTCGCCTGCAAGCTGACGCTCATAGCGGTCGACCGCCGCCTGATGCCACAACATGCGTCGCTGATTACGCGGGTTCTTTGAGAGCTCGGCAACCTTCTTTCTGATGTTGGCAGCCTCCTGCTCGGTGACAATGCGTTCAGGAAGATCGAGCTTCTCAACTTTGTGAATCAGCGTCGCATCACTGTGAGGTTCCTGCTTGGCGCCGGCGTAGGCTTCTTCCCATGCTGCCACAATCCGTTTTGCAATGTCATCGAGACGGCTGAGACCTCGCAGGCGCCGCATCCGTTCTTCCGCCGCTTTCCGGTACATCAGATGCGGAGACTGATCGCCGGCCGCACCGGTCCAACCGAGCACCAGCAGGTCCTTGCCGTGCTTCGCTCGCAACATTTCGCGAACCTGATGCCAGAAGTCAGCATTCACAGCCGAACGCGACTCTACTTCCTGCGACGGGCAAGCTACGTTAATGGCAGTCGCGAACAGCCTGTTGTTCTTGTCCCAAAAGCACAGCACCTCGACGCCGTGATCCTCGTAGCCTTCGATCACGCGGAAGCTCGCCTTGTTCGTAGGGCCGTACATCTGGGCAACGCCGCCGGCATAAACGCTGCGGCGATTTAGAGCCACAACGGCGTGTCCCAGCCCCCAGCCGACACTGCCCGGTTTTCGGCTCGTCCACGCCTTGACGGACGCTTTCACCACTTGGTCCGCAAGAAACTCCACATACTCGCCCGGTTGAATAATGCCGTCTTCAGGCAGTTGATAGGCGCCTTCTCGCATCACAGGCGCCGTATGGGTATGAGTCGCACTCAGGAAGAGCTTGCTCATGTCGAAGTCGGGAATCTTCTTCTGGAGGCGATCGCGGACCATCTCCAAAACCCCTTCGCGAATCGCCACCAAGTCGCACGACACCATGATCGCCTGATCCAGCACCTGCTCGCCCTCGCGCGACTCCAAAGCCAGCGCCGTCGCGGTCACAGGAGTCTCGACAGTCTTCGCAATCCGAGTGTGCATCTGACCGGACAAAGCGACTGGTTGGTCGGGCGTAATGCTAACGGTCGCCCCACCGATGTGCAGTTCCGAAGCATCGCATGGCAGGCACCACCAAGCAGAAGCCAGGAGGACTGCGGCGGTCAATCCGATACGAGTCTGTCGATGTGAATTCAAAGTTGGAATCATGCGGGATCTCCGATGCAAAACGGTGGCCGTGATCGTGCACAAAATAAACGCAAGTAGCTGTGAGGTTACTCGATCGAGGCGAGCTCTGTCATTACCCCACGCCCGTCTCAGCTCCGGAGACTGATCTGGAGGGCGTCCGATCTGGGGAATCGGATTTGGGATGAAGGGGCCCGCTTTCGTGTTGATTGTCATTTTCTGTTAGATTCTTCGTGAAGTGCATTTGCACGGCTAGGGAACACGATTCGTTGAGATTCGTCGCCCGCATTATTGCCAAGAGACGCCCCTATGATCTACACAGCTGAAGTAGTTGAAGCCAAACCGCCAAACCTAGGCAGGCTTAAGACCGCTGCCCTCTGTTTGATTTGCATTTCAGGTTCGTATGTGGCTTTCAATGCACTTGGAGTTCTTGGCAATGTCATGATGGCCGCACAGGGAACTGCGGATCTGGAGAGCTCTGTAAGGTTTGGGACGTATAACGCCGTTTTTGGCGCCATCGGTCTTTTCGTTTTAGGCGGCGTTGTCCAAGCGAGGAGATTAAGGAGTTATGGATATTCGGTTGCAGCTTGCTTGCTTGCTGAGTTGCATCCCAGTCTTAAGCCCTTGGCTCCTCATGGGAATCCCCTTTGGCATTTGGGCGTTGTGTCTGTTGCGCGATCCCGAGGTGAAAAAAGCGTTTTCGTCTGGAAGAGCCAATTCCTAGAGGCTATTAGCAGCAAGACTGTTCCGAACTTCCCCCATTCACGAACCGACTGGCGCTCAATCGGCTCCCGTTTCAGCTGGCGACCGTCACGCATGTTCTTAATCTGGTTGCGGCGTAGCCGCGCTGGGTTCTTCGTGGCTGACAGGACGAAAAGAAGGATGGCCACGAGGAACACAAAGAATGATGGGGGACAGCGCTCTTGGGGGAAGGCGTTCAGAGGCAGGAGTCCATTGCAGATCGATGAGGTGAGTTGCCAGTCAGGCGTCACGCCTGTTCTTGATCTGGTCGCGGCCACGCCGCGATGTGCTTCTTGTGGCCACTTGTCCGTCACCAATGGGAAAGAGCGGTCTTGCACAACGCCCGGGCAACTTCTTACTTTTCGCTGCGATTCAACACGATCTCTGCGTAATAGGTCATTCCCCAATCACCTCGGCGTTGATAGCTGCGCAGCGCGTCCAGAAGGCTTGCTTTGACGGCGTGTTCGCTGTCACGTCCGTTAACGGAAACACGCACTGGCTGGGAGAAGTCGACCATGGACGGATGCAGCCAGATCGAGAATCGCTGGACGTTCTCTGTTCGAATCACGATTCGATTATTGTCTTCGATTCTGGCGTCGACGCACCCCGCTTTGACGGGTCGTTTTTCCAGGCGGAAGGTCTGCTTGTGGAAGTCCTCCGACGTCTCCCGGAATGACGGCCCCGGGCCCATCAGTTTGACGCTATCGAAATCGATTTCCCCAGGCCCGACCTCGTGGATCGTGATCCAGCGGTTGTGAGGAGTCGGCGTGTCGGTGGACGCTTTCCAGCCGCGAGGCGAGACCGCGACGACGTGTCGGGGGCGCGGATCGCGTTTCGGTTTTCGTATCCACTCGGCCAGCTTGGACATCGCCACGCTCGCATCTCGAATGGAATGGTCGCCATCGTCTTCGACGTACAGATGTGGAAGGCCAAGTTCCGTGAGTCGTCGGTGGGCGGTTCTGGCGTAGAACACGTCGGTGAATCGCGGGCGTCCGCGTTGGCCGTCCGGGCCTTTGGGCGCGGCATCGTTCACGCCGTGTCGGATAAACAGCGGCAATCCGGTCCACGCTTTCCAGTGAGTTGTCTTCCAAGCTCCGGAGAAGACGACGCCGCCGGCCAGGCAATCACCTAGCCGTTGGCAGAGGTGAAAGGCGCCAAAGCCACCCATCGAATAGCCACCGAGAAACACGCGGTTCCCCGCCACATTGAATCGATGCTGACATTCCTGAATCACCGCGCGGAGATACTCGTCAGCCTCTGGAACATTCCAACGCGCGCCGGTCTTCTCGTTCCATGGAGCGGAAGGGGCGACAACGATAAACGGCAGGTCACGGAAGTAGGGCTGCAGTCCGATGCTCTTTGAGTCGCTGTCTGGGTGCGTAACGATATGGGCAGCGTGCTCCCTCGGCGTTTTACCGCCACCCCCATGCATGAAGATTAACAGACCAAACGGCTTGGATGGCGTGTAGCCATCAGGAACAAAGAAGTGCAGCATGTCGTCTGCGTAGGCAGACTTCAGGCCCGGGCAGTAAAGGTCTGGTTCAAGAGTTCACCCGACACATCGCGATGGTCGGAAGCCGTCTGTTCAGACAGAAGACGGATCACTTCGTCAATGTCGCCTTTGTAGGCGTTGAGGCGCGAGGCGAACGCATCTTGCTCACCTCTTTCGGCACTCAGGTAGCTTCGGCAGACAGCCGCGATTTCGGATTCATCGGCTCGAATCTCACACAAGGCGCCGGCGAGAAGCAACAACACGACGACAATGTGGCCGCTGCAGTTCATGGATCGTCCAGAGCTTTTACGAGTTGATTCATCAGTAATTCTGCCTGCATTGTTGCAGAGTCCTGATGCAGTGAAAATTGCTCGCAGGGAATTTCTCGGCGCCACCGCGACTCTCAGGCAGGGCGTGTCTCGCCCAGGTTCGTTGATAGGATGACGATCGAGAATCCTTCGTAGCCCAACCAGCCCCTCTTCCTCTTCAGCGGTCGTCAGCGAGAGAAACAGGCTGTCGGTTGTGATAGAATAGCTCGCCTGAGGCAACCGTCTGGAGCATCTGCGGGACGTTTGCCGAAACCCGAATTGATCCACTTGGAGTCAGATATGAATCTGCGATTGTTCCTGCTCGCATGCGTCCTCGTCGTGTCCGCCAACTTTGCCCAGGCGGAACAGAAACCGTTGAAAGTGTTCGTTCTCGTCGGGCAGTCCAACATGCAGGGGCATGCTCATGTTCGCACGCTGGAACACATCGGCATGGACCCGAAAACCAAGCCGCTGCTTCAGGCGATACAAAGTGACGACGGTTCGCCGCGCGTCAGTGACAAAGTGTGGATTTCGTATCTTTCCAGCGGCGGCGAAAAGCACGGGCGTCTGACGACTGGGTTCGGTGCGGATGAGAATAAGATTGGTCCCGAACTGACCTTTGGCATCTACATGCAGAAGATATTGGGCGAGCCGATCCTGATCATCAAGACCGCGTGGGGCGGCAAGAGTCTGCACACGGATTTTCGTCCGCCCAGCGCCGGGCCGTACGAATTCAACGAGAAACAGCTTGAGCAGTTTCAAAAACAGGGCAAAGATATCGCTGCCGTAAAGGACGAAAGAGCAAAGGCGACAGGTCACTACTATCGTCTGACGATTGACTACGTAAATAAAGTGCTGGCGGATGTAAAGCAGGTCTACCCCGACTACGATCCCAATCGAGGCCACAAGCTGGCTGGTATTGTGTGGTTTCAGGGTTGGAACGACATGGTCGATCGCGGCGTCTATCCCAGTCGAGACAAGCCGGGCGGCTACGACCGATACAGCGAAGTCCTGACACATTTCATCCGTGACGTGCGAAAAGATCTCTCCTAGCCCGATCTGCCATTTGTGATTGGCGTGATGGGCGCCGGCGGCCCCGTTAAGAAATACCTCCCCGGTCAACAGCGCTACGCGGGAATTCACCAGAACTTTCGCGACGCGATGGCCGCTCCCGCCTCGCTGCCCGAGTTCAAGGGCAACGTCGCGACTGTCCTGACCGAGAACTACTGGGATATGGAACTCGTCGCGCTGCGAGCGCGGGACGCTGAGGTCAAACAGAAGGCGAAGAAGCTTCAAGCCGAAGGAAAGCTGAGTCGTGCAGAACTGAAAGCGGCTCAGGAAAAACTTCGCTCGGAAGAGTTCACGCCGGGAGAGATTGAGACGCTCCAGAAGGGAGTCTCGAACTTCGAATTCCACTACCTGGGATGCGGCAAGATCATGGCCCAGATCGGCAAGGGATTCGCTGAAGCGATCGACGAAATCGAAAAGCCGTCAGGCAAGTAGGACACTGCGTTTCGCGTGGCTCATTCGCGTCTTTGCGACACGGGGCATTAGAACACCGTTGTGTGGACGATACCAATTGCTGCCCCGTGAGTGTAAACCTTCACATCACCGACAAATCTAGCGGCAAGTCAGACATGCATATTGTCTGCGGCGCAGCCGAGGCACGCGATTCTTGTGTCCCGATTTTCCAACAACTTGACTTGGCAATGTTGCAGTACGCATTCTCCGCGGGCGTCTCGTTGGAGGTCGAAAACAACGCCCAGTTCACTCGCGAACTTGACGCGGCGATCGAGGTGATCGAAAAACAGAATCAATACGTTGACGCTGTAACAAACATCGTTTTTCGTGCTCGCAGACTCGTGCGGTTGCTCGCGACCCATCCACTTGATCGGCACGATATTTACATTGGCTAGTAGCGCGCCGCGCAGCATGGTTTCTATGCATGGTCGCTGCGCGATCGCCTTCGCTGTTTGGCAACGGGGTATCGAATTTGTCGACCTCGGTGCTCCCCCACGAACTGCAAGAGCTGCCGCAATAATCGAAAAGACGACTAAGGTCAGACTTTGGTTATTGGTTTTTCGTTAAGCTGGGAAATCGCAAGCTGCCTAGTTTGACTTTTCCTCAACAAACGACCGCAGAGCGCGCCTTCGCCCGGAGCTCGCCTTCGCCCCTCAACAGCCGAAAAGGAAGATCATCAAACGCCTCCGATTTCAGGAGGCCCTCGAGGCCTTCGCCGGTACGTGCATGGTTGGCAGCGATTGCCGCTTGACGACTCGCTCCTCTACCCAGATTCACGAATCTACTCCCTACCACGCCGCCGCAAATTTCCTTATTTTCTTGGGAGATCTACCTTTCTCCAGTGACACGCCTCTGCTCGGGCAATTTGCTGGCGTTTTCGATTTTCTTTGGCAACCTGCCTTACTTTTACCTTGGAGCAAACATGGCGCGACTGCTTGTATTGGCTTGCCTGTTGACTATCACAACGCCCGTCTGGGCGGAAACCAAGCCATTGAACGTGGTGCTGGTGCTTGTCGACGATTTGGGATGGATGGATTTGGGCTGTCAGGGCAGTGAATATTACGAAACGCCGCACATCGACCGACTTGCGGCTGAAGGCATGCGATTCACCAACGGTTACGCAGCATGTGCCGTATGTTCGCCGACTCGCGCGGCAGTTCAAACCGGCAGGTATCCTGGTCGTCTGTTTGTGACGGATTGGATTCGCTCGCGATTCCAGGGCGGCGCGATTCCAAAAGACAAAGTGAACCCGTGTCTAAGGCCCGAGAGTGAGTGGCGCGGCCGCCAGGTCCTCTGCCCGCCGAACTCGCTGTGGATGGAATCCGACGAGATCACCATTGCCGAAGCGTTGAAAGGGGCAGGCTACACGACGTGCTACATTGGCAAATGGCACCTCGGCGCCGATCCCTGGTATCCCGAGCAGCAGGGATTCGACGAGAACTATGGTGGTTGCGATTACGGACAGCCGCCAAACTACTTTGACCCGTTCAATCAACCCAAGGGGCGGCACGCGTCGCTACGCGCAGGTATCCATAACCTGCCGAGTCGCAAGAAAGGCGAGTACCTTAGCGACCGCGAAGCAGACGAAGCGGTTGGGTTTATTCGTCGCAACAAAGGCAAGCCGTTTTTTCTGCAATTGGCCAACTATGCGGTGCACACTCCAATTCAAGCGAAGGCCGATGTGACCGCCAAGTACCAGAAGAAGCCCAAGACGAGCCAGAAGAACCCTAAGTACGCTGCGATGGTCGAAAGCGTAGACGACGCGGTCGGCGAGATCATGAAAACGCTTGACGAGCTGAAGATTGCCGATCGCACGATGATCATCTTCACGTCGGACAACGGCGGCCTCCAGGGACCGACAAACAACCAGCCCCTGCGGTCCGGCAAAGGGTACGCATACGAAGGAGGCATCCGAGTGCCGCTGATCGTGCGTTGGCCAGGCGTGGTTAAGCCTGGGAGCGAATCGAGTGTGCCGGTGACGAGCGTCGACTTGTTTCCGACGATCGTCAAAGCCGCTGGACGAGACTTACCCAATGATCGCGCGATCGATGGTGAAGATCTCAAGCCCGTACTGACTGGCTCCGGCAAGCTAGACCGCACGGCAATCTATTGGCATTTCCCCCACTACCGCCACGCACCGGGACCGTACAGCATTATCCGCGACGGCGACTGGAAGCTGATCAAATGGTATGAAGGTCCAACTGCGTTATTTAACCTGAAGGACGATCTTGGCGAAAAGAACAACCTGGCCGAACAGGCGCCCGACCAAGTGAATAAACTCGACGCCAAGCTCATGGCGCATCTGAAAGAGATCGGCGCCAAAATCCCCATTCCGAACCCAAAGGCAAAGCAAGGTTCGCCTAAGGTCCGCAGCAAATCCCGACCCAACCCACGGCGCTAGCGCGCCAAAAAACAAATGCGGGTCGGCGATGCTCCGGCTGGTCGCGCCGACGACGCAAAAGGCGGCGACCCTACTTTCCCGAGGGATCCGTCAGGACAAGAGTGAATATGGCCGAAGGCCATATTCAACCGTCTCGTAGATCGTTGCCCCGTCGTTGTTCAGCGGAATCGCTGGCGGTACTTGAGCGGTGTGATTCCGGCGACCTCGCGAAACCGTTTGCAGAAGTGGCTTTGGTCACAGAATCCTGTGTTGGCGGCAACAACCGCAAGGCTTTGGTTCGTCCCGGTGAGCAGACGTCGCGCCGTCTGCACTCGCAACGTTAACAGGTAGTCCGAGGGAGTCATGTGAAGCAGTTCTTGGAACCGACGGTTGAAGAGCGTCGACGACATCTTCACCATCTTGGCCATCTGCTGAATGGAAACATGTTCCCGAAAGTTCTCATCCATATGGCGGATGGCGGGCCATAGGTCTTGAAAGTAGGCGTGCTGGTCCGCAGGGGTGGCGATTGGATACATGGCGCCGGCGATGCCGACCACGTTATTGTCAGGGCCGTACAGGGGAACCTTGCTGGACACGTACCATTTTGGCGCCCCCGTGACGTGGGGCACGACCCAAGCCTGCTTTGAAATGGGCTCGCCGCTGCCCATGACCCGCTGGTCTTCAGCGATGTACGCTGCAGCCATCGCCGGCGGTTGGAACTCGTGGTCCGTTCGGCCCAAGACCTCAGATTCCTCCAACGATCCGATAATTTCCAGGAAAGCTGAGTTGACATGGGTGAAGCGGCCCTCAACGTCTTTCACGTAGAAACAGACCGTCGGCAAGTGCTCAAACAGCGACATAACCGACCTCGCTCGAGGAGGGGCGGCAAAGAAAAGCTCTTTGAAATCGTTCGGCGACAGGGAGGGCATGTGTCAAATGATACAAAAAATAGCCGGCAAGATACTAGCCGCCATAACGACCTTTTGGCTAGACTCGGATGAACGTGAACCAACCTTGCCTTGCAATGCGAGTCAAATCGCATTCCCACCCAGGCTAACGAGCTCTCTGCACGAACGGGCTCTCTGCCCCAGAAATGGTGGCAGCCGCCGATCGTGTTCGAGCGCTGGCGTTCAAGGAGTCGACCTGTGAGTCCTCAAATAGTCAACGACCAGTTGCCGCAGACGCGGAATGATCAATGCCTGGACCTACTCGTTTTTATGCACTGTCTTTTGTGTACCGCGTCGTTTCGTTGTAATTGAGTGTCTCGTGTAAGGTGCGTTCCTGTGAGCATGACAGTGAGACGATCCTTGACTGGCGAACTCTTCGAGTTGAAGCCGCGCGTCATCGATCGCATTGACGAACCGATCGACCTGGCAGAGGTGTTGCGTTATCTCGGCTATCCCGTTGATATCACGCCCAACGATCGCATTGGTAACATTGTTGACCAATGGATCGAAGAGGCCCGTCAGCTCGCGACTCCTCGAGCGACTTATCTGGTTCGACCGGTGAGCGAATTGGCTCGACGCCAACTCAGCGTACAAACGCCCTCTGGAGTAGTCGATTTTGAAGGCGCGATTGGCGAGTATCTCGGCGCTGCAAAAAGTGCGGCGGCATTCATCGCTACTGCCGGGTGGGCTGTCGAACGTCGAGCGAGCGATCTTTTGCAGGACGGAGACAGTCTCGCAGCGATGATTCTCAACGCTGTCGGAGCGGAGCGGGCCGAAGCGGCAGAGGCGGCGGCGATCAATCAATTGCGTGAGGAGGCGTCGGCTTTCAACTTGGCGCCAACGCTTCCCTACAGTCCGGGCTATTGCGGAATGCGACTGACTGAACAGAAGAAGCTGTTTTCGCTATTCCACGGCGAGGATGTCGGCGTCACACTCACGGACGATTGCTTGATGCAACCGGTCAAGTCGGTATCTGGGCTGATTGGTCTTGGCCGGCCGGAGGATCTGGCCACCCACACCACGCCGTGCGAACGGTGTCAGGTGGAGAACTGCAACATGCGTCGTTAGCAAATAACTCATTCTTCTTCACTTGGTTTCTCCGAGATCTTTCACGCTGTACAAAAATCTTTGACCGCAGATCGACACGCCTGGCAAAAAGATATTAGTCTCCAAATATCCCCTTATTCCCGAGGAAGCCATGACCACAAATTCCGACAAGACTGCAATGGGCGGGTTGCTGGAATTCCCGACGGAACAGAGCATCTTCGAAGTTGGGGGCGTTCGAATCGGCGGACGACCCGGTGCGAATCCAACAGTGTTGATCGGCAGTGTGTTCTACCACGGGCACAAGGTCAACTTGGACGAGGACGCGGGATCGTTCGACGCGGAAGAGGCCGAGAAACGCATTCGAGTCCAGGACGAGCACTCGGAGTTGACCGGCAATCCCTGCATGCTTGACGTGGTCGGCGCGACTCCGCAGGCAATCGAAAAGCACTTAGAGTTTGCTGCGGAGGTTACCAAAGCTCCTCTGCTGATCGATGGCACGACGGTCGAGGTTCGCTTGGCCGGTTTGGAATACGTCGCCAAGGCGGGTTTGGCCGACCGCATCGTCTACAATTCGATCCAGCCCGGCATCGACGACGAAGAACTGCTGGCGATCCGCAAAGCGGGCGTCCGAACCGCGATCCTGCTGACGTATTACCTGCAAGATTTCACTGGCAAAGGGCGGGTCCAGGCGGTGCGTGAAATGTTGCCGCGACTGCGCGAGGCGGGCATAGAGAATCTGATCGTCGACACGTGCGTCATGGACCTGGCGACAATGGGCCAAGCCTGCAGCGCAATGTACGACGTGAAACAGGAGTTCGGTCTGCCGGTCGGCGGCGGCGTGCACAACGCGGTGTCGATGTGGCGGGGCCTAAAAACGAAGATGAGCAAGGAAGCTCGGAAACCGTGCACGGCGTCGGCCCTTGCTTTGGCCGTTGGCGTGGGGGCAGATTTCGTGATGTACGGTCCCGTGGAAGACGCGAAGTATGCCTTCCCGGCCGTGGCGATGGTCGACACGATGCTGAGCCAAATGTTCATCGAACGCGGCGGTCAATTGGAGAAGACCCATCCCCGGTTTCGCATCGGCTGATCCACCGCGACCTCGCCAATCAATACTCAATTATAGAACCACGTCACCGGCACGTTTTGGCGCAAAGGAGCCACTCATGAAAGATCTTGGAATTGGCGTGGTCGGCTGCGGTTTTGTTGGGCGCGGCGCGCATGTGCCATCATTTGCGAAGATCGAAGGCGCTCGCCTGGTGGCCATCGCCGACGCGGACGAAAAGCGTAGAAACAAGGCAGCGACGAAACACAAAGTAGAGTCGGCCTACGACGACTACCGCAAACTGATGAACGACCCGAAAGTCGATGCCGTGGTCGTGGCCCTGCCCACGCCGCTGCACGTTCCGGCGTCGCTGGCGGCGCTGGAAGCGGGCAAGCACGTCATCTGTGAGATGCCGCTCGCCCCGAGTCTGGAAGAGGCCGACCAGTTGATCGAGGCGGCCAATCGGACCAGCGTCGTGTTGATGCCGAGCTTGACGTTTCGCTTCACGTCGAATTATGTGAAGGCTAAAGAGATGATCTCGCAGGGCGCCGTGGGCAATCCGACCGGCGTGCTCTATCGAGAGTTCATACCCGCCAGCGACCTCGCCAGCCAGTGGCCGGCTGATTGTTGGATGTGGCAGATCGAGAAGAGCGGCGGACCGTTGTTTACGCTGTCGGTCTGGTCGATCGATCTCATTCGCTGGTTGTTCGACACCGAGATCACAAGCGTTGAGCCCGCGGTGAAGTACACTCCGCTGGAGAAGACGGGCGGCACGCTTGGCTATGACGCCTACGCAACGCTTCGACTGGCCAACGGAATGGTTGCTTGCCTGCAATACAGCGGCTCGGTCAATCACGCCGCCTCGAAATCGAATCTGGAGGTGATTGGAGACTCAACGTGCATGCTCAGCGCGTCGGACAATGACCTGGTCACCCTGTTTGGCGAGAGCCCGCAGAAAACGATCTGGAATCTCAAAGAGTCCGGTCCCAGGATGTGGGGCCACCAGCAGCAAAACGAGTATTTCGTTCGCTGCATTCGCGAAGGACGACAGCCTGACGTCAAGCCGGAGGACGGACGGCGGGCGATGGAGATCGCCTTGCAGATCGGCAGAAGCACATGATCCTAGCGAACATCGAGACGACCGATGCTCAAGGACGAGCTGCAATCGTCAGAGGAAATTGCCCAGACAAACTAATCCTCCATCGGGGCGCCTGCTGTCCGGATAACACGATTTCCGGGTCGCGGCATAGTATCTCACCATCCCATCCAATTATGAGGGTTCCATCATGCAACGCCGCAAGCTAACTCGTCGAGATGCTCTGGTAACGTGTGCGGCCGCCGCGCCGCTTTTTGTTTCCGCGAAGACACTGGGCTTTGATGGACCGAGTCCAAGCGACCGAGTGCGGGTCGGTTTGATCGGCCTGGGCGGAAGATGCATCGGCCTTTCCGCCCATTGTCTCGGTGTTCCAGAGATGGACATCGTTGCCGTCTGCGACTGCTTCGAACCTCGCATTGGCTCTTTCATGCAGAAAGCAGGCAAAGGCCAATCCTGGAAGGGTTATGTTGACTTCCGCGAGATGATCGAGAAGGAAAAGCTTGACGCGGTGATGGTCGAAACGACAACCCACGCGCGAGCTTGGATTGTCTGCCACGCGATGGCAATGGGCGTTGATGTCTACATTGAAAAGCCGATGTGTTTGACGATTGAGGAGGGGCGCCACATGGTGAACGTGGCTCGCAAGTACGATTGCGTTACCCAAGTCGGCACCCAGCAGCGCTCAATCCCCATGAACAATTGGGCGAGCGATTTGGTGAAGAACGGCGCGATTGGCAAGGTACACACCGTCGAGGCTCCCAATTTTGTCGGGCCCGTTCGCTGGACTCCCGAGTCAGGGCAGGCGATGCCCGAAGGCGGGGACTCAAAATGGTGGGATGTCTGGACGAACCAAGCCGAGTTGCGGCCCTATCACGCCAACTTGCATCGCGGCTGGGGGCGTTGGTGGTCCTATGACGGGGGCGGCCGATGCTTCGGCGTCACTGGATGGGGCGCTCACAGTTACGACCAGATCCAACGCGGACTTGGAACCGACGAGACGGGACCCGTCGAGGTCGTTTTGGAAGAGCCGGCGACGGATCAGGACTGTGGTAAATTCGATCCGCGAAAGCCAACGGACGATGAGACCGGCGCCCGTTACTATCAGATGACCAAGAATGTCATTGGACCTCGCGCAAAGATGCGAATGAAGTACGCCAACGGGACGGAACTTCGGCTGCATTTGAACGGTGACCGTGGGCCCGGGCTAGGTTGCATTTTTGTCGGCGACAAAGGCAAGCTGGAGATTAACCGCGACAAGGTATCCAGCAACCCAAGGGAATTGGTCCTGTCGAAAGACAACCCTGGTCGTCTTCAGGTGCCGGAGAACCAGCCCCACTTGGAGAACTGGATTCAGTGCATCAAGTCTCGGAGCCGCTGTAACGCTGACATCGAGTACGGCCAGCGCAGTACGACCGTCTGCTACCTGGTTAACATCGCGCGAGAAGTCGGCCAAGTTGGTAAGAAGCTGAAGTGGGATCCCGCCGCCGAGCGATTCACCAATTGTGACGAAGGGAACGCGCTGTTGTCGCGTCCGCGCCGCAAAGGCTATGAACTGCCCGCCTAGCCGAGCACAAACTCCCTGCCCATCAACCGTAGGTTTGAGGTTCCCACCATGATGCGTGATCTACTTGTGTCTCTATTGGCGATCGTCGCAGCATCCAACTCCCTGGCCCAAGCGGAAGACAAGGAGACCAAGGCGGAAGGCAAGGCGAAATTCGTGTCAATGTTCGACGGCAAGAAGCTGACGAACTGGGAAGGCAAAGCGGGCGGTTGGTGGGTCGAGGATGGGGCGATTACGTCCGAGAGCACCGAGGCCAAGCCGTGCCTGAAGCACCACTACCTCTACTGGTCTGGCGGCGAGCCAGCTGATTTTGTTTTGCGATTTAAGTACAAGCTCATTGGCGGTAACTCGGGGATCCAGTTCCGCAGCGAGAAGCGTCCCAACTTCGACACATTTGGCTATCAAGCTGATATGGAGGCGGGCAAACAATGGTCCGGCTGCCTGTTTCAACACAAACGCGGCGGCGTCGTGATGCGCGGCATGAAAGCAAAGATCGCCCCAGACGGATCTCGCAAAGAGACTCGATTCGCCGACCCAGTTCAGTTACAGAAAGTCATCCGAGCTAACGAATGGAACGAATACCAAGTGACGGCGATCGGCAGCAAGGTCGAGTTGCGGATCAACGATAAGCTGATGTGTGAAGTTGACGACAAAGACTCGAAACAAGCCTGTCGCAAGGGCATCATCGCTTTGCAAATGCACCCTGGCCCTCCCATGAAAGTGCAGTTCAAAGATATCGTCATCAAGGTTCTCGACTAGACATCACTCAAGCCCACTCTCGACCTCGCTTCAACGAGCTCGCTTGGTCTTGCCCGCAGGATCGCTCGAAGTTCCGGGCAAACCGAACTGATCGATTACGGCAGGCGCCGAAGTTGGCTATTGCGCCGCGCTGAAGTGATCGTTTCACGACTCGACGGTTCGAATCGCATCGGGACGTTGTGCGGATTGCCATATCGCAATTCAGCGTCGACTATCGGCGGCGTTGGAACATCGATTCCGGGCTCCACATTCGCCGATTGGATCTTCGTCTTGCATCCGTCACAGCATTTGCTGACAACCCACTTGTAGCTGGGGACTTCCTTCTTGACGATGTACTTCGTCAGCTTGTTTCGAGTTCGCATCTTGGCGCAACCCGGGATCCACTCGGTCCACGTAATGTTGCAGAGAAAGTTGCATTTGCCATCGGCTGGCTCGACATGCTTCTTGCATTTTGTGCTTGGCCCTGGCACACAGACATCCTCGCTCGTGCAATCGTAACAGGTCTTCGTAACGGTCTTTGTCGACTTGACCAAGTGGCAGACGAGATCGCCCCGGCCGGCGCCGCAGTGTTGGCATTTGCCGCCACCTGCGTATGCGGCGGCAGCCAGTGTTCCGAAAACTACGACCGACGCAACAATACGTTGATACATTACTCACTCCGTCTGCGATGATTCGCAGTAAGCTGACGGTTGGTTACCATTGAACCTGCATGCGGGTGCCATACGAGTGGGTACGGCCGCTGACTCCGCTGACCAAGTCCACGTCTTCGTAGACGTAGTCGAACATGACTCGCGTGTATGCGTTCAGATACCAGTTAACGCCGGTCAAGAAGTTGCTTTGAATCCCTCGAGTACGCGTTGTCACCGCAGGGTTTGGGTCAGAGCCTTCGCTGAGATCGACGTGAGACCATCGAGCTTTCAGCTCCCAGGCGCCGGTTCCTCTGCAGATTCCGCTCGGCGTCCGCACCCTGAAGAAGTCCTCGAACACACGCGGACGCGTCAGATGTTTCTGCTCGCGATTGTAGCCTCGGTGATCTCCGGTCAGGAACCAACTCGCCTCGACGTAGCCGCCCCAGAGACTGACGTTGTTTCCAGGGGCCGCGTAGTAGAATTCCGACTGCAGAGAGAGTGGCCCCCAGATCGTGAGAAACTCCGGCACAAACAACGAATAGTTCTGGTCTGCAGGAATCGTCGAAGCCAGAAAACCGGCTTGGTTGCCGAGTTCTGAGATCGTCCCGATGAGCACCTGTTCCGCGTCGGTTCGGTAGCTATAACCGAGACCAAAGTGCATCAGGTAACGACCATCGGACGGCTCGTCGTAGTACGGCGTCCAGGCCACTCGGGAGGTCATGACCCAATCGCCCGAGTCACCTTTGATCAGGCCGGCCTTCGCCGGACTGTCGTCGCTTTCGTGTCGAAACCCGCCGACGGCCCAATAGACATCATGAGACTCTAAGTAGTTCCATGCCATGTAGCCGTAGCTGCGGCTCGGGTTGAATGCGCTCGTGGGGAGCGCCCGCTCCATGAACATCTGGTAACGGCTGCCGCTGACTTCTTCCAGTCCAGAAATGGGTTCATAGAAGTGACCAACGCGTATGTTGCCCAGCCAAGGCAAGTGATTGACTTCCATGTAAACCGTCTTGAAGTCGACCTCTGTACCTTCGAACTCGACTTCAATCTGGTATTTCACATTCTCGAACACGTTACCTTGCATACCCATCCGAGCCGTGTCGAAGCCGGTTTCATTCTCCCGATCGACGCCCAACGCAGGGCTGTCGTCGAACGCCACGTGGTCGAAGAATAGTCGGCCGCGAATCTTGTGGGTTGGCTTGGTGATGATGTCGACTTGTTCGGGGCCTCCCAAGACGGAATCCGACCAATTCACGAGTTGTCCTGTGGGCCCGCCCTGACGACGAAATTGTATCTCATGTTCGTACTGCTCCATCCGCTGCTGCATCTGCTGCAATTGGATTTCCAGAGAGCCTGACGTCTGAGGCGCTTGCGACGTGTGATCAACCGGCGTGGCCACCTGGGCTTTGGCCGTCGCGCCGAACCACACGACTGAGAACAGTAATAGACTTCCGATCGTTCGGCGGGTCATTTGGCTTCGCTCCACGCAGCTCCAACTCGGATGCGGCCGGCACGTAGCGGCCCCTGGGTCTAGTTGGTTCTTCGGCCGATCCACTGCATCCGTCGTATTAAGAACTAGCGCTGTAATCCGTTCGTCCCTGACACGGCTGGAACAATCGCCAGAACCCACACAACCGTCATCGCAACGCCAAGGAAAACCTGACGAAAGCCAGCAAAACGGGCGCCGCCCTGCGATCACGGAGGGTTGTCTCAGAGCTACCGTTGCTCGATCTCGGCTCGCACCGATTCGATCAGTACGCCGGCGGTGTCGACGCCCGTTGCCGAGGATTGGATCTGCAGGTAGGAGACGCCGCCAAACGGGACCTTCTCGATTGGCCTGCGGGCGAGGGAATTTCCGTTGAGCGTCAACAGGCAGAGCTTTTTCTCGAGATCCCATTTGACGACGAGCGTGTGCCACGTCTCTGGAGTCAGGCGGATCGCTTTTTCGGGTGTTCCCTCCGGCTCGATGCGAAAGACGAAAACAGCCTCTTGCGCTGCGCGACGATCGACTGGGTTAAAGAATCGGTTGTTGAACGTCAAGGAAATGCCATCAGATCCCCTTTTGGCGAGAAGCCGAATGGCAATCTCGCCTTTGTTGCCGGCTGGGAAGTTCCACGTCGCACAATCGGGGGCCTTCTCATCGGGCTTCCGAACGCGGATCACTTTGGCTGCCGTGCGCGTGGGGTGTGCAACGAGAGTCGGACCAGGCATGCGGTCTCGCCAGTATCCGCGGGCCGGGCCAAACGGTTTCCAAACGTGCCACTCTTTGAGATCGTTCTCGAACGATCCAACCTGTGTCGTCAGCGTGAGCCAGTCGGGGTCGAGCCGAATCAAATTGCGGCGTCCTCCCTGGCCGCTCACGACCAGCAAGTTCCCGTCCCGCGTTGCGGAGGCAACGGGATACGCCGTACCGCGGTCGCCGCGTTTGGGAGGCGTTTCGTTGCGGTGGGGATCGCGGTAGATCTCGCGGAAACCGCTCCACGTCTTGCCTTCGTCGGCCGAAACTGCGGCGTGCAGCGCGTCGCGGCCGCCGTACACACCAGCCTTGTCATGTTTCGGCGGTTGCTCGCAGTTGTTCCAGATAACTACGATTCGCCCATCCGTCAGCCGCACCAGCGCCGCCGGCGACGTCGAGGAATGAAACCGCGACGCCTGAGCCGGAGACCAGTTCACGCCGTCATTCGAGAACGACTCATAAAGGAATCCGGTTTGCGTACGCATCAACATCCACACGCGACCGTCGGTGAGTTGCAGAATCGTCGGTTCGATGGCCCCGTAATTGTTGCCGTTGTACCCAACGCGGCAGGGCGCGACGAGCTTTGTTGCCGAGAGCTTCCAGGTCTCGCCGCTGTCGGTGGACGTCACGACCGTCGTGTAGTTCGATCCGGTCTCGGGAGCGACGGTCTCACCCGGCTTCTTCCATGCCGCAAAAGGGACGACCAAGCGGCCGTTCTTCAGTTGCTGGAAGTCCATCACAGCTCCGCAGTATCCCTCCCAGATTCGCCGAGGTTTACCCCATCGTGTTCGACGATCGAATGTGCGGCAATGCCACAGGTCAATGAACCGCGTGGCGGCTGGCTTGCTTCCCGTTCCGCGAGTGTGGGTGAGAATCACGTGGACTTCGCCCTGGGAATCGACGAGCGACAACCCGCCCCCCATCGTCTTGAAAGGCAGATCGAACTCGGCGTCCGGCTCGCTCCATGCGCGGCCGTCCTTGGACGACACGGAAAGTAGCTTGCCAAACCGTGAGGAATAGGCGTGCAGCGAACCGTCTGGAAACTGCACGGGACGCGTCTTCGGTCCGGACGAGATGATCTCTGGTCGCTGCGGTTCGTCGGCCAGTCCGAATGAGAACGCCGTGAGAACAACAGGCAAGACGGCGAGAAATGTTCTGCTCATTGCTTCCGTTTCTTCGGTTGGACAACCGTCCGGGTTCATAAGGTGACAGTATGGGGTAGTATGGCAGATGATGTGGGCTGCGAGTTGCCCCACTGACGCTGAACGTCCCACATCGCGAGTTTTACACAGGCCGTGGGAGAAGGATCGCCGTGGAGCGCCTCCTCGGTCAGCGGACTTCAGGCAGATCAGTAATAGAGGACGACACCGATGAGAAGAATTTTCATGATCTGTTGGGTGCTGGGAGTCGTCGCCGCGTCCAGTGGCTATGCCCAATCGGAAGACCGGCCCAACATCCTCTGGATCAGCACAGAAGACATCAGTCCGCATCTCGGGTGTTACGGAGATCCTCACGCGATCACGCCGAACTTGGATCAGTTCGCGAGCGAAGGCGTACGTTACAGCCACGCGTTTACAACGGCGGGTGTCTGCGCGCCGTGTCGGTCGGGGATTATTACCGGGCTGTATCAAAGTACGCTAGGCACGCAGCACATGCGCTGCACGGCGACGTTACCCGAGTTCATCAAACCGTTCCCCGTCTACTTGCGCGAAGCGGGCTACTACTGCACCAACGCGGGAAAGACGGACTATCAATTCAGGCACCCGCGCGAGACTTGGGACAAGCGCGGCAAAGCCCACTGGCGTAGCCGCAAGGACAAGACTCAGCCTTTCTTTGCCGTGTTCAACTTCACCGGGACGCACGAAGGCCCCGTCGCCAACGTGAGCTCCTATCGGGCGATCACGAAGAACCTGACGCCGTCCCAACGGCAAGACCCGAGCAAGCTGGAATTGCCGCCCTATTATCCCGACACTCCCATCGTACGAGATGCCTGGAAACGCAACTATGAACTGATCACTGCGATGGATGCTTGGGCGGGCGGACTGATTCAACAGCTCAAAGACGACGGTCTGTACGAGGATACGATCATCTTCTTTTGGTCGGATCACGGCGTGGGCCTGCCGCGCGCAAAACGATGGCTGTATGACTCGGGCACGCACATTCCGTTGATCGTTCGCATACCCGAGAAATGGCGAGTCAAGGGACAGGGCAAACCGGGTTCCGTTACGGATCAACTGGTCAGCTCGATCGATTTCGGACCAACCGTTCTTAATCTCGCTGGCCTGACAGTTCCCCGTCACGTTCAAGGTCGTCCGTTTCTTGGGCCGAAACCGGCTGCCGCGCGAGACTACGTCTATGGCGCTCGCGACCGCATGGATGAGCGCTATGACATCATCCGAATGGTGCGTGACAAGCGGTACAAGTACATCCGCAATTACCTGCCGGGCAAGACGTATTACCAGTACATGAACACTCCTGAGAAAGGTCAGGTGATGCAAGAAATTCGCCGCTTGGCCAAGTCAGATCAGCTTCCTCCCGCTGCACAATCGTTGATGTCACCCAACAAACCCACAGAGGAATTGTACGACACTCAGGCGGATCCCCATGAGGTTCACAACTTGGCGGAAGATCCGAAGCATCGCGAGCTGCTGGCGCGGATGCGCGCCGCACATCTCGCCTGGGTCCAAGAAACAAAAGACTTGGGCCTGGTTCCGGAGCCGATCATTCGCGAGCGAGCGAGCAGGCTGAAGAGTGAATACGCGATTCTGCGCCAGCCGGGAGGCGACGCCTACAATCTTCGACTCGCGGCGATCGCGAGGGCTGCCTCTGGAGGAGAAGGCGGATTGTCCACGCTTGTCAAAGCTGTATCCGATCCTGACGACGCGATTCGATACTGGGCGGCTAATGGGATCGGCAATATCGGCGAGCCCGCAAGGGACACTGCAGCTGAGGCGATGCGAGACGCGTTGCGCGACAAGTCCTCCGCAGTACGCACAGCAGCGGCGAGGGCTCTTTGTCGAATGAAACAACCCAAGCAAGCGCTGCCCGTCTTAATCAACGAGTTGACCGAAGGAACGCAATGGGAACGTCTTCACGCCGCAATCGCGCTGGATGAAATCGACGAGCAGGCCCGACCAGTTATCGGCAAGATGAAGGAAGGTTTGAAATACCAAGACGGGTTCAATTCCAAGGGCAAGTACCGCGTCCGCGTTATCAACCGCGCTCTCAACGAACTGAACGGCACGAGCAACAAGGTGCCGTAATCACGAACCGAGTAGCTCTGGCCGCTGATGGCACGTTAACCCCCAACGTCGACGTGCTCGCCCCGTATGGGATTCGGCTGC
The DNA here is from genome assembly GCA_964635375.1 of uncultured Pirellulaceae bacterium. GTDB lineage: Bacteria > Planctomycetota > Planctomycetia > Pirellulales > Pirellulaceae > CAZMNY01. The sequence continues at coordinate 2,482 of CAZWOU010000020.1, read as the reverse complement.
AGGCCGCCTTTTGGAATCGCGCCCCGCCGAGGAGCGGCCTACCGGTAGATAACCTGGTAGTTTCCGATTATGAGATCGCGAGGATCGTCCGGCATGATTCGGATTTCCGTCGTCACGTCCGAGGATTCGTCGAACACTAGGAATTCCTGGTAGTATTCTAGACAATGGACGCAAACGCCCGGGTGCAGAATTGCAGGCGGTCGGTGATGACGAGCGGATGGAATATTGTCGTTGATCTCGTGGCTTTCGCTGGACGCTGGAATCATCTTTCTGTCCAATGGTTGGCGCACTGGATGGAAGCATTGGAACAAAGTCGAGATTGCCAGAGAGTGAATACCATGAAGACGCATTTCAACGTTGTCATTCTTTTTGTCCTTCTGTTCACTGGCCCCGTGGCGGCCAATGAGAAGGCGAAGGTCGTTTTCATTTCTGGCTCGCCGAGCCACGGGCCGATGAAACATGAGCATCGAGCCGGCAACATGATCCTCGCGGAAGCTCTGAATAGATCCGGCCTGGATGTGGAGGGCGTCCTCGTGCCAAATTACGGCTACCCTAAAGACACGTCCATTCTGAAAGACGCTGCATCGATTGTGATCTTCTGCACCGGCCATCGAGGTCACGTCGTCAAACCACATCTGGATGAGTTCGATGCACTTATGAAGAAAGGCGCCGGCGTCGTCATGATCCACTGGGCGACGGAAGCTGAAAAGGGAAAGTCGGGTGAGAAGTTCCTGGAGTGGATGGGTGGTTTCTGTGATTTGGATTGGTCCGTCAATCCTCATTGGACGCCGAACTTCAAAGACTTTCCAGACCATCCGATCGCCAACGGAGTCGGACCGTTTCGCGTCAACGACGAGTGGTACTACCACATGCGTTTTGTCAAAGACATGAAGGGCGTAACGCCCATCCTTTCAGATCTTCCGCCACCAGCAACTTTGCGGCGCCCAGATGGCGCGCGCAGCGGTAACCCGACGGTCCGCAAGGCCGTTGCGGCCGGAGAGAAACAACACGTCGCCTGGGCCTATGAACGCCCGAGCGGCGGACGCGGGTTCGGATTTACCGGCGCCCACAATCACGATAGTTGGCAAGACGAAAATTTTCGTAAAGTTGTACTGAACGCGATTCTCTGGACCGCGAATGTGGACGTCCCCAAAGACGGTTGCCCGTCGCCCGAGGTGAGTGATTCGCGGCTCAAGGAAAACGTCGACGATAAGAAGAAACGCAAGAGGTAGTGGCTGGGATTACTCTGTTCAATATGGACAACGCCAGTCATCATGGACAACGCCAGCCGCACTCGCCACTCTTCCTACCTGCCCCGATTGGCAACAACCTTCCGTAGCAGATAACTGATCGGCTACCGAAGGAATTGAGTTTCGAGTTGACCCCAAACTGCAATGTAGTTTTTAATGACCATGCGTAGCCTCATTTTCATCATTCTTTGCGTTCCGGTCGTTGCCCATGGACAAACCGTGGAGGCGCCGCATGCGATCGATACCCAGGCGCCAGGAGAGCATCCGCCGAGTCCGTTGGAGGCAACTCGCAAGATCAGCCTCCCTGAAGGATTCACGGCCACTCTGTTCGCCGGAGATCCATTCGTTCACCAGCCGATCGCATTTGAAATCGATGACCGAGGCCGTTTGTGGGTCGTCGAATGCTACACCTACGAAGGCGGCAAGTACGATCTCCAAAAACGCGATCGAATCTTGATTCTGTCGGATACCGACGGCGATGGAAGATTTGACTCGCGCAAAGTATTTTGGGACCAAGGTCAGCGACTCACCGGAATTGAATTGGGATTTGGCGGCGTTTGGCTGACGTCCGCCCCCCATCTGCTGTTCCTACCCGACGCCAATTCGGACGACGTGCCGGATGCAGAACCCCAGATCATCCTGGATGGCTTCAGCATTCAGGCACGGCACAACATGGTGAACGGGCTGCGCTGGGGGCCTGATGGCTGGCTGTATGGACGGCATGGCATCACCGACACATCCCGGGTCGGGACCGCGCAGACGCCGGTTGGGAAACGTGTGTCGATGAATTGTTCGATCTGGCGTTATCATCCACAGCGCCACATCTTCGAAGTCGTGACCAATGGCACCACGAACCCCTGGGGGCTGGACTACGATGACCACGGGCAGTGGTTCTTCACCAACAATGTGATCAATCATCTGTGGCACGTGGTGCCCGGCGCGCATTACCAGCGAATGTTTGGTGACGATTTCAACCCGCACCTTTACCAGCTTATTACGCCAACCGCCGATCATTATCATTGGGACACGTTGGGGGAACCTGGCGAGTCCGGCAACAAGAATCGAAAGAAATACGATGGCCGGCATGACGAACATGGCGGCGGCCATTCACACGCCGGGGGCATGATCTACCTGGGCGGCGCCTGGCCGAAGAAGTACCGTAATGCACTTTTCATGTGCAATACGCACGGACGCCGCGTCAACATGGATCGCCTCGCTCGGCGTGGGACAGG
>CAZWOU010000019.1:19891-60121 GCA_964635375.1 uncultured Pirellulaceae bacterium | reverse complement strand
AACTAACCGGCGTGCGAGCAAGCAATTGACGGCAAACGACGGCTCGCCCGGCGTCGCACCGTACATGTCGAGAATCGCATGCGGCTCTTGGGAGAGATCCATCAACTCCGGCGCGCTTGATTGCATTCGGTAGGCCATCTCGAACGAGTTGATTCGCGTTGAGATCTCCGGATCTCCAACCGCGCCGCGCTTGAGCCGGTTGAGACTGTTGATGGCGTCGAGCGACTCGCGCTGAACCTGATCGTCCACGCCGGGCGGGTTCGACAGGTAGAGCACGGGCTCGCCGCTGCTGCGAAAGGTGACGCCCTGATAGACCGTGGGCAAGAATCCGCTGCCCCAGTTCGCGTTCCCGCCGCTAGGCCCCTTCTTTCCGGAGTTGAAAACGACAAAGGCCGGCAAGTCTCGCGATTCGCTCCCCAATCCATAGACCGTCCACGCCCCGAGGCTCGGTTTGCCAAACTGTTGTGTCCCCGTACTCATGAAGATTTGCGCGGGAGCATGGTTGAAGGCGTCGGTCACCATGGACTTGACGATCGCAATGTCATCGACGACTTCGGCCATGTGGGGCAAGATCTCCGACAGCTCGGCCCCACACTTGCCGTGCTTTGCAAACTTGAACTTTGGGCCAAGCAGCGTCGAATTGGGATTGATAAACGCGGCTCGGTAGTCCTTGATCAGTTCGGCTGGCGGCAACGTCCCATCGAACTTGGTCAGCATCGGCTTGTTGTCAAACAACTCGAGATGGCTGGGACCGCCTCCCATGAACAACTGAATAACATTCTTGGCGCGGGGTGGAAAATGGGGCTTCTTGGGGGCCAACGGTTCGGCGGCCAAGGACTCTTCGCGAAGCAGATCCGCAAGCGCAATCGATCCCAAGCCAATTCCGCATTCTTGCAGGAACCATCGCCGTGAGATGTCGTTTGTTCGGCCGTTCATTTTTTGAGCTTTCAATGCAGTCGACGCCCTGCAGAGGCATGGCAGCGCCAGTCACTCTGCGAAAGTAGCGGGTAATGTCATGACTACTCTTTGGTGATCGTCTCGTCCAGATTAAGGATGATCCGGCAGACAATGGTCCAGGAAGCCAGTCGCTTGGCATCCCCGTCCGGACCGTCCGTCTTCTCGCCGGTTATCTTCGTCGTGTTCGCGGAATCATCGCCAAACCGTTCCGCCTGTGCATGAAGGACATCGAGCAGGACTTTCGCCTCCGCTTTCGTTGGCCTTCGGGCGACACAACAACGGAAGGCAAAACCCAACCTGTCCGCCTCGCTTTCTCCGCCCTCCGAGATAACTCGCCGAGCCAAGGCCTGAGCGCACTCGACAAAGAGGGGCTCGTTCAATGTCGTCAACGCCTGCAGCGGCGTGTTCGAGCGAGGTCGTCGGACGGCTGAGAACTCGCCGCTCGGTGCATCGAACACCTGCAACGCCGGGTAAGGGACCGAGCGGAAGCGAAACGTGTAGATGGCTCGACGATACTTCTCTGCGTCCTTCTCATAAGCCCAGTGCTTTGGTCCGTAGCTGGCTGGTCGCTGGAACAGGAACGCTGGTGCTGGCGGGTAGACGCTCCTTCCGCCAATCTTCGCGTTCAGCAAACCGCTGGCCGAAAGGAACACATCGCGAACGACCTCCGCATCGACGCGGAAGCGAGGCCCGTGGGCCAGCAGTCGATTATTAGCGTCTTCAAGCCGCTGTTGGACGTCGCCACGAATCGCGGACGACTGTTGGTAGGTAGCCGACATGACGATCAACCGGTGCAAGTGCTTCAAGCTCCAACCGTTCTCCATCAATTCGACCGAAAGCCAGTCGAGCAACTGGGGATGCGAGGGAGCGCCTCCTTGAGATCCGATGTCTTCGGCCGTGTCAACGATTCCAGTGCCGAAGTAAGCTTGCCAAACTCGATTGACGATTGAACGAGCCGCCGTCGGCGACTGGCGATCCACTGCCCAGCGAGCGAAGTCCAGGCGACTACGTTTTGCCGACGGTGCATGCAAGAAACCGGGGACATTCGGGCCAACTTTTTCGATGGGCTTGAGGAAATCGCCGCGAGCGAGAATGTGGGTCTCACGCGGGTCGCTACGCTCTTGCAGCACGAACTGGGTCGTCGCCTCAGGATGCTTCCGCCAAAGCGTCTCGATCTGGCGGTTCGCATCCTTCCAATCATCCACCGTCGTTCGCCAGTAACTGAACATTGCGCCGGTCTGTTCGTCTGTCCGCTCTCGTGAAGGGATCTCAAGAATTCTTCGGAGGGTCGCCGGCAGCGGATCGGCGATGGCTTCACCGGCTGTCACGGAAATGCGGAAACAGCCCACGTTCATCGTCTCGTTATTGTCGCTGTTCGAGCCGCCTTGGTGCTGCGACAAGCCAAACGTCAGCTTCGTGCCTCCCGGATAGGCAATGTTCTTTTCGGCGACGAACACCGCCTTGCGAGCCTGGTTGCGCCGACCCGGTCCGGAATCGATACCCCAAGCCGTCTGCTTGTCGCCATCAATCGCATAATCGATTGGTCCCGTAAACCCAGCGCTCTTGCCCGCGCCATCCACAAACGGTTTGCCGAGTTCTTTTCGCTCGTTTCCAAAGTCAGCCGTGGCGTTGATGATCTTCGCGGTAGTGCTCTGTTTCGGATCGCTGAGGCTTTGCGCCTTGACAGTGAACTCAGTTAGGGCGAACTGACCGTCGAACGCACGGCCCGGTCCTCCGGCGGGCAGGTTCGGGTGATTGAGCAGCTCCAATCGGAACGAACGCAGCTCGGACAAGTCCGTCGTGACCGAGAATGGCGCATCGAAGCGAGTTGGCGCGTAGCCTTGCGCGAGCAGCGATCCGTCTGGCTGGGGCAAGTATCGCTGAGTCCCGCTGCCCGCATTCTCGATCGGCAACACAGCCCATTCCGGCTGATCGTCGCGGACCGAAGCTTCCCACGCGGCCATCTGCTTCGCCCAGTCGGGCTTTTCAGCGCGAAGACGTTCTTCGATCTCAGTGATTTGCCGGGCGATTTCGTCGCGCTTTGATTGCTGCGGGCGAGTATAGACGCTTGGCTGCGCTTCGTGGCTGTTGTTCAGAAAGGCAAACATCTGGTAGTAATCGCGTTTGGTGAACGGATCATACTTGTGGCTGTGGCATTGAGCACACTGAACCGTGAAGCCGAGAACCGCTTTGCCAATCGTATCCATGCGATCGAACATCGCCTGCATGCGAAACTCCTCCGGATCAACGCCGCCCTCCTCATTCAGCATCGAGTTGCGAAGAAAACCGGTCGCTACGATTTGGTCTTGAGTGGCGTTGGGCAACAAGTCGCCGGCGATCTGCTCGATGACAAACTGATCGTAGGGAAGGTCTCGATTCAACGCGTTGATGACCCAGTCCCGATAGAACCAGACCTCTCGCGGCTTGTCTTTCTCAAACCCGTCCGAATCCGCATAACGAGCTGCGTCGAGCCAAATTCTCCCCCACCGCTCTCCATAATGAGGTGACTTGAGCAGGCGGAGCACTTGTTTCTCGTAAGCGCCCTCGCTTTCATCCGCGAGAAAAGAATCTATCTCCTCGATCGTGGGCGGCAAACCGATCAGATCGAGACTGAGTCGACGAAGCAGCGTGACTCGCTCCGCTCGGGGCGATGGTCCGACGCTCACCTCTTCCAGTCGACGTAGCACAAACGCATCAATCGGATTGTGAACCCAGTCCTTCTGTTCTACGCGGGGCGGACTCGGGCGAATCGGCGCAACAAACGCCCAATGGGCCGACCACTGGGCCCCTTCCTTAATCCACTGTTTGATTCGCCCGATCTCTTGTGAAGTAAACTGCTCTCGGTCTGAGTCGGGCGGTGGCATCATCAGCTCTTCGTCATCTGTCGTAAGCCGTTCCATGATCACACTCGCGTCAGGCTCATCAGGCTTGACGATAAACGCCCCTTCGCGTTCCAAAGTCGCAGATTCTCGAATGTCGAGTCGAAAATCTGATTCACGAGTTCCTTCATCGGGGCCGTGGCAGAGAAAACATCGCTCGGATAACAATGGCAAGATGTCACGACTGAACGCGACCTCGTCTGATTCTCCGGCAAGGCCTACTCGCGCAGCAACCAACAGCAAGATCGCCGAAGCGAAAGGCAGGAGACGCATAATCACGGAAGACATTCAATCGTCCTTTGGCTCAGCGGGTAGCAACTCACCGGCGATACGGAACAAGATCGTATTGTGACGTTAAGGCAATGCTCACCGAGATCATTCGCCCCAGCGACCTCAAGCCGCTCGCACTCCTCAGAATACTTGCCTTTGGCCGCGAAACCAAATCCCTGGCGCCGAGACGGCTTATTAGCTTAGCCCAAATCCCCTCCAGGCGTCCTCAGCGAATCAACGCAGCCCCGGTTCCCGGCTGCTTGGTTCCCGGCTGCCGTCTCCGCAGTCTCTCAATCCATGGCTATAATCGGTTGACAGCAGCACGACAACAAGATTGACGCGCGATCCAGGAGCGAATCTCATGACACGGCTCGTTGGTAGCTTGATCGCGACCACTATCATGATTGTGTTGGCTGCCTGCCCGTCGTATGCCGAAGACGGCAACCCGCGAGTTGTCTTCAACGACGACGCCCAGATGCTCGGCGAAGCGCCGTTGAAAGGGACGTCGAGCTTCGTTAGATCTTGGCTGGACAAGGAAGCTAAGGCTGTTCCCTTTTCGACCTTCGTGTTTCTCGCCGCGACGCCCGATCTGTGCACGTTCGATTCCAAAACGGGGGAGACATTCGGCGACCGTTTTGGGAAGGACTACTCGAAAGGTTGGACGCCGGGAATTCGAGGATTGCGGGCCGAAGGAACAGACGCGTTGAAACTCGTAACCGAGCACATGCAGGGCAAGGGCAAGGAGGTGCTTGCGGCAATCCGTATGAGTGACACACACCACAGGAGTCTCAGCCCTACCAACCCGCTCTGCCCCAAGTTCGCTATCGAGCATCCGCAATTCGTCATCAAACAACCTGACGGTCGCACGAACGAAACAGCCCTCGATTACTCGCATGCCGAGGTCCGCAACCATCGGCTGGGCATCATGCGGGAAATCGTCGAAGAGTACGATGTCGATGGATTGGAACTTAATTTTGTTCGCTGGGCAAAACACTTCCCCCGCAACAAGGGGCGCGAGAAATCACAGGTGATGACCCGTTACCTAGGCCGAATTCGCGAGACGCTCACGGCGGCCGCAGAGCATCGCGGCCGAGATCGCCTGACCTTGGGTGTCCGCGTACCCGAGTCGATTGCCACTTGCTGGCTCGCAGGACTCGACGTGGAGACGTGGGTCCGTCACGGATGGATTGATTATGTAGTCGTATCGACATGGAACAATACCGATCCGCAGTTGCGAGTCGATGAGTTCACGCGTTTCACGAAACCAGCTGGAGTCGACACGATCGTTGTGATGGGAAACATGATCGGTTCTCTCGACAGCGGTCCTCCGAGTGTGTTGGACCGACCAAACGCGATGTCCGCCAAACACAAATCGACCAGCTATCTTGGCATGCTGATTACCGAGTCGGAAGCCCGCGGAGCCGCTGCCAATTACTACACATGGGGAGCTGACAGTATTTCCTTCTGGAATGTCGGAATTCACTTCGGCGACGAAGTGACCGCGACTCCCCAGCAACAGCAACGCATCGCGCGTTGGACACAGGCCGTCCGCTCGAAAAAGAATGTGTTCGCCGGCCCGCGCACTTATCGCTACTTGCCGATGGGCAAAGGCATATCGGGCCGCAAGCCGCCTAGCCGCAACTACCCATGGTATGACGAAGGAAGCAGCCCGCTCGGTCATGTCAACAGTCCCGTCCTAAAGTTCGACGACAACGACGCAGGAAAACGGCTCGTCTTCCCGTTTCGGATGGCCGATGGACGCGATGGCCGGAAACTATCCGGACAGCTCACCTTTTGGGTTTACCACCTCACCAGTGCGGACAACCTGCAGGTCGACATCAATGGTCAGCGCGTCGACAGAGCCAAGATCAAACGGTTTCCCGTTGGCAAACGTCGCGGCGCTCTCTCCGGGCAACGGTTCGAAATTTCTCTGAGCAATTGCCCGCCGTTTCGCGGGGCCAACGAGCTCGGACTGAGACTAACTTCCACCGTGAATTCCAAGCACGCGCCGTACATGGAAGAGCTCGAGATCATCGTCAACGACATTGCTCCCGAGTAGGCAGACTTTCAGCCGATGGGCAGGGTCAATCGACATCGACCGACATGTAGAAACCGACACCGCTGCGAATGAGAATCTCAATATGATCAGTGCACCTCGTTTTCTGTTGGCAATGCCTTTCTGTCTGCTGGCCGTTCCAGCGATGTGCGCCAAGCCGTCGGACTCGCCGCACCCACAACGTAACCCGCAGTCGCCGAAGATGCTGGCGGGAGACTGGGTTCCGAGCGATCCACGCCGAATCGATTTCGCCGGATTGCCGCGTGTGCCGAGTCAACATACTGTGATCAACGACGTCCGCGCGGCCAAAGGCGTCAACCAGCACAACTATCTAGTGCATCACGGCGGCAGATTCTGGGCGATGTGGAGCGACGGCCCGGCTCGCGAAGACCGCGTCGGCCAGCGAGTCAAGTTTGCCACGAGCGAGGGCGGCTTGAAATGGAGCCAGCCGAAGTTTCTCACTCCACCGCCGCCCGGCGCCGATAAGGACTCGGAGTTCTACGGCAAATGGACTCGAAGCGGCTTGCGATACATTTCACGCGGATTCTGGCAGCGAGACGGCGAGTTGTTTGCGCTGGTGTCACTGGATGAGTCTGGCGGATTCTTTGGACCGAGCCTTGCGCTGCGCGCGTTTCGCCTCAACCTGAACGACGCGACCTGGCATGATGCCGGCGTCGTCTTCGACAACACCATCAACAACTTCCCGCCCAAGAAATTGCCCACGGGTCAGTGGATGATGTCTCGGCGGCCTCACGATTACAAGAAGACCGGTGTCCATTTTCTCGTCGGAGGAACGGAGGCGATCAACCAATGGGAGTCGTTTCCGGTGCTTGGGTCCGAAAGCGAACTGTCCGCCGAAGAGCCGCTTTGGTGGACGCTGCCCGACGGCAATCTGATGGCGTTATTCCGCGACAACCGACGCAGCGGCTACCTCTTTCGCTCATTCTCTGTCGATAGCGGACGGACTTGGAGCAAGCCTGTGAAGACGAATTTTCCCGACGCCACGTCAAAGCTCAACGGGCTGCGGCTGAGCAATGGAAAGTACGTACTCGTATCGAACGCCAATCCGCGAAAACGCGATCCGCTGGTCATCGCGATCAGTGATGACGGCATGGTCTTCAACCGGATGGGATACCTCGTGGGTGGCCGCCACGTCGACTACCCGCACGTGATGGAGCACGACGGGCACTTGTTGATCGCCTTCGCCGGCGGCAAACAGACTGTCGAAGTGCTCAGGATCCGAATCGCCGACGTCGATTCTCTGACCAACTCTGCCCGCGCGAAGAGATGATTCCCTGCATGATCTCCAAGCGACTAGAGCATACGTCTATTTCGCGGAGTGCCAGCTGCTGAGACCAAGCGGCTCGCCGGCTTTGATCCTGACTGGATCGACTACAACATGTTTGATTCGCTGACGTTTCCATGTGTAGGTCATGTGAACCAAGCCGTCGCGCGTTTGAATGATCGCAGGATAGCTGAACTCAGCTTTCTCTTCCTGTTCCAATACGCCAACCTTGCGCCAGCGCAAGCCGTCAACCGATATCGCCAGGTTCAACAGACCGCGACGCCCCCAGCCAGTCTTCCCCGAGCCGAGATGGTTATAGATCAGCAAATGCCGTCCGTCGCTGAGAGTGACCACTTCTATGCCCGAGTTCGGGTTGGGCAAATTCGTCGCCGTCATCTTCGACCATGTTCGCCCTTCGTCCTTCGAGAAACTCGTCGCCACCACACTTTCTTTGGTTCGGCATAACACTTGCAACTTGCCGTCGGCGTGCCGCAGGAACGTCGGCTGAATGGCGTTAAACTCTTCCGCCGTATTGATCGGACCGATGCGGTTCCAGATTCCGCCAGGTCGGCCGCCCGACAGCAGGGCCGTTTCGAAGTGGACGCGCCAACCGTCGTACTCGGTCGAAGACCCGCAGAGCAGAGTCTGGCCATCGGAAAGCAGAATGGGCTTACAGCGCACCGGTCCGTCGATTCCCTCGGGCAAACGGCTCCGCTCGCGGAACGTGCGCCCCCGATCGTAACTCACCATCCACTCGCCCCACCAGCTGTTCGGGCGAGGGCCGACTTTGAAGAACAGAAGCGTCGGCGCATCTCCGGGCGGTTGATATAGCACTGGGTTCCAGCACGGATAACGGAGACCGTTGTGTTGGACGCCGTTGGCCCACTCTTTGGGAGCCGACCAGCGCGAGCCATCGTGATAGCTGACCCAGATGCCAACGTCCTGCTTTCCTTCCTTCTTACCGCCGAACCATGCGGCAACCAAACCGCGAGTCGTTTGGCAAATCGTTGAGGCATGGCATTCGGGAAAGCTCGCACTCGTAAAGACAAATTCCTCACGAACGAATCCGGGAAACTGCGGTGCGGGTATTGAGCGGGGCGAGGCAGCTCGAAGTTGATCGCCCTTGTAGCGAATGCAGTCTTCATGGGCGATGTGGTAGAGCCTGCCGTTCTCGGCGCCGACGAGCAAATCCGGTTTGCCGTCTTCGTTGAAGTCACAGACGGCGGGACTAGACGTATGGCCAGCCACGTTCCGCCGAGCGAGGTTGCCGATCTTCTTGAGGACGATCTTTCCATTACGATCTTCACAATTGCGGTACCACGCGGCGTTTTGCGAATTCACCAAGACGTCTAGCCGAGAGTCCCCGTCCCAGTCGACGACCGCCAATTTGAATCGGCCGGAACTGCCGCACGACTTCGGATTCAGCTGCAGTGGTTGATTGTTTTCGTCGACAAAAATCCGTTTCGATTGTCCACCGGCGGACCGCAACGTTAGGTAGCCTTCCTGATCCAAGGCGACCAGATCCAGCTTTCTGTCAGCATCAAAATCGATGGCGACGGGCGTAGTGCGCCATTGAGTGAGCGCGGAACTGGACCGAGTCTCCCACCAATACCAACGAGGATGGGCCTCGGCGGCGTCACTGGCCATGGCGGCATCGACAAGCGTGCCGTTGTCGTTTCGGAGCAGTTTTACCCGCGAGAGGATCGAGTTGTAGACGATGTCCGGATCCTGATCGCCGTCCCAGTCCGCCACCGAGAGGGTCGTATAACCCCACTTTGCTTCACAAGGCCCTTGAATCGAACCGTTGCTTCCCGCCAGTACGCGGAACGGCCGCGCTGCTTGCGAATCGCTGCCGCCAACTCGAGCCATCAACCGCGTCGGCGCGGCCCACTTCGGCAAGCCATTTTGCGCCTTGCCGAGATTCTGAAACAAGCCGACGTAACCTGCCGTGTTGCCGCACAAGATGTCCTCGTCACCGTCCCCATCCCAGTCGTACGCAAACGGCGTGGCCAGCGCCCCAAACTTGAGCGTGTCGGCCTGCTGTTGAAAGTAGACTGGCGACGCGAAGACGGGTAGTTTGCCATTCATCTCACCAGAGTTTTCAACCAGCGCAACACGCCCATCTTCGTCGCCGACAATCAGATCGAGGTCGCCATCGCGATCCCAATCGACAGCGGTCGGGGTGATCATCTGCAAATCCATGACCAGCGGGGCGCCAAGGTGATTCACCAGCCTTTGCCCGGCTGCGTAGACAGGCTCGCCGCGCGCGCCGATGTTCTCGAAGTAAGTGAATCCATCCAGAAACTCGCCACAAAGCAGGTCGAGGTCGCCGTCGTTGTCGAAGTCGCCAAAACTGGGCGACGGCCAGCCGTACACATCGATCTCGCCGCCGCCGGCATTCAGCTTTCGCGGCAGGCCCGAGTAAGCGGGCTTGGCGTCGGAGCCTTCATTGACAATCAGGTAGACGTACCCATGCAGCCGACCATTTCGCCAGCGGCCGTGATTGTCGTACGCGTGGTCCCAACCGTAATCGGTCCAATCGCCTGCGCCGACAACAAGGTCGTGGTCGCCGTCGCCGTCATAGTCGATGTATCTCCACATGTTGGCGCGAACACCGTTCTCGTGGACGTTCGTCCTCGGGTAGATTCGCTTCGGATGGTCGAAGTCGAACTTGCCAGTCGCCGCGTCACGCGGAAACTCAAAGCCGGGCTTCAGAATGCGCGGCGTTCCGCCAACATAGCTAACTTGGAAGTTGTGCGTCGTCTTGCCGATGTGAACTCCCGCCTTAAACACAGGCATCTTGATCGACGGATCCTGCGTCGGATTCTCGAAGTAATAGACGCCGTTGGATGGTTTGTCTGGGCAGGCAACGAGCAGATCCATGTCGCCGTCGCCGTCGTAGTCCATCGGCATCGGCCACGCCCACAAACCGACGCCAAGGTCGACCTTCAGTCCGGGGTGGTTGTACTTGAGTGGCTGGAGCTTCCATTCCTTGTCGTCCGCGACACACGCGGAATCGACCAACGCCAACGCGAGGATGAAAGCGGAAAGCAAGTGTCCAGCGGTGATTTGCATGGCGAATCCGGTCGATCAAAATGGTTGAAAGAGCTGTTAGAATGGCGTCTCCGGCAACGGGCCGGTCGGTGAAAAGGAATCGAGCCAGGCCTCAACACGCTTCTTCCTGAATGGAGCGCCGGAGTGCCAAACGCTGACATTTCGCCGCGCGGTCGAGGAAGTAACACCTTAAGCGAAGTTCGGCGGCCATGAAAGACAGTCGAGTGACATGCTGACGCCCCAAGACGGAATCGCTGGTCTCTCTTCGTGTCTCTTCGTGTTTTTTGTGGCCACGTTCTCAGTTCATTTAACGGCCACGAAGAACACAAAAAGCACAAGAGAAAATGGTGGCGGGCCAATGACGTTTATCTTTCTTTTCGCATCAGCGTGTGGAGCTTCTTCAGTGGCTCAGCGAATGCTGGTTGCTGCGCGATGTTGACGGTTTCGGGCGAGTCGCTGTCGTGATCATACAGCTCGCGAGCGACGATTTCTTCGCTGCCGAACTTGCGCCATTCGGTGTAGCGGAACCGCTTAGTCCGCATCGAGTAGCCCATGACATCGGGGTTGCTGCCAGCGCGTGGGTAAGCGGGCCGCGGGTGCCATGTGAAGGCCGCCCGCTTGATCTCGGCCGCTGGATTGTCGAGCACTGGTCTCAAGCTCTTGCCCTGCAAATGCCCCAGCGGAGGCAAGCTGCAGAGGTCGACCAGAGTCGGAAACAGGTCGAGCAATTCTACGAGAGCGTCGGTTCGCTGACCCGCCTTGTGCTGCGGTGTGGCCACGATCAACGGCACACGCGCGTCGAGTTCGAAGTTCGATGTCTTCGCCCACAATGAGTGCTCGCCCAAATGAAAGCCGTGATCGGACCAGAGCACGATGATCGTACTCTCACGCAATTTCAGCCGTTCCAATTCACTCAGGACGCGTCCCACCTGCGAGTCGGCAAAGCTGGTTGCTGCGTAGTAGCCGTGCCGCAGCGCCAACACCTCCTCGGCTGTGGGGCGACCGCCTGGGCGAGATCGGAATCCACCGAGAATCTCTCGTGAGTTGTGCATCGCGATGTCCGGTACGTTCCGAGGCGGAGTTGGATTAGGTGGCGGCTTGATGGCTGAACGCGGATAGAGATCCCAATACCGTTTCGGAGCGTTAAATGGTGAATGGGGTTTCCAAAAACCGACAGCCAGAAAGAACGGTTGTTTCTGGCGGCTGAGCTCCTGCAACGCGGCGACCGCTTTCGATGCAATGCGCCCGTCAAAATAGGCCTCATCAGGCACGTCACGGATTTCGGTTCGAGGCACTCCCGATAGGTCGGGCGGGACACGGCCTTCGACAACAGCCGTGTCGGAACCATGTGTTGCATAGTGCATAACCGCCGGAACACTCCACGAAACAGCATCGCCTTTGTAATCGTCCTGTCGCCAGTTGTGAAAGATCTTGCCGATGTTTCGAGTGTGATAGCCGTTCTGTTTGAAGTGTTGCGGCAGAGTGACGATCTCCGCGCGGCGCTGCCGAAAATGGGTCGGCAAATCCCAGATGCCCAAGGTCTCGGGTCTTAGTCCGGTCAGTAGCGACGCTCGGGACGGATTGCAGACGGCCTGCTGGCAATATGCTCGCGTGAACAACGTCCCCTGCCGCGCAAGCCGGTCGATGTGCGGCGACTTGACAATCGTGCGTCCATAACAACCCAGTTCCACACGCAAGTCGTCGACAGCAATGAACAGAACGTTGGGGCGCAAGCCAGCGGGCTGCGATTGATCGGCGATCACCGCATCGCACACCATGAACAGCATGGCGACTCCAACCAACCTGATTCCAACCGACCTGAACGGAACACTGGATAGGAAGCGAGGCATTGGCACAGGAACTCCGATGGAAATGGGATTTATGGAACTGTATCAAATGGCACATCTGGCGACCGGGCGTCAATGAGCGGGCCGTCGCCGAGTGGTCCGCTTTACCACCGCGTTTTCCAAACACGCCCTGCCCTATGCTAGATTACCGTACTCAAACTCGCCAGCGATTTGGAGTGACGGCATGACTGCTCGCGCAACGGGCCGCGATCCGACCAGACATCTCCTGCCTGCGTTGTCGTGCGCGGTCGGGTTGTTGTTTCACCAAGGTGCAATGCAAGCCGCGGCGCCGATCGAGTACGATCGCACTCGGAGCTTTCAAGTCGAGCTGGCCGCGGACTCGATAATTGGTGAAGCCAGCATTCGTGAACACGCCATTGCCTGGCATCCCGTCAAACGCAAGTACTACTTGGTCGCGGACGTTGTTCCGCTGGCCAGCCAACACCACCCGAACACGTATGGGACTGAAATCCACCTCTGGTCCAGCCCCGACTTGGCGAAGTGGAAGTACCACGGCGTCGCCGTTGAGAAAGGAACGCAGCCGAGAGCGAACGATAAGTTCGGTGTGGCGAGTCCCGCCGGCATGACGTTTACGCGGGGCAAACTCTACGTTCCCTTCAGTGCGCGGCGCACGAAGCGGTTCGAGCAACGTGGCATCGGGCTGGCATGGTCAGGAGCCGACCCTGAAGACCTGCCCTGGACCAAGTCCAGCCACGCCATCAGCGACCTCGAGGGTGAAGACGACGATCCGGCGGTGCTGACCGTAGCGGGCGATCAAAGGGTACACCTGTATCACCGGCGAACTGGACCGGGGGGGTATCGGATTGTCCACTCGTCATCCGCCACTCCGGAGCAACCAGGGGCATGGCCCGCAGCTCGGCCGATCACGCCGCGGCCCGCAACCGTCCGAGCTCAGGAACTCACCGGCGCGTTTGTTGTCAACGAAGACGTTCATTTGCTGGTCATCGAACACTTGGTCAAAGGCGGCATGAAGATCGCCCACCTGGTTTCCGACAGACCCGAGGGACCGTTCAGTCCCGCCGATCCGACGCAGCGGTATCTGAGTGCGGGGTCGCAGCCGAACAGGGTGGCGTACGGCGGGCACATTAGTCCCGTTGTCCGCGGCGGTCGCGCGGTGGCGTTTTTTTGGACCGCACACCAACAGCGCCAACGCTACGGTTTGCTCGGCCATCCCGTCCGCCAAATTGAGAAAAGGCAAACGGAGAACATGTCGGTCGAGCAGTTGGCCCCGCGAATACGAGCGATGACGTTTCATAGCCACACGCTCGACCGAGACAAAACATTCTGTGTCGTACTGCCGCGTAAGTACGACCAATCCGGCGGGCCGTGGCCTGTGCTGGTTCTATTTCACGGCCGCGGGAGACACGAGCGAACGTTGATCGATGACCAGCGGTCCCGTGAGTTGCTGCTTGCGGCGCCCTTCGTCACCGTGTTGCCCGATGGCGATGACGGTTGGTACATCAATTCACCCGTTCAATCCGGCGACCGCTATCAAACCTACGTCGAAGAGGTCATTGATGCCGCCGACTCGCACTTCAACTTGAGTCCGCAGCGCCAGAGCCGCGGTCTTAGCGGTTGGTCTATGGGCGGATACGGCTGCACGCTGTATGCCGAGACCCACGCGAAACAGTTCGCCGCCGTCGCTCCGATCATCGGCCTGCTCGACTTTCCTCGCCGGGGACTCCCTGATGGACAAAGCTACGAAGTGCCAATCGAACGATTCGGCAGTGACCCGAAAGACTGGCGTCGCCTAAACCCCATCACGCAGGCCGAACGACTCAAGAACACGTCGGTCCTGGTCATTTCGGCCGACCAGGCATTCGACCGCATGATGAACGAAAACTTCACTCGCCGCCTGAAACATCTCGGCGTCAAACACGAGTGGAGATTGCTCAAGGGAAAGCACACGTTCGATAATGTGCGGCAGGCCTTACCCATCGTAATCGACTTCATGAATCAATCGCTGGAGATCTCCAATGAATAGTCCACTGGCGTTCGTCAGGTGTGGGAAGACCGCTGAACCTGCACAGTCACGGATTCGACTTCAATGCGCATGGCCGTTGTTTATTTGCAGTTTCCTTGTGGCCCTGAACGCGTTCGCTCTGCCCTCAGCTCGCGCGGCGGATGATGATGACAACATCCAGGCTCGCTTGGCGAGGATGCCGCGTCCGTGGACCGAGAAAGTTCATCGTGTCACGCGAAAGGAGTATGAGGCTACGCTTGAATATTGGGCGGAACAGAACCCCAAGACGCTAGGCGTCGAACGCGTGGGCGTGTCCGCCGAGGGCATGGGCATCCATCTGCTCAAGATTACAGACGCGACAGTCGCCGACAGTGACAAGCAAATCTGCCTGATCACATCCTTACACGGTGGGCCGGAACGAACGGGAACAACGACGATCCTGCATTTGACCGAGTGGTTGCTCGGCGACTCTCCTCACGCGGCGGAAACGCGTCGCCGGCAAATCGTGCTGTTGATGCCGATCAACAATCCCAACGCGTTCTTTGTATCCGACCGCTTCGGCAATGCAAACGGAATCGACCCTTACACTGGCGGCGGCCCGCAGAATTGGGATTTCAAAACGATGACGTACAAGGCGCTGGATAAATCGCCGGAGGTCAAAGCATTCCTTGCGGTGGTTGATCGGTACCAGCCGGAAATGCATGCCGACATACACGGCATCGGATTGCAAGAGTACCCGCTTGAGAAGCTCGGCGACCGCTCGCGATATCAGGGGCAAACAATGTTCGAGGTCACCGGCTCGGCGTATTCCAACTACGCACTGAGACCGTGGGACTGGCGAGTCACGGAGGCGATCGTCGCAGCGGGAGTAAAAGCCGGCTATCCGTCAGACCGCTTCGAGGCCGATGCTCAACGGGCCTATTGGGGACCAGCGATGCAGCCCATTGCGAACCAACTGTGGCGTGGGCGACCCAACTTCTACACCGCACAGTACGGCTATGCCCGGTACCACACGATGTTGTCTGCTTTTGAAGTCGGCTGGGAAGAAAGCGGCGTCGCCAGGTTGAAAGGGTTGTTGGACATCGGCAACAAGTCTTGGCAGGACCAACCCGTGACCGGCTATCCGGTCAATCGCGTAAAGTCACTCATCGGGCACTACGTGACAGCCTGGGGCCGCACCGCCGCCGAACGTCGCCAAAGCCGAATCGAGCTCTGGCAACGGCAGTCTGAGTTTTCTCAAGGCGTACTCTATCCCCAAACCGATGGCCGCGACACCTACATTGTCGCAACGACAAAGGAGGCCGCCGAACTGATCGATTCTGATCCGGACCGATTCATCGCCAACATCGGGGGCGTACAAGGGATGCAAGCAGCCGCTGTCGGGAGCTTTGTGAATTCCGGGCCGGAAATCAAGCTGTACGCTGAGCAAAGTGCGACAGCAAGAGCTGCTGCGGACCCGCCCATCGAGCACGGCATCGGTCTTCGATTGCGCATCCCCTATCGCAAACCTGAACTGCTCGATGTGCGACTCAACGGTCGCCTACTCCGCAAAAGCCCCACAGACGGCTACCAAAGCTGGTTTGCCAACGGCTTCACCCAGCTGCAAATCAACGTACCGCCGAAGAAAGCAAGAACCACGACCTTGTTCGCGGTCACCTGTGCTTACGCGCCTGATGTCAAACGTTCATACGGTTGGAAACCACCGTCGGAAGTCGTCAAGCGATTGGAAACACAGACAAAGTAATGACCTGTTTATCGAGGAAGAACTTGCCATGAATCGATTTCTGATACAACTTGTCGCTCTCGCGATCACCGGTGTGGGTCCTATCGCAGCTGCTGAATTGGAGGCCGTAAATGCGAAGCACATTGTCGCCATAGAAAACGTGTGCGCCTGGCCAAACCTGACGCCCATGCCGGACGGCACGATCATCGCCATCATTCACAATCAACCTTCACACGGCGGGATGGCGGGAGAGATCGAATGCTGGGCCAGCACGGATGGCGACCGGTGGGAGAAGCGCGGCAACCCCGCGCCCCACGGACCCAACACGGTGCGGATGAATCACGCCGCTGGGCTGGCTGGAAACGGCGATCTGATCGTGCTTTGCTCCGGTTGGACGAACGAGAAGCAACCACAGCGGCCCAAGCAGCGGCCCTTCCGCGACGACATACTCCGCTCATGGGTCAGCATTTCAAGCGACGGCGGGAAGACATGGACTCAAACCAAGAAATTTCCAGCTCGCGAAACAGGCTGGTCTGAGCACATTCCGTTTGGAGACATCGTCGTGGCCAAGGACGGTTCGCTGCGAGCATCGACTTATCAAGGGAAGTTTGTCGACGAAACAAAGAGCACAAAGATCAGCTCATGGCGGTCGTGGCAGTTTCGCAGTGACGACCATGGGAAGACATGGCAAAAGGGGCAGATCATCGGACCACGGCACAACGAAACATCTTTGTTTCACGCCGGCGGCGCTCGATGGCTTGCGGCGGCGCGGATTGACGCCGTGGAACTGTTTGCTTCGGAAGACGATGGCCTGACCTGGAAGGGCCCGCAGCGAGTAACGAAGAGGAACGAAATCAATGGACACATCACGCGATTGAGGGGCGGTCGATTACTGTTGAGCTACGGGAACCGCGTGAAAGGTCAATTCGGAGTGCTGGCAAGATTGAGCAGTGATGAGGGCAAGACGTGGGGCTCGCCGATCCGGCTCGCAAGAACACTCGGTTCCGATTGCGGATATCCTTCAAGCGTGCAACGTGCTGACGGCAGGATCGTTACCGCCTACTACGCGAAGCAAAGCCCAATTTGCGATCACTACCACATGGGCGTGGTGATTTGGGAGGCAGCGACAGAGTGACCGTGATGCTGTCGATCGTCTTAGCCGTCAAAACGGGAAACGACGAGCGCCACGTTTTGTCCGCCAAACCCAAAGTTGTTATTCATCACATGCTCGCAGTTCAGCTCGCGGGCGATGTTCGGAACATAATCGAGATCGCAGTCGGGGTCCGGATTCGCATAGTTGATAGTCGGCGGCGCGACGCCGTGCTTAGCGGTCAGGATGCAGAACAGGACTTCGAGCGCGCCGCAGGCCGTCGTCAGGTGCCCCGTCATGCTCTTGGTGCTTGAGATGGCGAGGTCGCGAGCCGATTCGCCAAACGCCTTCTTGATCGCCGTGGTTTCGACCGAGTCGTTGACGACGGTGCTGGATCCGTGGGCGTTGACGTAAGCGATGTCTGCTGCAGAGAGCTTCGCGTCTCGCAGGGCTAGTCGCATGCTGCGGGCGGCGCTTTGACCATCGGGGCGCAGGTCCGTCACGCGGTAGGCATCGTGAGCTGATCCGTATCCTCGCAGCTCCGCCCAGATCTCAGCACCTCGGTTCTTCGCGTGCTGAAGTTCCTCCAACACGATAATCGCCGCACCTTCGCCGGCAACGAATCCATCGCGGTCGCGGTCAAACGGCCTCGACGCAGCTTGTGGGTCGTCGTTTCTCAGACTGAGCGTTTTGAGGCGGCTGAATGCGGTGATGCCGGTGGCGTTGATCATGCTATGGGCGCCGCCCGCCACCATCACGTCGGCATCGCCGCGACAAATCGCCTCTTTCGCTTCGCCAAGGGCCGCCGCGCTCGACACACACGCATTAGTGAAATTCACACTGGGACCTTCGAGCCCGAGCAGGCCAGCGATAGCGCTAACCGCGGCGCCTGGTTCCATGGTCGAGTCGATTTGAGGCGGCGTCACAGCTGTATAATGTTGCTGGAACCGCCCTGCCTCCATCTGGCCGCCAGCGCACGCGGTGCCGATGGCCATCGTCAGTCGAGTCAACTCGGGAAACACCTCGCCGCAACCGAGGTAGACTCCGCAGCGACTCGGGTCCATCGCGGCGGACGAAACGCCGGATGACTCAAACGCCTTAAGCGCCGCACCAATCGCGAATTGAGTCTGCCGGGCGTGTCGCTCCCAGGCCAGCAAGCCCTCGCCATAATCACCCAGCGACCATCCCTTCACCTCAGCCGCAATGCGGACGGGAAAAGAGCTCGCGTCGAAGTTAGTGATCTCGGCGACCCCCGACTGTCCGCCTGTAAGGGCTTCCCAGACCGCCTGAGTCTGTGACCCAAGCGGGGTTACGCAGCCCAATCCAGTGATTACAACACGTCGGTTCATCAGAATCTGAAACGTCTTAGCTGGGGCCTGTGGTGTGAGCGGCGTTCCTAACTACCCATTTAGAACACTAGGTCGCCAGAACTCAGTCCCCGTCGGATCGACGCGTCAGTTTGCGGAATCGGCAGCACCGACTCGATTGATCCCGCAAGATCAGCGCAATCGGCGCGACACATCGCAGGTTTCCGTTTCTTCCTACATGCGAATCCGATAGAATTCTTGATGCGCAAACGGCTGAGGGGCGACGGCCAGTAACGAGACCAGATGGAGCAAACCAAATGGCGAAACCGTGCCTAGGCCCCATTCGGCGCCGAGCGTTCCTTCAGGTCGGCGCGCTCGGTTTGGGCGGACTCACACTCGCCGACATGATCGCCGCCCGAGCCGAAGCCGGCGAGCGGGCAAAGAGCACATCCGTAATCCTCTTGTATTGCCATGGCGGCCCATCACAGCTGGAAACCTATGACCTGAAGCCCGATGCGCCGAGTTCCTACCGTAGCGTCTTCTCGCCGATTCCGACGAACGTGCCCGGTATGGATATCTGCGAGCTGTTCCCGTTGCAGGCCAAGATCGCCGACAAGTTCTCTTTGGTCCGATCACTTCACCATACAATGAGCAGCCACAGTGACGGCGGCATCGAAGTCCTTACGGGCAAGACGCCGAGCAAGGCCGACCCCACATCGCAATCGAAGAGCGAACACCCGGACCTTGGCTCCATCTTAAGCAAAATGCGGGGCATGCAAGGTCGAGCGATTCCGCCGTACGTGGCCATCCCCAATCGGCTGTACATGACGCGACCGCAATACGCCGGTTCGCACCATGCCGCATTCCAAGTCGGCGATCCCTCTCAGCGAGACTTTCACGCTCCGCAGCTGAACATTGTCTCCGGCCGCAACGGTCAGGCGTTGGTTGAACGCAGGTTGCTGCTCGCCCAACTCGACCGGCTGCGTAACGATCTCGACCTGAATCGCGAGCTCGTGGCGACCGACAATTTTCGTGAACTCGCTTTTCGCATGTTGACGAGCCGCGAGACGGCGACCGCGTTTGATCTGAACGAGGAGTCGGATGATCTTCGCGACCGGTATGGGCGGAACATTTGGGGGCAAGGCTGTCTACTCGCGCGACGTTTGGCCGAGGCAGGCGCCGGAGTGGTAACGCTGTATGTCAACACACCGAAGTCGGGTCAGGAGTTCACCAATTGGGACGATCACATCATGAACGCCGGGCGGCCCGGCCACTTCGGCAACTATATGCGAACTCGTTTGCCCTACCTGGATCAATCATTGTCGGCATTGATTGAAGATATTTTTCGCCAAGGCCTCGACCAGCAAATCATGGTCGTCGTGATGGGCGAATTCGGGCGCACGCCAAGGCTCAGCGAGAACAGTCAAGGAGTCGGCCGCAACCATTGGCCGCAAGCCTACACGGCACTCGTGTCCGGCGGCGGGCTCCGCATGGGGCAAGTGGTTGGGGCCACAAATGCGAAGGCCGAGTTCCCGACGGAAAGACCGTATTCGCCCAAAGATCTGCTGGCTACGATTTACGGACACCTTGGCATCGACCACCAAGCGTCGATACCGGACCACACAGGTCGCCCGATTCCAATTCTCAGCCAGGGCCAACCGATACGCGAACTTTGAGTCGGCCCTCGAGTCGTCTGACGAATCCGCCAGACGACGATTCGGATTATCGGTCCCAGGGGAAACGCAGCGTCGGTGGATTCGCGTAACGGCGCATGGCGATACGCAAGCGACCGGCCGCGCCTGGCGCCAGGCGAACCGTCAGCTGCGAGTCGTCAATACTCTTGTTGGCCTTCCCGAACTGAACCTTCTCGAACTGATGCTCAGCGTATCCGCCAGCTTGGATCACAACGGTCCTGGCGTGCTGCTGGTTGGTGTTCACGAGTTGCACGACAACTTCATCGTCGGTCATCAGTTCGACGAGAGCAGCAACATCGCGAGGGATGCCGGCGCGTCGACGAATCGGGTCAAAGTAGCGCAAGCGGCAGTGCAGAATCAGGCTGGTCTTTCCTGGGTAAAGCCCGCCCATCATCAATTCGACAAGGGATTGAACGGCGGCTGGGTTGAACTTGATCGGATCATCGGCAAGCCGCGTGTCAGGAGTCGTGGTGTCCGCTCGCATTGCGGCGACCCGCGAGCGAATGCGGGAGAAGTCCTGTCGGAGGATCTGTTCCGGGTAACCTGCGTTACGGCCAGCCAGGTATTCAAACCACGAGTTTGCAGGCGCGCGTTCGAGGTCGGCGTCATCCATGCTCACGTAATAGATCTCGCGAGCAGCCGCGGAGTAGGGTTTCGGCTGAAAGTTGTACCAGCCTTTGTCGCCAAACTTATGGGGATACAGGGCCACGCCATTGGCCATTTTGCGGTTCGCGTTGACTCGGTCCATTTGCCTCCGCCAGGGATCCATCCAACTGCGATCGCCGGTCAACAGGACGGCGTTGAGAAACCCCTGAGCGCCCAGGTGAAACGTCTCGCGGTGGGCGATGGCGCCCGTTTGAGGCACAATGACCGAGAAGCCCCAGCCGTAAACGCCTCCATACCACTTGCCCTCCGCACCTCCTCCGATGCGTCCGTCGAGCCCGATATTTGACGGGATGAGGCCCCCGTTGGCCCTCATCCGGTCTCGCCAGGCTCCAACGTATTCGACGATCCAGTCTTTGTACTTGGGGTCATGGTCCAGCATGAAGGCATTCAGCGCCAGCGCTGTCGCCAGTAAGTTTGACGGGTGATCGCCAACGATGTCGTTGTAGTCCTTGAAGTGGGCCACCATCTGTTCGTAGCTTGCTTCGCCGTGGCCAGGCCGAAAACGGCCGGCGACTTCAATTGGGTCGCCCGCCCAGTCCAAGCCGGTTGCCTTTCGCAACAACGGCCCACGACTTCCATTGAAAAGGCTGCGGATGATCTTGTGCTCGGCGTCATAGTTGGGCGCTTGCGGATCTTCGTTCAAGTAGAATCCGGCGTACCTGCGAACTCGCTTCTGAAAGGCGCCGTTGCGAGGGTCGGAGAGACCTTGCAGGTTGAAGACCGTCAGGCCTTCGGCGTTGTGCAGCCAATCGAACATCACGGGGAACTCTTTGTAGTACATTCCGTCGCGAGCAAAAGGCACGTCGGTGGTCTTGGCGGCCGTGTATTGTCGCAAGTGGCCCTCCCAGGCCTGCTTGTACATCGACAGCACGGAATCCGATGCGCCGGCTGCGTGAAGAACCGGCCAGTAGATGAGGTTCTCAATCGCGTCGTCGGGTCCGTCATCGCCGCCCCATCGTTCGACGCAACGGAGGAATCCACGCTCATCGAAATATCGGCCGAAGAACTCCCTGCAGGCCGACGTGTTGGCTCGCAACAACTCGCGCTCCAACAGAGCCCAGTTGGGCGGCGGTTGCGGGTCATCTAGCGCGATCTTGACCTGCCCCGCGCAGGGGACCGAGACGACCAGCGCCAACCAAAGCCCGGCTGAGAAAGTGGACAACATCCTGCTCATCTCGAACTCCCTTCATCGCCCCGAACGCGGTCCTCCCACAGAACTACACCGTCGGTCGCCTAACGAAGTTGCTCAAAGACTTCGAGAATGGACTCGATCACATCGCTATTCACTTGGCATGACCCACTCGGGTTAACCTGCAGCAGAGCCGCTTCAAGCTTCTGGTTGGTGGCTAACGCCAAAGCGGCCGCCGCAACCGCCGGCGAGCGGCTTAGTCCGGCGGCGCAACAGACGATGGTCCGGATCTCGGCGGATAGCAACGACGCAATGGTGCTCACAACGACAAATAGTGATTCCGCTGAATTGGCTCCGCCATCCACCAACGGAATTCGCACGTAGATCATGTCTCGAGGCATTCGAAACGCCGGCGGTTCATCCGCCGCCAGGTCGACAACCGCCTCTATCTCGGCGGCGCAAAGCAGCTTTGGATTTCGAGCATCCAGGACGTTGCCGATGAGCAAGAACTCCGTTACTTCCCGCATCGATTCTCCACCCTTCGCGTTGGAATCAACGAATCCGATTCGCTCCTCGTGCAAAACAGTCCAGCCAAGCAAGGGGCCTATTCCTGCGTCGCTGACTAAAAGCGGGTCGAGAGTTCTTCGGCGGATTCCTGTTTGTGTTCCATCAGCCTCTGATTGTACGCGGCGATCGTCTCTTTGCGCCGTAACATTCCCAGCAACCGGCCGGAATCATCTGGATCAATGACCGGCAGTTCGTCCAAATTAAGTGATGTAAAACGCCGCAACGCGGTATTCAGGTCGTCATCCGGCGAGACGTACACATACTCGCTGATCATGACGTCGCTGGCAAGCGCGAGTTTCCATATCTCATCGTTATACAGGTACGAGCGAACGTCGTCGTCGGTGAAGATTCCGACCATCGCCTTGTTGTCATCGACGACGGGAAAATAGTGTTGGTGGTTGCGGGCGAGGCGATGCACTATTTCGTCCAAGTTCGTTGATTCGTGAATTAGCACCATGTCGCCAAGCGGCTTGAAGACATCACGAACGCGCAGGCCTTCCAAAACGTCGTAGATGAAATCGCCTCGGTGGGCCGCCGAATCCATGCGGGTGGGGACTTGCTTAGCATAGAGTCGCCAGCGATGCCCGACGACGAATGTAATGGTGGTCACCAGCATGGTGGGAACGAGCAGAGCAAAGTCTCCCGTCATGGCGCGGACCATAATAATCGTCGAGATGGGCGCTCTGGCAATTCCGGCAAAGAAGCCGGCCATCCCAACTACCGCGAAGGCCTCCGGTTGCGGCACCAAGGCGGGCCAGAGCGATTGCAGACCAAGCCCCACCGCCGCGCCCAAACACCCGCCCATGACCATCGACGGCCCGAACACGCCACCCGATCCGCCGGAACTGATCGTGAGGGAAGTTGTGACCGCCTTGGCCACGGCGACGAGAACCAGGATTCCGAGGCCCACGTTGCCGGCGTTCGATAGCGAGTCCTGCAAAGAACCGTATCCAGTTCCCAAGACGGAGAGTAATTGAGGATTGCTGCCAAGCAGCTTGTAGAGCCCGATGCCGATCAGGCCAGCCAGTCCAGCGCCAAGCGCTGGACGAAAGTGAGGCAGGAGCGGAAGGCGAGCGAAGATCTTATGCACGCCATAGAAGAGCTTCACAAACGCCATCCCGGCAATCACTAAGACGGCCGCGAGGATCCCATAGGGAAGCAGCTCTGCCGGCGATTGAAATGTGTGGTTCAAGTCGCCAAACAACGGCATGAATCGCGTTTCCGCGGGGAGTGACTGAGTGTAAACGCTGTAAGCTACGATCGACGCTGTTGCAGCCGGGACGATCACGTCGGCTTCCAGGTCCGCATCGCTGTAGAGAATCTCGGCCGCGAACACCGCCCCTGCAAGCGGGGCGCGAAAGATGGCCCCCACGCCAGCCCCCATTCCAGCTGCGAGCATGATCCGTCGATCACGCGCTGAGAGATTCAAACGGGCGCCCAGCCATGCTCCGAAGCCAGCGCCAATTTGGGCTATTGGGCCCTCCCGGCCGCCGGAACCGCCCGTCCCTAAAGTAATCGCCGACGCGATCGTCTTGATGACGGGAATACGGCCGCGAATCACACCTCGCTTATTATGAAAAGCGTCAATCGCAGCATCCGTTCCGTGCCCTGCCGCTTCCGGCGCCAACGTGTAGACAACTACTCCAGATGCGATCCCGCCGAGCACCATGACGAGGACCACCAACCAGGGCGAAAACACCGTTTCCGGATGGGGGAAGATCGCGTGCTCACCGGCCGCCTCCGCCGGAACATAGCCGGCAAACTCGGTCAACGTATAGCGCACCACCTGTTGGCCAAGCAACTGAAATGCAATCGCTCCAATGCCCGCGCCCAACCCCACAAACGATGCTAACAGCACCCATTTCCCTGTAGACTGATGAGCCAGTGAGCTCAGGACCGTTTGCAGTGTCTTCATGAGGGCAGAGAAATCGTTCGGCGCGGAAGGAGAGAGGAAGGGCGCGATAGAGCAAGAGCCCACCATCGTGCTTAGAGCGGCCATTGGTGGGAAATTCCGCCATGTTTTCGGCATGGCCCCACAAGCGGCCGGTGACGCTCTTCAGAATGACCGCCCTCCATGGCGGAACGGTTCATTCTCTAAAAATTCGCGACGCTGCCAAGTGGCCTGGAACGGCGAAATCGGCGCAATGAGTCATATTCCCTCGGGACGGCGTTCGCCACGACACGCTTCAACGCCGCCGGTCGTTTTGACGAGGTTTGCATTCGCCCAGCTGGGACACGACAATGAAGGCCCATTGTGAAATGCATGCCCTCCCCCCCAGCCTGGGACCCTCTGATGCCAACACCAAACCGACGCCTACTCGTTGCCTTCCTCGCCGCCGTTTATTGTCTCAACTTTGCCGCCGTCGAAGTGCAAGCAAGAACTGGCAAGAAGCCCAACGTGGTCCTGATTGTCGCCGACGACCTGGGCTATCGGGAAGTCGGGAGCTTTGGACAAGAAAAGATCCGAACTCCCAATCTCGACCGACTCGCCAGACAAGGCATCCGCCTGACCCATCACTACTCGGGCAACCCAGTCTGCGCTACGTCAAGGTGTGTATTGATGACGGGCAAGCATCCCGGGCACGCCTACATCCGCAGCAACAAAGCGACTCCGCCGGAGGGCCAAGAGCCGATCCCGGCAAGCGAGATCACGATTGCGGAACTGATGCAAAGCCAAGGCTACACAACCGGCGCTTTTGGGAAATGGGGACTTGGCGGGCCCGGCTCGGCGGGCGAACCGCTGAGGCAAGGCGTCGACCGCTTCTTCGGCTACAACTGCCAAAGCCACGCCCATAGCTACTATCCGTCCTATCTGTGGAGCGACGACAAACGGATTACGCTCAACAACTCGCCCGAAATCCCAGGCCACGCGACACTGAAAAAGGGCTCGGATCCAAACGATGCCGCGAGCTACGACATCTTCAAGGGAACCGATTACGCGCCGGACCGCATCAACGCCCAAGCTCTGAACTTCATTCGCGCGAATAAGGACAAGCCGTTCTTCCTTTACTACCCAACGATCATTCCCCATGTCGCGTTGCACGTTCCCGATGATGAACTGAAGCAATACCTGAAACTAGGCTGGAAGGATCCGCCATTCACGCGGCCTCGAGGCGGATACACGCCCCACTTCACTCCTCGCGCGGCTTACGCTGGGATGATCACTCGCATGGATCGCTACGTCGGCAACGTGCTCCGGCTGCTCGACGAACTCAAGCTCGCTGACAATACCATCGTTGTGTTCTCGTCCGATAACGGAACGACCCATCTGAAAGACGAAGTCGATTACGAGTTCTTCGAGAGCGTGGGCGAACTGCGAGGCTTGAAAGGATCATTGTACGAGGGCGGAGTTCGAGTGCCAACGATGGTTCGCTGGCCAGGCAAGATTGCGGCTGGCGGCGAAAGCGATCGTGTCAGCGGCTTTGAAGATTGGATGCCTACTCTGCTGGAACTTGTCGGCGCCGACCGACCCGCGCCCGCCAACGCAGACGGCATCAGCATGGCTCCCACGCTGCTCGGGAAGAGCCAGCCGGAGCGAGAGTTTCTGTATCGAGAGTTCCCCAGCTACGGCGGCCAACAATCCGTACGCGCTGGTCGCTGGAAGGCCATCCGGCAAAACATGCAATCAGGCAACCTCACGATACAGCTGTACGACCTGATCGCCGATGCCGGCGAGACGAACGATTTGGCCGACAAACACCCCGAAATCGTCGACAAGCTGAATAAACTGATGGAGCGAGAGCACAAGCCATCCAAGATCTTTCCACTCCGCCCCTTTGACGCCCCGGCGATCAAACGTAAGCCGAAACGGAAGAAGTAGCCTGACGACTGGGGAGAGGCAGTGATACTCTCGCGGGTTCGCGGCTGGGCAGTCCAGTCGAAAAGCCCCGCCGCTCTCACAGCCCCTCGATTTCCCATCCCTTTCGGTACTCACAGCCAACAAAGCGATTCGCTCGATCAGAGTTGGTGAAACGCATCTCGTTCGCGTCCCATTTGAGTTCGCCTTCGCCGATTCTGGCGGCTACAACGCCCAACAAGACGGTCTCGGTAAGAGGTCCCGCGTAGGCGAAATTGCTGCCCGGTTGCGAACCGTCGCGAATCCCATCCGCCCAGCTGCCGTAATGATCCACGGCGCCTTCGGCAGCCAGCCTGACCGTCGCGAACTTTGCCTCCGGGTAAAGCTTCGGCATTTTGCCATGTTGGCAGACGAGGGTCGCCTCCTCTCCAATGAACATCGCGCCCTGCTTGGGAATCGCCCCATCGTCTGGTAAGTGAGTCCCCTTCGACGATGGGCGGTTGCCGCCGTCATACCAAGTCATTGTCAACGTCTCGCCTGCGGTGTGCTGAGTTCCCGGGAAACGATAGCGAAGAACTTCCGACTCAGGAAACGTCTCAGCGTTAGGCGTCGGGCCCTGATAGGAAACGGAAAGCGGCGAGGCTAACTCTAACGCCCAAACAACCGGGTCAATGATGTGACATCCCATGTCGCCCAACGCCCCAGCTCCAAAGTCGTACCAGCCGCGCCACTTGAACGGGTGGTAAATCTCCTTCTTGAACGGACGGTCCGCCGCCACGCCCAGCCACAGATCCCAATTCAGCTCCTCCGGAACGGGATCGCGACCGCTCGGTCGATCATGCCCCTGCGGCCAAATTGGGCGATCGGACCAAGCATGGGCCACTTTCACTTTGCCAATCAGGCCGCCCCGGATCCAGCGCACTAGCGTCCGATACCCTGCCCCACTGTGATGCTGATTGCCCATCTGCGTGGAGACTTTGGCTGCCGCAGCAGTTTGTGTTAGCGCGCGGGCTTCATGGATCGTGCGGGTCAACGGCTTCTGCGTGTAGACAGCCAATCCATGCTTCAACGCCATCATCGTGACGGGTGCGTGCATGTGATCCGGAGTACTCACGGTGACGCCATCAAGATTCTTGAATTTGGCCTCAATCATCTTCCGCCAATCGACGTACCCACGAGCTGAGGTCCATTTCGCCGCCGCCGCCCCATACCCGCCGCGACGCAACTTGCCGGAAGTATCGACATCGCAATAAGCGACCACATCGCCATGCTTGGATGCCGAACTGATGTCGACCCAGCCCTTGCCGCCCACGCCAACTGCCGCCAGCCGTATGCGCTCGTTCGGCGACCTGGCCGAGAGAATCGCCGGTGAAGCGAACGGCAAGGAACTCGCCGCCAGCAGACTCGTTCCCAAGAATCCTCGTCGTGTTGCCTTGGCGACAGCCATAACTTCATTTCCCTTTGGCAGAGTTCAATTCAGCAGAGTTCAATTCAGTCTAAACACACATTGTAGGCGATGAAACCGCGACTACAAAACTGAGCCTCAACTGGAGAATTCGGCAGCGTCCGACAAGAAAACAGCAAGATGGGCCTAGGCAGGGCGAATATCAAAGTGATATCACTATGAAATCAAACGCAAACCGAACCAAAACGGCTCAAGGAGACGTGAAATGAAAGAAAAGACGACCCACCCCATATCGGGCTGGCTGGCCCTTGTGCTCTTGCTCCCTGCGGCAGTCGCCCTGCCATTCCTTTTTGCTTATGGCGTTAGCCTGACCGACGGCGGGAACGTAGCCGTTGGCGTCGCTTGCATCATTGGCGCCGCGCTCGCTGAAGCGGCTGTGATCGTTTGCCTCTTTGGCTGCATGCCGATTCCGCCGAACACATCGCGAGTCCTCTTGTTGTTCGGCGAATACGTCGGGACCGCAAGCGATTCCGGTTTCTTCTGGGTCAACCCATTCTATTCGAAGAGGAAGATCTCCCTACGAGTGCGAAACTTCGAAACCGGCTCCATCACGACTCCGGAAAAGAAAGACGCCACGGGCAAGGTCCTGGAGAAGAAGGGCCGCACGCCGGGGCGCCCATCAAAAGTGAACGATCGAGACGGAAACCCAATTGACATCTCTGCTGTGGTCGTATGGCGAGTCGTAAACACAGCGGAAGCGTTGTTCGAGGTCGATGACTACGAAGATTTTGTGGCTGTGCAAAGCGAAGCCGCTTTGCGCAACTTGGCCAGCCGGCATCCGTACGACAGCCATGACGACGATGTTTCACTACGAGGCAACACGCCCAAGGTCTGCGACCAATTGCGACACGACATTCAAGAACGTCTCGACAAAGCTGGAGTGGAAGTGATCGAAGCAAGGATCAGCCACCTCGCCTACGCTCAGGAAATCGCGGCGGCCATGTTGCAACGCCAACAAGCCCAAGCTGTCGTCGCAGCTCGCACGCAAATCGTCGAAGGTGCCGTGGGCATGGTGCAGATGGCGCTCGACCATTTGGCTAAAGACGAAATCGTCCATCTGGACGAAGAGCGCCGAGCCACGATGGTCTCTAATTTGCTCGTCGTGCTCTGCAGCGACCGGCACACCCAACCCGTGATCAACACTGGAAGTCTCTATTAGCCTTTGCAGACGGCGGAGGCAGGTTTCAAGACAAATAATCAGCTCGAGTCGGCTCGAATCGAAAGATCACGAGCCGACTGTCGTGCTCAACGACGCAACGGTCTGAGGTTCAAGTGGCAAAACGCAGCTCCTTCCTACTTCGCATCGACCCCCAGATTCTCGACGCCCTTCGGCGTTGGGCCGACGACGAACTGCGCAGCGCCAACGGGCAAATCGAGTTTGTTTTGAGAAAGGCGTTAGACGATGCGGGCCGGCTCTCGAAAGAAAAGCGGAAGCGAAAAGACGGGGGGACGAGCGAGTAAAGTTGGTCGTCTTCCGGGTCTGGGGGAAAGTCGAGCGGATTACCCTACTGCAGGGCCGGCAATCGCGAATAGGTGATTCAAATCGGGCGAAATGAGCCGATCGCCAAGCCACATTCGCGTCAAGTCTCGAACGGGGTGAAAACCGAGCGAGCGAGCCAAGTCGCCGGCTGCCAGGTTAGGACCGGGGATGTCCCAAAACAGCGGCCCTTCAGCCCGCGCCGCCATCGCTTCGACCATGCGTTGAGCGCCCGCCGGGGAGGTTGCGACGACGGGGCCAAGATAGACGGCGCGGCGGCCTTCGCGGGCCATTGCGAACCCGTCATCGCCAACGATCGTCGACGACACTTTGCCAAGAACTGAAAGCAAGCCCGCGCGATCGACGCCGAACGATAAGCGGTCAAGATCACGTTGGCTATCTGTTATCGAAAACTCGACATCATCGGTTCGCAACCGGGGCCGCTCGACGCTCGGTCGTTCCCATCGATGGAAACTCCACTCAGGCTCGAAGCCAAGATGAGTGTAGAGAGGTTCGCCAAGCGGTGTTGCGTCGAGCTTGACGCAAGACACCTTGCGTTCGCGCAGGTACTCTAGGGCCGTGTTCATCAGGGCGACGCCAATGCCCCGCCGGCGAAAGTCAGAGCGGACGAGCATCATTCCGATCCAGGCAAGCTGGTGGCCGTAACGTGTGGTCGTCACGGTGCCGGCAAGTTCGCCGTCCACAACAGCAACAAAGCAACCCAGGGGTTCATAGGCCAAGATGCGAGCCCAGTCATTTCGCGTCTGATTCCAGCCCTCCGACCAACTCAGCTCGATGGCCAAATCCAAGTCAGACACCGACATCGCGCGGACCAATGGCGCCGTGCGTTCGTTCACAGACTCCTCCCAACCAACCTCGAATGAACAGCGGGTCGAACGGTTACCAGAGCGACTGTCCGGCTTCTTGCGCCGCTGCAGAATCGTCGCCAAGAAGCCGCTGAACATCATTGCGAGCCAACGCCGTCATGCGATCGAACATCAGCTTCGAATCCAAATCCGAGTAGTTGCGAATATCGCCTACGACGCCATTGAGCGATCGCTCGTCCACGAATGAAGTGAAGCCCTCTAAGTTGCTGGTGAGTTCAACCGCCGTCTCGAAAGACATCTGCCCGGCGGCAATATCATCCAAGCGGCCCGGCCACCAGCTGGAATCAAGCAACCTCGAGTTCACATGTTCCACGCACGCGGTTTCGACTCCGCCAGCGTGTTGGTCGCCGCGGGCCGAAGCGAACTCGGCCAACGGTTCATGCAGCCAGCGAAACGCCCAGTTGACGTCCCTCACCTGCTTCAAGCCAGCGACAATGGCCTGACGATGGGTGATCGAACCGTGCACGTCGACTACGTAGAGGGCTCTTGGGCGTTTCCACTGAACGATAGCGGACGCGAACCCGGCGACATACCGCGTGAGCAGATCTGCGGTAATGTCGATGCTAAAGCCAAATGGCAGTCCCCAAGTCAGTTGCCCGTAGTCGAGCGGGCGAAACAGTTCCAGCGACTCGGCTGCCCCCTCAGACACCAGCTGTTTCAAGACGCTGTAACTTTGAATTGTGTCGGTAGCCAAAGGCAAATGCGGCCCATGCTCTTCCACAGCAGTGTCCACGCTGAATGCCAGGATGTGGTCCCTCGACGCATCGACGGGCTCCTCTTGACGCGGCAACTCGCCAGGCAACTCGACGACTCGCATTCGACGACGATTCGCGTCGGGCGACCCATATTCGGGAAAGCACTCGAAGATCCGCTGAATCAGCTGCTGCTGCAACTCCTCATCCATCGCTTCCCGGTAGAGCGGAGGGAGCACCAAGTCGCCCGACTCGGCGCAGCTCGCGTACGGCGTCGCGAACGAGCAAATTGGCAACACAATATCGGTGCTCTCGGGTAGCTCAAGCAACCGAGGGAGCGTGTACGACGTAAGCCAAGGCCCGGCGTTGACGGATTGAGTCAGGTAATCGTCCAGCGAGTGTTGCACAGTGAAATGCCTCTGTCAGCTAATGCGAACATGGACGGATTCGTCAAAGTCCCATGTGGGTCGAACAAGGCTCGCATCGTTCTGAAGATAGTGAACCGCGACAGCTCGGCGCCATTTCAAACTACGATTCCCAGACGACTGGTGCAGGATGTTTCCGTGGTGAAAGGAGACTCCACCCTTAGGCACCGGTGCGGGGCTCAGGGGAAACTGATCGACAACGCTCGCCGGCGCCTGCAAGTTGAACGGTTCGCCGTCAGGAGCGAAATGATCGACCAAACCCGCACGGTGGCTACCCGGGCCGTAGTAAAGGCATCCATTCTCGGTCGTAGCTTCGTCCAATGCGATCCAAGCCGTAACGAGCGCGTTCTCGTCGCTTGGGCCAAAATAGAAATTGTCTTGATGAATCGGTTTCGGGCCGCCAATCTCCGGCGACTTGAAGAAGACCTGACTGAAGAACGCGGTAACGCCGGCGCCGATCAGCTGCTCAACGCTGGACACCAGTTCCGGCTGGCTGGCGAAAGCGCGAAACATCGGTCGATGAAAAACCGGGTTGTCCAGCTTGCGCAGCTGAGCCTCATCGCCTTGCCCTTCGACGTACCACGCTCGCTGCGCAGGCTTGAGCTCTCGCAGGAACTCCTCTCCCCACGCTATGACGTCGGCGATCGCCTCATCCATTTCCGCCGACGTAAAGAGGGCCGGAACCATCAGGCTGCCACGTTCGTGAAAACGGCTCAGCTGTGTGTCGGTCAGCATACCTACTGTCTTTCACTTGGCGGGCGGGGCGACGGTCGATGGCACGGCTGGCACATCGGAAGCTGCCGCCTTTTGGAATGAGGCCCGGTACTTGCTGATCTTCTCAGGCAACGTGAGGAAGGCGGTCTTCGACGCCATGGCCAACAGCAAGACGAGCCCAACGCCGGCGATGGTCTTCACAATGGGTCCATTCACATGCTCGCCCATCACATCGCGACGGCTCGTGAGCCAAAATAGAATTCCGGCGACAAGTGGCGCTCCGACAACTGTCACGGCCTGAGCGGCAATGATCGTCGGCGTCTTGTCGAAGTTCAGGATCTCGACCGCAATCGCCACCGTCATTCCCGTCAGCAGCACGACGGTCGTCATGATTCGCGGCCACAAATCGGTCGGCTTGCTGCCCAACCCCAAGCCATCTGCGGCGATGAATCCGCCAATCATCGAGTTAATCAGGAAGGAGGAATAGGCGGCGCTAAAGAGTCCCAAACAAAAGATGATCTTGCCGCTCGAACCGAACGTCGGCTCCAGACCCTCGGCCACGGCAACCGGGCTAGAAAGCGTGACTTCGCTGCCGGTGAACAGGCCAGCTGCAGCTGTCGACATCAACATGATGGTGATCAATGCCATGATGACTGATCCAATGCGAGCATCGACCAGCCCGGACCCGAGTTCCTTTTCCCCCCAGCCTTTTTGCCTGACCAAGTACGCCTGGTAGAACGCTGCGGAAATCACGAAGGTAGTCCCAATCAGGCCCAACACAGCGATGTCGATGTCGCCCGCTGAAGGGACGAATCCCTTGGCCATCGCGCCCAAGTCCGGCTGCAGGCGTACTAGGTTAACGGCAAAACTGATCAGCATGAGCGCGACAAACCCCATCATCAAACGTTCAATCACTAGATAGAGGTTTTTGAAGAGGAAGAGAAACGAAATAGCAATCGCATTGAAGCCGATCACCAGCGGCACAATCACCCAGCTCGAGTCATTGAACGCTCGAAACGCGGCTGCCACGCCGATGTTGTTCCCCGACTGAAACGCCGCCGAGATAAAGAACACGCACAGTCCAAGAAGAATCGCCAGAGGGCGGCCCGACTTCTCGCGTATTAAGTCGCAGGGCGCCGACTTGGCCACGGCGCCGAGCTTCGCGCCCAGGGTCATGTACACCATCATGAACAAGACCGAAACCAGCACGACCCAGAGCATGCCGTACTCGCTGTTCGCGCCGACCTTGGAGCTGGTAAGAATGCTGCCGGGGCCGATAACTACGCAAGCGGTGATCAACCCTGGACCGATGCGCGTGTACCAGGGCCGAGCCGTAACTTTCTCATTCATTTCGTAATCCAGCTGTAGGAGATCCTTGGGAGACGATGATAGTTTCGATCATCCCGCCCTCCGATGCAACATCCGCAAGCCAAGTAGTAGAGAACGATGCGACAAAAGCGCCCGCTGGCATAGGTTCAGCGTTCGAAAACGTCCCAAGTCGCAAATGCGTCGAGCGACGGAAGCTGCGCGGGACCGAATGGGGCGGCGTTGAGGCTGTCTAGTTTGAGCTGACCGTCCTTTGGAGCGAGTGCGACGAAGCCTTGGCTGGTGCGCTCGAACAGGTCGCTATGGTGCTCCAGAATCTGCTGCTGTTCGCTGTCTGACAGGCTACTTAGGCCAGCGAAGTAGTGGTGCCCATTTCGCTCGACGTGGGTGATACCCAGCGCAGCGACCATGGCCAAATCCTGCAGTAGCGCGACAGGACCAAAGTTGGCTAGATCCTCGCCGGAGAGCATCGCCGCTCGTCCGTCTTTGCGAGCTAGCGCGAGCGACGCGGCGTTGGCAAGCCCCTTGATGATTCCCTTGCAGTTCTTGTGGCTCACGCCCGCATAACCCAACCGCAGCGCCGTTGGCGTACTTGACAATTCGCCGTCAGATTCGTCGATGATGATTGGCGGCGCCGAATCCCATTGAGCCAGTTCGTCGCCGACGCTTTCGCGCAACGCATGGTCTCGATGAATCGGTTGCTCGACCATCAGCAATGATGCGGCGAGAAATGCACCAAGCCTTGGGTCGCCGCAATGGGATTCCCAATGCTCGCGAAACGACTCCATGTTTCTATAGTTTTCATTCCCGTCGACGGTGATGCGAGCGTCCGCGCCGACATCGCGCGAGAGAATCTCGGCGAGCCTGACGAGCCGGTCTCGGTCCTGCTTCACGTCGCCTCGCAGTTTGATCTTGAAGAACTTGAGTCCATACGCCTTGATGTTCGCGCGGAGCGAATGGGGCAAGCCGTCATCAACGCGATCCTCCGCCAAGATCTCCTCGTCCGTTAGGGGATCGCCGAGGCCAACGGTATGCCTGAGCGCGACGCTGGAGCAAGGTCGCTCGGGGAGAACATCGCGAGGCTGAACGCCCTCAAGTTCGTCGCGAATCTCGCCCAATTGGATCTCAAGTCGGTTTTCCGCCAGGACGCGATGCAAGGGCGTCTCCTGCCAGCGGCAAAACGCGCTGAGCACAGCGCGTTCCACCAGGCTGACTCCAAATCCAGCGAGCAAGGGCGGAACCTCAGATCGCTCGGCCCAGTCGGCTTGTGCCTGGTAGACTTGTCGCCACCAAGGAAAGAAACCACCGGTCTCGCCAACCTCTTTGGCGAACTCGCTCGCTTTCCGGATGACTCGCAACATCTGCGGAAGGTCGTCTTCTTCGAAAGTAGTTTGCGGATTCTTCGTGAACCACTTCGGCGGCAGCAAGTCGGCGCTCAGGCCCTGCATCACCTCGCCATTGAATTCGCAAACCGCATTGACAAAGATCTGCGGCGCATTCGTCATGCTGGCGATTCCGTATCGAAACGGAAACCGCGTGGCCAGCGGGAGTCGGTAGAAAGTGATTTCGCGAACAAGCAGTTTCATGGCTAACGCAATCAGAGGAGAATGTGTGGCCCGGATTTGATCGTCTGGACGGCTGCCTTGCCGCCTTCCCCGTTTCGAGCCACACGTTGCTCGCGACGTCTTATTCCCAAACCCAGGCGTCGCCTGTCCTACTTAGGATACGGTCCGCAGCGCGATCGAGCGACGGGTCAACCGTTGCATCGTCGGCAACTTTCCAGGCGTCGATCTCCACGCCTCCCGAAACGGCAACGATGACATCCCGGCCGCGGCGCAGCAGACTGGCCTTGGATGAGACCGTCTTTGGCGTCGCGTAGACGGCCGGTTGGAAGTCGGGGGCGTCATGCAGGATGGGGAGTTCGCAGTCCGCCATATCCAACAATCGACGACTCCAAATGAGCGCCGCGACGACGGAAAGATCGACGCAATTCCGAAGGTCGGCAAAGACGGGATATTGGCTGGACAGATTGGGAATCTGGCGGTTGAATTGTTCAGACCATTTCGCCGCCACCACATTCTCTTCTCCCGACTCAACAATCGATCCATCCGCGCGGACAAAGCCATCTGCGTATTGAACCTTGATCCCGGGCCCGCTGAGCCTCCACGTTGTGCGGTCCGTGCTGTGTTGGACGGCCTCATAGTGGGGTGCGATCCACCAGCGGGGCGCAGCATTGCGAGGACGGCGCCCAGCCTTGCCCAACATCTGCAAGTAGCTGGCCGGCTCCCGGGGAGCGGTTGGATCGAGTTGCATCGCCAACCGCTTCATTTGATAGTCGGCGGCTAGCATCACATGGGCCAAGCGAGATGTCGGCGGCACGCCGAGGATGGTGATCGTCTGCGGTCCAAGCATCTTTTCCATTCGCTTCCTGACGCTATCGCTAGAACGCAGCCCAGGGCTCGCGAGCAGCTTCTGCAGCCTCCGCGAGCCCTCTACCGTTGGATCGATCGAACACGACGCGGACTCGCCGCCATCGGCGGCCAGGCGAAACGCGACAAGCAGATCTTCGAGCCGAACAATCGGCTCGCCCGTCTTCTCCCCGACGACCGCTCCACTTGCCGCAACTCGCCAACCCTCGCCTCGACCGCAAAGCACGATGTCCTTGTGTCTCACATCGACGACGACGTACTGAATTCGCGTCAACCCGCCCAGCAACAACATGTCCTGAGGAATCGGCTTGCCCTGCTTTCGAAGTTCCGCCAGCGACCGGTCCAACGCGCGAAGCGATATTCGCCGCGAATTGCTGGCTTGACTGAGTTTTCTTGGAGTCGGCGCAAGCATGCGTTCGCCCATCGCGCGGAAAGCGGCCGACTCGGTTTCACTGGCTAGACTCAACACGCCAGACGAGTCGATCGAAACGCCACCGACGGCCCGACCTCGTGAATCGACAACCGGAAAAAGTCCAGTCACAAATGGGCGGCCTGAGCCGGCAGCGAGTTGTGACCAGGAACAGTC
The DNA here is from genome assembly GCA_964635375.1 of uncultured Pirellulaceae bacterium. GTDB lineage: Bacteria > Planctomycetota > Planctomycetia > Pirellulales > Pirellulaceae > CAZMNY01. The sequence goes on along the minus strand of CAZWOU010000019.1, from coordinate 23,816 downwards.
ACATGGCGCCAAGATCGACATGAACGATGCAACTGCAGACAGCGCCAGCAGAGCTCGACGTGCGCGCGACATCCTGAGTCTCCTTCAAATCTAGATTCAATGGCCCGCGCGTGGGGGATGTCGAACTAGAGGCGTGTCACGGTTGGCGCGCGGAGCCCTACAGCATTCGGTTCCTTCAGCTTATCGACTGCGAGGCCGGTCCGCAAAGATCGATCCCTTGCGAGAGGTTCGAATGCGGCGGCAGCGGCAACTCTTGCTTGGAAGCCTGCCCGCTTCGCAGTCGCTGCAAAGTGGCTGGCAAGACGCAATGAAGGTGAACAAGGGAACGACCGCGTTACCGGGCCTTGCGAATCCAGTCGTTCGCAACTTCCTGCAGATCGGCCTCAGAATCAGCCGTGTCGTCAAAGTACTGCTGCTCGAGTCGGTGAATGGAGGCCACGAGTTCCTTCTTGCCTTCCGCGTTCAACCCGTTGGCGCTCTCGATGTCGCGAAGCAGGCCGATCACAGTGAAGGGCGTGATCTGCTCTGGCAAGACATAACGTTGATTCGACTGATCCAGAGTTCGCTTCGGCGTGAACAGAACGATCAGCAACAGGCCGAGGCCAAGAACGCCAGCGACGGAGCCGCCAACAATCCAGCTCAGATAGCTCTTCTTACCGTACTCTTGCTCAAGCGAAACCGTCTGCCCAACCTCCGCCAAGTCGGCATCGTTGTACCGTTGATAGATCGCCTCCTTAACATCCAGAGTCGGCTTGGCGAAAGCAAATTCCTCGGGAAGTTCGGTCAACCCCTCGTCAGCGTTCAGGGTCACGAGCCACGTTCGCTCGGAGACAATTTGAGTCTCGTCGGACTCGGGATCAAATCGCGAAACGGCGACGCCTTGATCATCCGTGGAGACAACCTCGAAGTCCTTTGGTTTGAAATCAAGAATCTCATCAAGGCTTGGTATCAACCCGTGCCCACTGGCCTTGATCTCAACGATCAGCTTTCGCTCGTCTGCTTGCCGTTCATCCAGAGTCTGAATAATCGAGAGGTTGCTTAGCGGTCGGTCGTCGCCCACATTGGGCGTCGCATCCAGAGGAACAATGGCCGACTCGATTGGCAGAACGGTGTAGCCCGACGTGTCGAGGAAGTCGAGGTCCAATTGCAGCGGCGGTATCTCATCCACTTCAGGGCCGCGCGGTTTGAGCAGTAGGTAGGCGTATGAGGTCACTCGCCAACCATACTTACTCGTCGCCTTCGAATTCACATCTTCGCTTTGGAATGTGATCGAAAGGACTTCGAATTGTTCTTTGAGCGCTTGACGCACGGCCTCCTCAAACTTGTCGCGATAGTCCTCGGTTGGGCGTCCGTAGTTATACGTATACCTCGTATTCGTATTCTGGTTCTGCAGGTAGCGGCTAAAGCCGCCCGACTCGCGTTCGATTTCTCTCGTGTGCCTAAGGTTGACAAAAACGCCAAACGGCCGGTCATGACCAACGACATCCGATCCGTCAATCACTGCTTCTAACCTGATTTCGTTTACGAGATCCTTGTAGTAGTCAAAGACCTTTCTCGCCTCTTTGGCTCGCTTGTGGTCGCCAACGATATCAAAGCCGCTTCGCAAGTAGCGAAACTTGACGGCAGGTTTGGCGGCGCTCATGCGTGTGAAGAGCGTATTGGCGAACATTGCCATGTGCCGTTCCGCCGTCTTTTCATCGCCCAGCTTCAAGATGGCGTCTCGGATTTTTCCCGGTTGGCGCAGATCCGCCGACGTCTCCTCAGTCACATGATTCAGGTCGCTGGCGCCGAGACTGGCATAGAACCATATTTCAAACGGCTTGGTCGATTCATCCGACTCCTCCATCTCGCCGCTGGCGACCTGTTTCGCGTAGAGCTGAGCGGCGTATTCAAAAGCGGCAAACGCTTTGCCTCTTCGATCGCTAAACTTCGTGTCCGCTGCCAACTCCTTGCGGTAGTTGTTCTCGTCATGCATCAGCGCCGCCTTTGCCAAATGCAGCGCCCAATCCTCGGCGTGCTGCTCTAAGCCGCCATCGATCACGGACCGGGCCACCTCGTAGCCGCGGATGACTTCCGCTTCGATGTCCTTCTGCTTCCGCCGAGTCTTGTTGTCCTTCTGGACAGCCGGCTGCCGCCAAACGCCGATCAAGTTGGCGCGCATTTGCTGAGCCATTTCGGCAAGCGTATCAGGGTCGAGTTCGCCCAGGGAGCCAAAGACTCTCTCGATCGACTCGATTTGATAGACTTCCGCTTGGCTGTGGCAAGTCGTAAAGGCGCGAGCCAACAGCTCCTCGTTCAACTCCTCCAAGGGCAATTCTCGAAGCCGCTCGACCAACTTGGCCAGTTCATCCAAGTTCCGTTGCTGTTTGGAGCGAGTCAGCGGAATAGCCTCTTTGCGGCGTTCGAACCCGTACATGAACATGTAAGAGCCCGTGCGGTTTCGAGAGGAGTTCGGATCGTGATTCCGCGTCCAGACTCGAAGAAACTCATCGACTAGTTCCGTGGCAAGTTCCGGGTGATTCTTGGCGAGATCCTCGATGTGGGGGAAGGCGTTGTCATCTTCGGACACCTTCAATAGCAACTTGGCGAAAATCATTGCGAACTTGGGCTTCATGTCGCCAGTTATCTTGCTGAGCCAGATGTCGCTCGGCTTGATCTCCAGTAACTCGCCCGTGGAGATGGCTGCGATGCGAGATGTCGGCGGGCGGATCGTTCGCGAGCCGTAGAAGAAGTTGCCATAGGAGTCCCTTTGGAGTTGAGGCCCCAGCGCCGTCGAAGTGTCGTAGGTGTAGGAGACGTTGGCTTCGCGGAGCCAATTGCCGGCGAGCAGCGTCAGCGACTCCTTCCACTGGTCAGCGAGTTCGGGCGCCGCTTTCAACAACGCCTCGACAGCCGTCGTCTGCAGTTGCAGACCCTTGAGACGAAAAGTCGAATCCGTGCCCCGGGTTGTCAGCCCTGTTGCCGCAGATGCGCCGATTGAAGCAATGATCTCCATCCCGCGCTGAGGGCGATTTGTGAAACTCTCCACAAGCCACGACTGACCTAGTTCTTTGCGGATCTTCGGCGCCAACTCGACAGCCCGACGAAGCGCCAGTTCCTTGTCGTCCTTCTCAACGTCGGTCGACCCCAAGACAATCTGCGACACGCCCCAAGCCTGCTCAAGCAACTCCCGCTTTTCCTCTTTGGCATGCAGCGCCAAAAGGTGCTGGGTCAACAGATTCAAAGCCTCGAAGTCCTCGCTGCCCTTGGCCTCGTCCAGCGTCGGTAGAAATTGGCCCGCCTCGATCGAGTTACCCGCCGCAAACAGCAGCTTGGCAACCTGGTTCTTGTTCAGCAATCGCTCGGCTTCCGGCAACTTGACCATGGCAGCCAAACTGACGACCAAGTGATCGACCACGTGCCCATGCTCATACGCCAAACGGAGGCAACCACCGAGCATCGTCAGATCCGTGTCCTCCAACTCGTTTGGAGCAATCTTCGCCAACGCAAGGACGTCCTCGAACGAGACGACGTTCTTCTCCGGCATCTGAGTCCGGCTCGATGTCGTTCGAGTGACGCCGAGCGGCGAAGTCGCATTGGGAGTCGAACGGATCTGGCTGAGCAGCCGGCTGTAGAGCGCCTTCGAGGCCGCTTCATCCAAGCTGCCGATGAACTGGCCAACGCGTTCCCATCGGCCAAGTGTCACATCGCGTCGCAGCACCTTCAAATCCGCGTCAAACTTCTTCATCGCCTCGGCGACAATGACCGCCGATGTCGGCGGTGCAACCACCGGCTCCTTGACTGCACCGCTCTTGGCGGCGTTCTTCTTCGCTGTGTCCTTCTTCGCTGTGTCCTTTTTCGCTGTGTCCTTCTTCGCTGTGTCCTTCTTCGCTGTGTCCTTTTTCGCTGTGTCCTTCTTCGCTGTGTCCTTCTTCGCTGTGTCCTT
>CAZWOU010000019.1:0-19791 GCA_964635375.1 uncultured Pirellulaceae bacterium | reverse complement strand
TTCTTCGCTGTGTCCTTCTTCGCTGTGTCCTTCTTCGCTGTGTCCTTCTTCGCTGTGTCCTTCTTCGCTGCGTCCTTCTTCGCTGTGTCTTCTACATCCGCTTCGGGCTCAGGTTCGGGTTCGGACCATGCGCGCAGGATGGTCGATGCACGGCGGTCGAACTTGAGGACTCGGATCTTGGCGAGTTGCTGCGCGTTGATTTGCGTTTCAGCTGCTTCCTGTTGCGAGACAGGAGCTGGGGGAACAGCGGTTCCAGCCGGTGGCGCGATGATTGCGCCGGGCGTTCCCTTCGCAGGCGCCACAGGCAAACGGCCGCTTTGAGGTAACGCGAGAGGTTTAGTAGGAACTAGCCGCTTAGCGCGAGACGTACCCGAGGCGGTTTGGGCGTGTGCAAGAGGACCAAACGCACAGGAGGCGAGCAGGACAAGGCAAGAAAGGAGAGTCGGTTGACGACGAAGCTGAAGATTCATCCTGGCTTTACTCATGTGATGAAAGATCGATTCGGAACCTAGGCCCGCGTTGGAGACGTGGGCCTAGAAGGTACCTCCAGTTTAGGCGGAAACCCCGGTCGCGAGAAACTCTCTCGATCAAAAACCCCAAAGTCTCCCGGATTCCACGAAGAAAGGCCGCCCCATTCGAAATGAGGCGGCCTTTGGGGGCTTTTTGGCGTGGGGGCTTAGGAGCCTTTGCCATCTGGCGGGGGGCCAGCACTGGCGCCACGAGCATCTTCGGGTTTCTTGCCTTTTGACTTCTTGCCGCGACCGCGACCGGGTTTGCCACTTTGGCAACCCTCTCATTGGCTTGGCAGAGGCAACCCCTGCAGTTCAGTTAGCTCCATACGAGCGAGCCGAATCGACGACTCGAGATCCTCGCGATGAGCCTTGGCCAATTTGGCGTCACCCGATTTCTCGGCTTCGGCGGCCAACAAGCGAAATGTCTGTCTGGCGGATTCGACTTCCGGCTGCCAATCCGATTCCGGCCGCCCTTCGAGTCTCATCAGCCAAGTCATGTAATACTGCGAGTTGGCCAAGGTTGCCTTGGTCTCGGCGAGAAGCTTGGTGTCGGCGGCGGCGTCGTCACTCATCTCGTCCACCAAACTCTTCAGGTCTCGGTGGGCGTTAGGAAGCTTCTTGACCTGCATCATCGCCTTGGCGCGTTCGAGCCGGAGCCGACGACCGACTTTCACCTGGTCCGAGGGGAGTTGCTCTAGCGCGACTTCGTAGGCGGCGAGGGCTTCGTCCCAATCTCCACTTCCGGCGAGTTGTTCAGCTTGTTGGATCTGTCTATCGACATTGTCCAATGTTAACTTCTTCTGACCTGGCCCGTAGTGGTAGGCACCGGCAAGAACCGGCACCAACAGCCACACGAGCAGAGCGAATTTTCGCATTACGGCCTCGCAAACAGTTGAAAGAATGAGATTGGGTTTGGCTGATCTAGTCCATCGTCTCTAAAGCCTAGCTCCATAGTCTCTAGAGATTAATCCGTAAATTGTGGAAATGTGGCTCAGCCAGCGGACGTTATTGTATCGATTGAACGGATGCTTGTTCAGTCGTTTTTTTTGAAGAAGTTCTGGCGGGCTCCGCCACCGACCGCACACCCGGCTTCCAGAACGTGCCGAACAGGTGCAGAACGACCGGTAGAACTGCGTAAGTCAAGGCGCCTAACAGAGATGCGATGATCGCAAACTCTCGCTTAGTCAACCGTTCAAAGGCGCTTTGTTGTTCACTTTGAGTCAATTGGCGAAGCAAACCGGTGCTGAGATGGCTTTCGTTTCCGTTGTGATAGACGCCGGCAAGGCGTGTGGCGACCTGCCGGAGCGTCGAAGCGTCCTGTCTCGACTGCCGCCCATTGATGAATTTTCCGGTCAAAGGGTCCCCAACGCCGACGACCACGACATCGCGAACGGACGCGGGCATTCTTGGCATCCCCTTCGCTGGCACGGTGTCGCCATCGCTAATCACGATCACAGTTGTGCTTCTCGGTCGCCAGGGCCGAGCCATCCGAGCAGTCTCCTCGAGTCCGGCGAACAAATCGGTGTCGCCCGCATTGAACGCGAAGTGCATCGGCAGATCGTTGAGGATATTCCGGACGACCTCGACGTCGGACGTATCGACGACGACCGGCTTTGCCCCGGTGTAAAAAGCGACCACACTGAGCCGGTACTGCTGAATGGCCACGCGTTTGAAGAACGACTCCATGACGACCGAAGCTCGGGCCATGCGACTCTGCTCCATCTCGGGTCCAGCGTCTTGCAGCCGCATGCTCGGCGAGACATCCAAGACGAGCACGACATGTTTCATCTCGGAGTCCGCGACCACGTCGGCGTGGTGCACCTTGGGCTCCAGCAACATCAGTGTCACGAGCCCCCAGCAAACAGCAGCCAAGGAAACGACTCGGAAGACCGGAGCAAACTCGGCCCAAACGGCTGGTCGCCGACGGGGCCCGAAGGCCAGCGGCGCGATTTTGCGTATCCGCCGCAGGTGGATCAACTCCGCCCCGGTCGCAAACACGACGACGATGATTGTTGCTAGTTCGGCTACCATGGCGTGAATCTCAAAGCGTAAAGAGCAAAGACGCACCCGCCGAGCAGGGAAAGCCCGATCACGCACCACCAATAATAGGCGTCCATGGTTTCCGCCGACGACTTCTCCAGCTCCGTCTCTTGCATTTCATCGATGGTGTGAAAGACCGCTTTCAATCCCGCCGTATCACCGGGCACAAAGACTTCTCCGCCCGTCATGCTGGTTATGTTCACGATCGCATCGGGCGCATTGCCGCCGCCGATGTGAATTGCGTAGACCACAACGTGGTCTTCACGCATGCGTTGGGCCAGTTCCGTGTCCTTGCCGTTGCTCAAATCTGAACTCATTCCGTCCGAGACGAGCACGATCATTCGATCGCCCTCTTCCCGTTCGATGAGAATCTTATGGCAAGCCCTCAAGGCCTTACCGATCTCCGTGCCGCCAAACCAACGAGGTACGCGCCGCGGGTTCATGAACGGTGGCGAGCAGCGGATGGCCGATGCGTCGGTTGTCAGCGGAGTCCAGTGCAGCACGCTGTTGCCAAAGAAGGTCAGTCCGAATGCGTCGCCTTCGCGAAAGGTGAGAAATTCGTCGATGGCTGCCATCGAGGCGTCATAGCGCGACCCCGATCCAAACTTGGCCGTCATGCTGCCCGATATGTCGACGCATATCTCGATATTCGTCAGACGTTTCTTTGTTCGCGGTTCACTCAGTCGAGTCGGCCCGCACACGATGATCAAGACGATCGCGAACAGCAACACAGGAAGGCAATCGGCGACTGAATAGATCACCTTTAAGAAACTGCCTCGGCGGTCGCGAGCATAGTCAAACGGCAGCGCGACCCGTCCGCCTTCGCGCATCCACACATTGGCGAGCAAGGCTGCGGGCACGATCGCCAAACAAACCAGTAGTAATGGAAAACGAAATGACATGCCGTGCTACGGTCTCGCATTCACGAACTAATTCGGCGCCGGCCCCAACGCGTCGGGCGGTAGATTTCGGTAAGGCTTGAGCAACTCAGCGACGTCCACCGATTCGCCGCCGTCAGGTCGGTGCAGCCACTGCTCAAGCTGCCTCAACAGGAGGCCCGCCTCGTCATGATCTCTCAGCTCGATGATCGCCTCGGCGGCGGTCATCGATTCCAGGTCTAGTCGTCTGCGCCAGAAAGCGACGAGCATGCGTTCAAGTTCGGCCAGTCTGTCGGCTTCAATGTCGCCGGCGATAGCCTGTTCAACGGTGGGTCTCAGGCGGTCGGCGAGCGACTTCGGCGGACCTTCGCCAACCGTCCCAGAAGCCGCTTTTCGTCGCCCTCCAAACAACAGCACCCACAGTCCGACAAGCCAGATTGCGGCGCCAATCACCAACTGCATTCGGTAGCCGCCAAGGTCAGCGGCTTTTTCCGACGAAAGGGCGTTCGGCTCCACCTGGCCCGGAGGCAATACGGTCACAATGACGACCTTAATCTCCGGCAAGTCATCGACCGCGGAACCGTCTTTCCGCTGCAAGAAATCGGCCAGGTTGTACTCGCCGGGCTCCAGGCCGAAATAGGCCAGATCGTAGCGATACGAATCGCCGTGGGCGAAAGCCCCCGTAACCCGAACGACGATCGGCGATCGCCGATCGACAAGCGGCTTCGCCTCGAGTTCACTGCCGGGCAAAACCAACTGCTCGATGCGGGCTTGCATGCCGACAGTCGAGGTGTGATCGCCTTCGGCGAAGAGATCTTCAGACGCAGCAAAGAGAAGACACGTTGCGGCAACTAACACACGGAGCGCGAGAGTCGAGGTCATTGCGATTAGTTCCCCGCAAGAACGCGACCGCTCGGTTTCCCGGATAGGCCATTGTCTCGAATTCGCTGTCATCTCGCCCCTCGACCAAGCAAATCACGCGAGGAAAAGAACTGACGCAATTGTTGTGCGACGGGCCGGTCGGTCTGCAAGAGCAGATGATCGATGCCGCCCCGTTTGAGTTCGTCATCGATGACGCCTTGATCCAACCAACGGCTGCTGCCGTGGGTCACGAACCGGCGTCCCGTTTCCGCCTCCATAGCCCGAAAGACGCCCGCGCCTCGCATTCCGTCTTCCGCCGGATCTCGCATCTGCAGCACCACAACATCGTGTTTCTGGGCAAGCAACTTGAGCGAGCGGAGCGCGTCCGGGTCGTGCAGGTCGCTGAGAACCACCACCAGGGCGCTGTCGGTCAACTGAGGCCCCAATTCACTGACTCGACGCCCCAGCGAAGTCGACTCGTCCAGGCGAAATCGGCGAAGACCGTGCAACCACTGCATGATCTGGTGCTTTGAAAGACTGGGCTCAACTCGCACATCGCGGCCACCGACGCCCAGGACGCCCACGGGGCTAATCCGATCAAGACAGGCAAACGCCAAGCCGCCCGCAATCTGCAGCGCCATGTGGTACTTGCTCAGAGGCAACGAGCTGATCGCCATCGACGCGGAGGTGTCGAGCAACAAGAACGCGGGCAACCGCTTCGGTGCCTCGTATTCCTTGACGTGCAACTTTCGAGTGCGAGCCGTGATTCGCCAATCAATCGATCGGATGGGATCGCCAAACTGGTATTGGCGAGATTGCACGTACTCGATTCCCGATCCCAAGAATGGCGACTTATCAGCGCCGTAGCTCAGGCTGTCGGCCAAGCGTTTGACTGCGATCACAAACTGTCTCGAGTCAAGCGTATCGAATTCGTGGAGGTAGCCTTCCACTCGCACACACACCTAGAACGGGATTGGATGAAGTTGGATTAGATTCAAATCGATCTGCGATCATTGACTTCCGTTGCTTGACGGGGCGCCGCCGATTTCCGAGAGCATTTCCTGGAGCACCGACTCGCCCGTCAAACCGCTGGCCAGAGCTTCGTAGTTCAGCCGTATGCGATGCAAGATTACGTCTTCAGAAAGAGCGAACAAGTCGTCCGGAATCACGTAGTCCCGGCCGTGCACAAGAGCTCGAGCTCGAGATGATTTGATCAAGGCGATTCCAGCGCGGGGGCTGCCGCCAAGTTCGATCGCGGGATGGTTGCGAGTTCGATTAACGAGCGCCACGACATGCTCCAAGAACGTCTCGCTGACATGGACCTCGTCAATCGCCTCCATCGCGACGACCAGTTGCTCCGACGACCCCACCGGCTCATCGTCAATCACGTCGAACTCCGTTCTCGCGACTGCTCCCTTTTCCTCTCGGCGAACACCAAGCTTCATATTGCGCCGCAAGATTTCTTTCTCTTCACCCGACTTCGGATAGTCCAAACGGTGGCAGAGCATGAAACGGTCGAGCTGGGCCTCGGGCAGCTCAAACGTGCCAGCCTGCTCGACCGGGTTCTGAGTGGCGATGACCAGGAACGGAGCAGGTAACACGTAGGCTTCCCCACCAATCGTGACCTTGCGTTCTTGCATCGCCTCGAGCAGCGCGCCCTGGACTTTCGGCGCCGCGCGATTGATCTCGTCTGCGAGCAGCAAGTTGGTGAAGATCGGGCCCTTATGGGTGATAAACTGATTCGTCCGCTGATCGAGGATTTCAGATCCCAAAATGTCCGACGGCAACAAGTCAATCGTGAACTGAACTCGATTGAATTCCAGATCGATGGCCTTCGACAGCGTGGAAGCCAACAGAGTCTTGGCGATCCCCGGAACGCCCTGCAGCAACAGGTGCCCGCCCGTAAACAAGGCGATCAGCATTCGCTCTACGACTACATCTTGTCCAACGACGACCGAAGCGACTCGCGACCGGATATCCTTGATGAATTGAAGGATCTCGTCCAAAGATTGCACTCTGGTCGTTTGAGTGGAGCTGTTCATTGCCCAAGTTCCAGGAGTCCGATCAAGAGTAGGGTGACGTCGCGATAGGCGCGTTGTTCTTCGTCAGAAGCAAACCGATTCAACGCAGACGCCGCCAGCGGAACCGGTCACTCCACGCGCCAAACCCTCCACTGTAACCACAGTCAACCCGCGGGGCCACAAGCGGAGGGGGCCGCGTCCCAAAAACAGGCGTATTCAATCCGCCACCCGACGGTTTAGAATCAGGCCGCAAGGACCGCCTCCACTCGAGTTTCGTGAATTCGCTCGCCCCTGGTCGTGGCTAGGTCGCCGCGCGATGGTTCGCTCGTCCTCCTCGCCTGCGGCCACGAGTTACACGACTTAGGACGATTCCTGTCGGTGAACTAGTGATGTTGAACCACCTACCTTAAGAATGCACCCCGCCAAAATGCACCCCGCCAAAATGTACGCTGTGATTCTGTCCGCATCCGCCATGGTCTCAGCCGGTTGCGGCCATGAGTCGGTCGAGAACGGGTCTCTGAAACTGGCCGGGTTGCCCGACCCCGCCCCAGTAGAGGTCGGCGACCAACCACCCGCCAATAAACCGCCCGCCGATGAACCGCCCAGCGACAAACCGGTTGCGACGAAGGACTCGCCGATCGAGCGGCAAGCGGGCGAGTCGACCGTTCGTGACTGGCCGAACTGGATGGGCCCCAATCACGACGGCGTCTCGACGGAGACGGGTTGGTCCGATCACTGGCCCAATGACGGACTGGCGGTTTGCTGGACTCAGCAAATCGGCATCGGCTTTAGTTCCGTATCGATCGTCGATGGCAAGCTCTACACGATGGGTCACGCAGCGGGAAAGGAGACAGTCTTCTGCCTCGACCTGGAGACGGGCGAGCCCGGCTGGACCCACAGTTACGAGTCGCCGCTGGTCAAGAATCTTCACGAGGGCGGACCGGGCGCCACACCGACGGTCCATGGAGACTTTGTATTCACGCTCGGCAAGGGCGGGCGGCTAATCTGCTTTCGTCGCGACGGCGGCAAAGTTGTCTGGTCAACAGAACTGCAGGAAGATCTCGGCGTGTCCCTTCCTGAATGGGGCTTCAACGGCTCGCCTCTGATTCTCGATGAGATGCTCATCCTGGAAGGCGGCCGGGTGGTCGCGTACAACAAGAAGACGGGCAAGAAGATCTGGCAAACAGAGAAGCACAGAGCGGGTTACGGTTCAGCGGCTGTCTTCCGTCAAGCCGGCAGGACGATGCTGACCACGTTGGATTGCGATGGTCTGCGACTTATGCAGGCAGTCGATGGCGCGGAGGTCGCGTTCTTCCCCTGGGATTCGCCCTTCAATACCAACTCGACGACGCCGATCATTATCGATGGCAAGATCTTCATTTCCGCGGGCTATAATGTCGGCTGCGGCCTGCTGGAACTCAAGGGCGGCGAGCTTGAGTTGGTCTACAGCAATCGCGACATGCGGAACCACTTCAACAACAGCATTCTCTTCGAGGGATATCTGTACGGATTCGACGGCAATTCAAATCGCGGCCGAACCGTCCACCTCAAGTGTATGGACGCCGCAACGGGCAAGATTCTCTGGCAGAAACACGGCTTTGGTTGCGGCAGCCTGATGATCGCGAACGGACGACTGGTCGTACTCGCTGAAAACGGCGAACTGGTCTTAGCCAGCGCCACCGAGAAGGGCTACGACGAATTGGCTAGATCCGCTTTTCTGGAGGGCCGCTGTTGGACCGTTCCCGTTCTCCACGGCGGCCGAATCTACGGGCGCAACGCCAACGGCAAACTGGTCTGCGCCCAATTGCCGCGAGAATAAGCGAAGGAGAACCGGTTGGCGGAACCAATGCCGATGCAAGTCAACTTTGACACTTGCCGTTCAGACCTCGGGCAACTCGTAGGGCTTTCGCCACTCGGCGCGGCCGCGGTATCGGTTCGCCTCATCGTCATCGACGAAAGACTCGTCGGTCGCATCGAACACCAGTTCACGGCCGAGACGCGCTGAAAGGTTGCCCGAATGACAGAGCACCGAAGCGGGGTGACCGACCGTCTCCAAGTCGCAGTACGGTTTTTGTCGAGATTTAATGCAGTCAATGAAGTTCTGCACGTGCGGACCTTCGTGGCTATCGCCCGCGACTTCCTTGACTAGGCCGCTGCGGTTGTAGGCTCTCCAGCGACGGTTGCCGACGACCAGGTATCCCTTGTCTCCGAAGACGGCTGACGCCTCCGATTCGCCAAGGTACTGGTAGGGGGCCCACAAACGCATCTCGTAGGTCAAGATCTTTGGTCGTTTGCCGGCGTACTCATAAGTCACTTGAAGCGTGTCGGGAAACTCCTGCATGTCGTCGAAATAGTGCTTGCCTCCAACCGCGGCAATCCGTCTCGGCATCACGCAGCGCGAGTCGCCCTGGGCTTTGCAAGCAGCGTTAAGCACCGCAATCGCCATATCGATGCGATGCACGCCATCGTTGCCCAAATCGCCCGTCCCGTAATCGTAGAACCACCGCCAGTTGCCGTGAAATCTGCGAACGTTGAAAGGCCGTTTCGGCGCCGAGCCCAGCCACATGTCGTAGTCGACTTCGGCGGGTGGAGTTGAATCCTTCACATGGCCGATGTTGCCTTGCTTGGTGCTCTCCCATGCCTTGGCGACAAGGCAAGTCCCCAACTCGCCACCCGCTGCATACTCCATCGCGGATTGAAGACGTTCAGTTGAACGGTGCTGCGACCCCATCTGCACAATTCGCTTGTGCTTCTTCATGGCTTGAACCATCCGCCGTCCCTCCACGATGTTGTGGCTGTCCGGCTTCTCCACGTAGACGTCCTTGCCAGCTTGGCAAGCAAGGATTGTGGGCAACGCATGCCAATGGTCCGGCGCGCCGATCACGATCGCATCGATGGTCTTGTCGTCGATCAACGTGCGAAAGTCGCCCGTCGTTCTTGGCGCCGTTCCCTGGCGTTTGCTCACCAGCTCGACAGCACGAGAGAATTTGCGCGAGTCGATATCGGCGATGCCAACGACCTCGGCGTTCTCGTTGCCGGAGAATGTCGACAGCAAACTCAACGCTCGCCCGCCTCCGCCAACCACGCCCACGCGGACCCGCTCACTCGCCCACGCCTTGGCGCCTCGAACCATCAGGAGCGCTCCCAACGAGCCTCCACTTGCGCCCATCAAGAAGGTTCGTCGCTTCATCTTCTCGCTCCCGTAACGGGTTGTCGCTTGCACATTGGATCGATTCAGGTGCGATCATTGTGCCGCGCAAAGCCCCGCTTGGCCAGCGATTACTGTGGCAGGCGGCAATCGCCCCAGCCGTTCCACGCGGCCTGACGAGCCGGTTTCGCTGGGCCGTTTCGCGAATAGCTGAAAAGCCTTGTGTACGCCCATCTGTCTGCGCAGCTGGAGATAGCTGTGATAAACCAGCGAATAGGCGCCCATTTTGAACCCCAACGGCGCGAGCGCGCCTGTGCGGGGTTCGGCAACCACATCAAGCCCGGCGCGCTGCATAAAAACAGCCAGATTCGCCGGCGTGAACGCGTAAGTGTGTTCTGGCGGCCAGAACTTTGTGTACTCGACGCCGAGACGGCGGACTCTGGGGCTCGATGCATCGGGCGTCTCAAGCACCATCAGCCCGTTTGGTTTGAGTACGCGGTGCCATTCGGCGAGCGTGTCGCTCACATCTTCGACATGTTCTATCACATGCCAGGCGACGAGCACGTCGAAGGTGCAATCGTCGAACGGCAGACTTAACGAACCGACTGTGCGGGCATCCAATCCACGATTGCGACAGAACTCCACCGCGTCCTCGCTGATATCGACGCCATAACCGTTCCAGCCGCGAACCTTAGCGGCCTCCAAGGTGCAGCCAACGCTACATCCGACGTCCAACAGACGCGGTTCGGCCGATTCGACGAAACAGGCGGCGCGGTTCAACCGGCAAATAGCGGTGCGGATCTTCCGCTCGCGGTGCTTCGCATACCCAGCGTGGTATTGTTGGGCGTAGGCCCGATTGTCCGCCGCTTTTCCATACTGAAAAAGCTCGCAAGGCTCACATTTCCACAATTGAATCCGCCCGGGGATCTCGAACCGACTCAAGTTCGCATTCCCACAGAGCTGGCAGCTCTCCCCATCTTGCCATTCCATCCGCAATCGCTCCATCATGACAGGCGGCTCAAGCGACGGGCGCCTTTTCCCCACGTGTAGTACCTCGAATCGGCATATCGGGTCAAGCCGAATCGAAACGCGACAAAGACTTTTGGGCCAGCTCGAACTGCCGGGATAGCAGTGCTTCGCTCGCGTTCAGGGGCGATGGCCGCCGAGCAAGGCCTGTTCTGTGATTCGGACGGCGCCGAAGGCGGGATCAACCACGATTGTCGGCGTGGGCTCGAGACAATTGCCCCTGAGTTCGTCGATCAGGGCGGCTCGCACGTCTTCCCGGCCGATGAGCACGCCGCCCGTCAAGCCCAAGGCAAAGGTGCTGGCGAGACCAAGAGTGCTGGCGATGGCAGCAATCAACTCGGCTAGGTCTCGAGATGTTTGCCGCAAGATCGCCATCGCGGACACGAAGACGTTGCTTGTTGGTTTTTCGTTAAGCTGGGAGGCTTTGTGATTGCGACGGGCGATTTCCTGAAGGCTTGACGAAGAAAGTTCGCGCACGCTGTGGTTGCTGGCACAGCGAACCGGATGCTGCCGTTTCTGTGGCGCGTTGTTGGAGGATGAACTGAGGGCAAGCCGCATCGATTATCGCATTGAAAAGTGGGGCGAAACACGCTGAACACCAAATCACATTACGCCAAACCTCGCAGTTTAGCGAAAAACCAACAAGCAACGTCTGAGCTTCAACCGCCGGAGCTTCAACCGCCGCAACCGCGCGGGCGGAGCTTCAACCGCGCGGCGTTGACCGACCCTGAGTCGCCATCACGAAGCTTGCGTACGCAACAATTGCGCAGCAGGCGCGATGGTCGCGGTCACGAGGTTGCCCGCTCGCGTTCAGGGGCGATGGCCTAGCCGCCGAGCAAGGCCTGTCCGGCGATGCGGACGGCCCCAAAGACGGGGTCAGCCACAATTGTTGGCGTTGGCTCGAGACAATTGCCCCTGAGTTCGTCGATCAGGGCGGCTCGCACGTCTTCCCGGCCGATGAGCACGCCGCCCGTCAAGCCCAAGGCAAAGTTGCTGGCGAGACCAAGAGTGCTGGCAATGGCAGCAATCAACTCGGCTAGGTCTCGGGACGCTTGCCGCAGGATCGCCATCGCGACTGCGTCGCTCGCGTCAGCCGCGCGAAAGACAACCTGCGAGTGCCCGGCGATGGCTGTCCGATCAAAAGAACCGGAGTAGATCGTCGAAATCAGTTGCGAAGGGATTTGCAAGCCAAAGTAGTTGAGGAACATTTCGAGCAACTCGGTTTGAGGTCCGCGGCCGTCCGCCATTCGAGCGGCGGCTCGGAGGCCCTTCCGCGCGATCGCGTAGCCGCTGCCTTCGTCGCCAAACAAGTATCCCCATCCGCCGCACCGGGCCGTCGCACCCGCCTCATTTCGGCCAAAGGCGAATGAACCAGTGCCGGAGATCAAGGCGATTCCGCAGCCATCTTCGGCGGCGGAATACAACACAGGCATCGCGTCGTGCACGACCTGCAGTCGATCGGCAAGCTGGATGCGCTCAGCCCATGCTCGAATCGCTTCGCGCTCGTCGTCTCGGTCGCTTCCAGCTAGAGCAAGACATACGCTGGCGACTCGGTTTCGTTCTCGACCCGCGTCGTCAAAAGCCGCGTCGATCGCCTTCCGCAAGTTGTCGGTCGCCAGGGTAGCGCCGAGATCGCAGATGTTCGAGGAGCCCGAAATTCCTCGCCCAATTATCCGTTCACCCGCGCCGCCATCCGCGCAGGCCAACCAAGCGACTGTCTTGGTTCCGCCGCCATCAACGCCGAGCACGAGCGAGTTCGTCTTGCTCATTCAGGTCACTCTCCGGCTTCCAAGATGCGGCGCAAGTGCCCGTCGTTGTCGGCAATGCGCCGTCGAGCGAGTTCGGCGTCGATTCCACAGGCGTGCGCGACGATGGCCGTCTTGACTTCTCCGCCGCACTGCTCCAGCAGTTCCTCCGCCGCCGACTCGCTTAGATGGGTCATGTCAGCAACGATTCGCCGCGAACGCCGCGTCAGCTTCTCATTCGTCGCTCGCAGATCGACCATCAGGTTGCCGTAGGTCTTTCCCATTCGCACCATGGCGCCAGTGGTCAGCATGTTGAGCACCATTTTGGTTGCAGTGCCCGCCTTGAGCCGAGTAGAACCGCTGACGACCTCGGGCCCAACGACCGGAACGATCATCAATTGCGAAATCGCCTCTAGGGCCGAATCCGGATTGCAGCTAAACCCGATCGTGAACGCTCCCAGGGTCCGAGCGTATCGAAGGCCGCCGACAACGTAGGGAGTGCGTCCGCTTGTCGCGATGCCCACGACGACGTCATTGGCGCCGAGGTGGTTCGCCTGCAGAGCCCGCTTCCCGCCCTCTGGATCATCTTCGGCGCCTTCGATGGATTGCCGCAGCGCGTCGTATCCGCCGGCGATCAGACCCACAACCATTTCCGGCGGCGTGCTAAACGTGGGCGGGCACTCGCTCGCGTCGAGCACGCCCAGACGTCCCGAGGTGCCTGCGCCCATGTAGATCAATCGGCCGCCGATTCTCAAACGGCCTGCGATCACATCGATAGCTTCCGCGATGGCCTCAGATTGAGTCTCCACCGCGGCTGCGACCCCGCGATCTTCGCTGTTGATCAGCTGCACGATCTCAGCGGCCGAGAGGCTGTCGATCGATTCGGAGGCCGGATTCCGAGCCTCTGTTGTCAGCCGACCGAGCCGTTCCGCTTGTCGTTCGTTCATTTGGTTTTGGCCTGCCGTCCGTTTGAGCCGAGCGGCGGCTGGCTCGAGAGCTGCACAAGCGCTTCGGAGACACGAACCCGTTGGTCTCGAGTCAGCTTCAGATGTCGGTGGGACGCATTTTCACCGGCGTGAAAACTGGTCATGCCGTCGTCGGCGACCGTCACACGACCAGGTTTCGACAGGCCGAAATAGCCGCGGTCGGGTCGCACTGCATAAAGCACGCTCGTCAAGTCCCACGTCGGTCGGTCGTGTGGGGGCGGGCTATAGAGCCGATAGGCGTCAGCCAGCGGGTGATGCTTGACATAGCCGTAGTCCCGCTCGATGCTCTCGTGCGGATACGGCACGGAAAGGCCAATTTCAAAGCCGCTCCAGACGATCGTCGTCGGCCATTTCTCAGCGATTTTGCGGGCTGAGGAAATGTCCTTAATCACGTTGTATTCTCTGTGTTCGCGGAGCTCGCCGTTCTTGCCCGGGATCCTCGTGAAAGCGCCCGCCATGATGGAAAGCAAGCGGGCCTTCTTAGCCACCAACTCGACGCCGCTGAGCGGACAGATCTCATCCGCCTTCGAGTCGAGAAGATTCGCGAGGTTCGTCGAGAAGCCAACCTGGGCGAACACGACCGAGCCGTCTTCCGCGGCGGCCAGCGCCCGGCGCAGGACAACGACGGCGCTCGGCGCATCCTTAGCCGAAAGCAAGTCGTGTGGATAACGCAGTTTGCCACTGTCTCGCTTGGCGCCAAGCCCGAGGAACTTCCCTTGCTCTGTCGTGATACCGCTGTGACACACGCCGACAGGCACCTCGCCTCGACCATAGAACGTGTTGACCGCGTCGGTAAAGGACGCGGCCATGGGACTGTCTTTGGTGATTGTGACGGCAAGCAACCTGCATTCGCCACGGCTTTGCAGCGAGTGAATCATTCCCAAAGCCAGGACATCGTCGACGTCGTTGCCGATGTCCGTGTCGAATATCAACGGCGCCGCGTCGAGATCTTGGGCTGCAACCATGCTCGCCCATGGAGAAAAGACGATTACCGCAATCGCGCTGCAGAGGGAGAGCTGTGGCCAACAGATTGTCTTCAAGGCATTCAAATTCATCGTGCACCGCCTGCAATAGTCACAGAATAATCACGTATTGGTCACGTTTCGCGAACGGGCCCCTCAACCGTTGCCGCTGATCCAACTGGCTGTGATTCGCTTCTACAATAGCCGGACGCGGGCTCGCTGGCCACCGCGGGGCGAAAAGCCGCAGCTCGTTGGGCGGGCGACGCAACTCAGCGATCCGTTTGGCGTACAATCGATGGTCAACGGGGCGCCGTTACGTCCCGAAACATGAGATCGTCATCCTCGCAGGAACACGATGAAGAAACGAACCCTGACCGCTCTGTCTATCGCGTTTTCACTGCTTGCTATCATCGCGCCGGAGATGTTGTTTGCCGACGAACCAGCGACCAAGACATTCTCTCGCGACAACCTGGTCGCTTGGTGCATCGTCCCTTTTGACGGCAAGAAGCGGGGGCCGGAACAACGAGCGGCGATGCTCAAGAGGCTGGGAATCCGCAAGCTCGCCTACGACTATCGCGCCGAGCACATACCGACCTTCGACGCCGAGGTACAAGCCCTCAAGAAACACGGAATCGAATTGACCGCGTGGTGGTTTCCCACGACGTTGAACCAACAAGCTCGGCATATCCTGCAAGTGCTCAAGAAGCACGAGGTGAAGACACAACTTTGGGTGACGGGTGGCGGGGCGCCCAAGTCGGCTGAACTACGACAGGCATGGATCGAAGCGGAAGCAGCTCGCATTCGTCCAATTGCCGAGGCCGCCGCGAAGATCGATTGCCAAGTCGGGCTCTACAATCACGGCGGTTGGTTCGGCCAACCAGAAAACCAACTCGCCATCATCAAGCAACTCCAACTCAAGAATGTGGGGATCGTTTACAACCTGCACCACGGGCACGAGCACCTGGAGCGTTTCCCAGCACTGTTGAAGATGATGAAACCGCACTTGCTGGCGCTCAACTTGAACGGGATGAGCAGAAACGGCGACCGGCAGGGAAAGAAGATCATGCCGCTCGGCGCCGGCGAACTCGACCTGTCGCTCTTGCGAGTGATTCAGGCCAGTGGTTTCCAAGGCCCAATCGGCGTCCTGAACCACACCAACCACGACGCCGAGGCTCGGTTGCGGGACAATCTCGATGGCCTCGAGTGGTTGGTCCCCCAACTCGATGGCCAGCGAGCCGCCGACAAGCCGACCTATCGCACCTGGAAGACGGGCCCCGCAGCGCAAGACACGGGCGGCGTGTTGAAAGGCGGATACGACGCAAAACTTGTCTCTAGCACGACGGCCGCCGCCAAACAACGCGGCGTTGCCGAGCGCGGCGTTGCCGTTTTCGCCGCAGCCAAGTTTGCCTGCCTGTCATGCCACAAGGTCGGCACGCATGGCGGCTCAGTCGGACCTGATCTGACCGCGATCGGCAAAGACCGCACGCCGGCGCAGATCGTCGAATCGGTTTTTTGGCCAAAGCGGGAAGTCAAGCCAGAGTACGAAGCTGTCGCTGTGCTCACGACCGATGGCAGGCAGGTGCAAGGATACAAGCAAGAGACCGTTGGCCCCCACCTCGTGCTGCGAGACCCGGCAGACGGAAAAATAACTGAGATCGCTCGTGATCAAATCGAAGAGGAATCGCTGCGCGGCACGTTGATGCCTGACGGACTCGCGGAGGCCATGTCGCAACAAGAGCAGCTCGACCTGATTCGCTTTCTCAGCGAGCTTGGGCGAGACGGCTCCGTTTCGCCCTCCGTCGTGGCCTCGGTGCTCGCCCATGCTCACAGCCATGCACCCGCGGAATTCGCCTTCGATCGCAATCCGTTGCATCCCGAACATTGGCCCAGTTGGCGCCACAAGGTCAATCGCGATCGGATCTACGATTTCTACACGAAACAAGCTGAGCACTTTCGCAAACAAGACCCAACACCGAGGTTGCTGGCCGAATTCCCAGGACTCGACGGAGGCAAGCTTGGGCACTGGGGCAATCAGGACGAGCAGTCTTGGGCCAGTGATCGCTGGAACGACGTCCAACTCGGCAGTGTGCAGTGTGGAGTTTTTCGCGGCGCTGGCGTGACCGTTGCCCGCAGCGTCTGCCTTCAACTGGGCGAACAGGGCGAGCTTTCGGCATGCTTCAACCCCGACACGCTCACTTACGACGCCGTTTGGTCGGGCGGATTCGTCAAGTTCTCATCGGTGCGGCACGGCTTCATACACGGCCTGTTGATCGATGGCAAAGCCCAAACGCGTCCGCCGGGAAGCAAGCCAAAAGAACCGTTCGTCTATCACGGTTTCTATCGTCATGGTCTGCGAGTGATCTTTGCCTATCGAATTGGCGACACCGAATACCTCGACGCGCCTTGGGTCGACAAAGGGACCTTCACGCGAATCGTCGCACCGGCTGACGAACATCCGCTAAGACACATGGTCTCCGGCGGCAAACCGCAGTGGCCGCAACAACTCGTGACGAACATCGTCGCGGGAACGGCTAAGCCCTATGCCGTCGATACCATTGAACTGCCTACCGAGAACCCCTGGAAAGCGCAAACGTTTGTCGGCGGCCTCGATTTTCTCCCCGATGGGAGCGCCCTGGTATGCACCATGCAAGGCGATGTCTGGCGAGTCGACGGGCTTGTAGACGAAGCATCGAACGGACCCGCGAAAGCTCGTTGGAGACGGTTCGCATCAGGACTACATCACGCCTTGGGCTTGGTGGTTGCCGACGGTCAGATCTTCGTGCAGTGCCGCGATCAACTTATGCGGCTGCACGATAAAGACAACGACGGTGAAGCGGACTTCTACGAGTGTTTTGGCAATGCGTTCGCGACATCGGCGGCGGGCCACGATTACATTTGCGGCCTGCAGCGAGACTCGCAAGGCAATTTCTTTATGGCGTCCGGCAACCAAGGGCTCGTACGCACCTCGCCCGACGGCCGCCGCGCCGATGTACTCGCCACTGGTTTCCGCAACCCGGACGGGCTGGGCCTCTATCCGGACGGCGTACTCACCGTGCCATGCTCCGAAGGCGGGTGGACTCCCGCTTCCATGATCTGCGCAGTGCGGACGGCGAGTTCGACATCTCCCGTTCCGCATTTTGGATACCGTGGCCCCAAGGGCGAACAACCGCCCAGCTTGCCGCTCGTCTATCTTCCCCGCGGACTGGACAATTCGAGCGGCGGGCAAGCCTATATCGACAGCGAGGAATGGGGCCCGCTGCAGGGGCGAATGGTCCATTTCTCATTCGGCGCCGGCTCGCATTTCCTTCTCCTGCGCGACGAGGTGGACGGGCAACTCCAGGGCGCCGTTGTGCCTTTGCCCGGTGAGTTTGGTTCGGGCGCTCATCGAGGCCGATTCAACCCGCGCGACGGGCAACTGTATGTCGGGGGCATGGCCGGATGGGGCTGCTACACCCCCTCGCCAGGCTCCTTCCAACGCGTCCGCTATACAGGCGATCCAGTCCAATTACCGAGCAAGTTTCGCGTTTATCAGAACGGCGTCGCCGTGACCTTTACGAGGCCGATCGACAAGTCGATTGGCGAAGATCCGACGAGTCATTTCGCCCAGTGCTGGAACTATCGCTACAGCGGCGCCTACGGTTCGCCCGAGTACTCGACGCGGCACACTGGCGTCCATGGCCACGACACGCTGAAAATTCGCTCAGCCCACGTGCTGGCAGATGGCGCCACGTTGTTTCTCGAGTTGCCTGAACTGCAAGCGGTCAACCAGTTGCACCTGCGCATGCACACGGGCAAACTTCATTCACATGACATGTTCGCAACCGTTCACAAGATGGCGAAACCGTTCACCGACTTCCCGGGCTACAAACCGGTTCATAAGACGCTTGCTCCGCACCCCATCCTGCTGGATATGGCGCTGGCCACCAAACGCGTTCCCAATCCTTGGGCCAAGTCGATCGCCGGCGCAAGAGGGATCATCCTGGAGACGGGAAAGAACCTGACATTTGCTCAGCGATCCCTGACGGTTCGGGCGGGCGAGCCGATTCGATTGACGCTCTCCAACCCAGACGTTGTGCCCCACAACTGGGCGCTGGTCAAGCCCGGTTCGCTGCAACGCGTCGGCGCGCTTGCTAACCGTCTTGTCGCCGATCCTGAAGCGTTCGCGAAGCACTATATTCCCGACTCGAAAGACGTGCTCGCCTACATCGACATCGTGCCGCCGCGGAATAAGTTCACAATCCACTTTCGAGCCCCAGCCGAACCTGGCCGCTATCCCTACCTATGCACGTTTCCCGGTCACTGGATGGTCATGAACGGCGAATTGATCGTCGAATAGCAGCCAGCACGCCTTGCAAAACCTACCACGCGAGCAAAACCCACCACGCCTTGCAAAACCCACCATGTAGCTCAAGACTGAGAGGCCTCCTTTGATCCGGCGCCATTGTCTATCTTGTTTTGCGGTGTTCCTTTTTTTGCACGCCCAGGTCTATCTCAATGGACACGGCTCGCAAGCCGGACTCGCCTGGGCTCAGTCAGCCGAGTCCTGGCGGAAAACGTATGTGGGCGATGACGCCGACGGCGAGCATGTGATCGCCCTGTGGAAATTTGACGAGCAAGACGGTTCTGCGGCGGACGCCTCCGGCAACGGCCACATCGGCGCACTCGCCGGAACCAAACGAAGCAGCGACGGGCGGTTTGGCGCCTGTATCGAGTCATTCCCCGGCTGGCCGGTCGTCGACGAGCGGCACGCGGTGAGAGTCAAAGACGCCGACAAGCTCTCGCCGAACGGCGCTTTCACGATCGAGCTTTGGGTCAAACCCAAGGCCCCGCCGGAGAAGGCAGGCCGAGCCTTTCTGATCGACAAGAAGTACGTCGCGCACCACGATTACCAGTGGGTCCTCGAGACGCCGGATGGGCAGGGCAATCGGGGCATGGCAGTCGTTCTCGGCTTCGGAGAAGACTCGGAGACTTGGCGGTCAACAGAGACCGCCGCGTTGCCGGAAGGTGTTTGGTCCCACCTAGCGTTTACCTACGACGGCGCGGGTACCGTGCAGTTCTTTCTCAACGGCCGAACGCTTGGCAGCGAGTTGAAGACCGGACGCGGAAGCATTCGCCCGGGGCGGCACCCACTTTCGCTTGGGGATCGAGTGGGGAGTCTGTACGGCGGCTTCCCAGGCTATTTCGACGAAGTTCGTATCACGCGAGGCGTTCGGGAATTCCGACCGATAAGCGTTGTCGCCGAGCACGTTCGCAACACCTACGTTCGCTTGGAAACCTCTCCGCAGCTTCGCTTCCGGCTGACGAATGTGACAAAGAAGCAACTCAGCGGAGTCCAGGCGACGATCGGCTCGCCGGGACTGCCAAGCCAGACGTTCTCTCTGCCCGAACTTGAAGCGGCCGCCTCACATGTGTTGGCGTTCGCGCTGGACACGCGCATCCGGCCCGGAGAGTATGAGATTGGCGTCAGCTATTCGTTCGGCGCGGGAGAGACCGCGTATGCCAACCGCGAGTCGTTTCCGATTCGCATCGCGCCGCGACGACCACCGCACCGTATGCCCGTTGTGATGTGGGGAGTCGGCGGCGTCGAATCCGTGACGCGGAACACTGGGCTG
>CAZWOU010000018.1:40963-60647 GCA_964635375.1 uncultured Pirellulaceae bacterium | reverse complement strand
GAATGCTGTTGGACGAATGCTGTTGGACAGGCGTCGAGCAGAATCTACCGGCGCACAGCGATAGGGTGGCTTATTCGATAGAGATCATCGAACCAGGTCTCGAGAACGGTCGAGACATTGCCGCTGGCGGCGATGTGGTCGAGCGTCTCCAGACAGCGGAGGGCACAGAGTCCTGCGGCCTCGCGATCGCCTGACCACTGCTGGCGAGCCGCAGCAATCAAGGCGGCAATATCGTCCGGCGGTTCGCACTCAGCGTCGCTCAGATGCCGCATCAAGAGGCGATAATAGTCGGCCACATAGTCGACCAATTGGCGCAATCGGCGCCTGCGTTTGGGGGCCTCCTTGCCAGCCGAGTCGACGAACTTCGCCACGACCTTGGCCAGTTCGACGGCGTTCCAATGGGGCCGCCCCAGGTCGGCGATCAAGTCGCGACGAAAGCTCCTCAGCTCCGCGTCGGCATTCTCTAGGGCGGCGTGCAAGCTACCGCCGCTGAGCGCAGCCAACGCATCGGCCTGTTCGGGTTCAGTCAGTTTGTTGGCAACCAACAGTCGACGGACTTGCTCGTCTTCCAAGGCGGAAAAATGGACCACTTGGCAGCGGGATAGAATAGTTGGAAGCTGCCGTTGAACGCTGGTCCCGATCAGAATGACCAGAGAACGTCCGGGCGGCTCCTCCAGCGTCTTGAGCAGACAGTTGGCGCCTTCGTTGCCGAGATAATCCGCGTCATCAATGATTGCGACCTTCCGCTTGCCACTGTAGGGCGTGAGCGAGATCTGATGACAAAGACCCTCGCGCATGCGGCGTTCTCGGCTTCCGATAAACAGTTCCAGCGGAATGACGTTTTTGTCTCGCGGCTTGGCGACGCGCACGATGTCCGGGTGCGAGTCCGCCATCGCTAGAAGGCATCCGGGGCATTCGCCGCAGGCTTCGAATTCAGCGGATCGATCGCAGACCAAGGTCTGAGCCAGCTTCAGTGAGAAGGTTCGCTTGCCGATTCCCTCCGGCCCAATGAACAAGAACGTGCTCGCCAGACGGTCGCGGCTTACGGCGCGGCGGAAACGCTCGACAACCTCGTCGTGCCCTAGGATTTCACTCCAACTCATTTGACTATCCGTTCAGAAACCGTTGCTTGGTTCTCTTGTCCAACCCGGCATGCCCCATGTTTCAGCCTGGCGGGAGGTCCAGGACGCGTTGGGTCAAACGCCGGATGTCCGACTGAATCTCGGCAACCGCACGATTCGCATCGATGACCGAAACCGCATCGTTCATCTCCGCCTCTCGCAAGAAACCGTCACGTACTTTCTGCAAGTAATCGTCGCCTCGCGACTCCAACCGATCCGGCTCGCCCGTTCGCCGTCTGGCCGCCGCCTCGACCGGTAGATCCAATACTAGAGTCAAATCGGGCATCAAGCCATCGGTGGCAACTTCACCGACTCGCCACGTCATCTCAACATCCAGCCCGCCCGCGTGGGCTTGATAGACGACGTTGGCCAGCAGATAGCGGTCCGAGACGACATCTTGGCCTCGAGACAGAGCGGGGCGGATCACATCCTCAACCAGCTGGCTTCGAGCGGCCATGTAGAGCAGCATTTCACTGCGAGGGTGAAGCGGCGTCTCTTTCTGGTGCAGCAAGATGTCCCGAATCGTCTCGCCCAAGCGCGTGCTGCCAGGATCTCGACAAAGGACGACGTCCCGGCCCTGCTCCTCGAGCCAACTGACCAGCAAGCCGAGCTGCGTCGACTTGCCCGCACCATCCACGCCATCCAGGCTGAGAAATGCCATGCTTCCAACCGACCTCATCTGAATTCACTAATTGCAAAGGCAATTCTACGTGAACCATCGATCGGTATGTAGCCGGCGGACCAAACTGGCATGAGTGCGAGCCGAATTATCGCAGCGGGTTTTCCATCCGTGGATGCGAAAGAGCTTGGGCGGGCGCTTCGGCTGGCTGACGCCCGCCAAGTCCCAGGTCGCCCCATCGATGTGGCGTCGCAGCGGACGTCCGCAGCACCGACGCGCCATCGGCAGTCTCAGCGGCCGGCTTGGGAGCAGGGTTCATCGGAGCAGGGTTCATCGGAGCAGGGTTCATCGGAGCAGGGTTTGTCGGAGCCGGATTTGTCGGGGCCGCGTTCGTCGGCGGGGCCACGTTTGGCTGAGCGTTACCCGGCTGAAGTTGACCTGGCGGAATCACTTCCAGTCCGGGTGTCGTGTTCAGGCTTGGAACAATCACGCCATCAGCAGTCGGCGTATCGATGATCTCATCGCCCATGGGGCCTCGGCTGATTACGCCGGGACGGGTGTAGCCATAGTTCAAGT
Organism: uncultured Pirellulaceae bacterium; assembly: GCA_964635375.1. Lineage (GTDB taxonomy): Bacteria > Planctomycetota > Planctomycetia > Pirellulales > Pirellulaceae > CAZMNY01. Next base: position 58,331 of record CAZWOU010000018.1, on the reverse strand, counting down.
AATAGCTGGCGTCGCGTTGACGAGCCTTCTCCAGTGCGTCGCAGTAGGCCTTTTCGGGCCAAGGTCCCTCGGCCAAGTGAATACCGTTGTATTGCAGCAACGTACCCTTGCGGAAGTGCACGTCGGCGATGGCCTTGTTGAACTCGCAAACCACTCGGAAGTAGTCGCTCTGGGCCAACGCTCGACGGCGTTGAGCATCCAGAAGCACGTCCGTCACAGGCCGTCCGAACAAGTTGGGCGAGGCGCCCTTGGCCGCCAAAGCCGACTTGATCTCGAGGTCAGCAGCAGCCCAGCGGTTGAGATGCGTGTTGATTTGGCGGTAGTTAATCGCCTTGTTTCGAATTGATGTGGAAAGCAAATGGACGCTCTGCAGCTCCATGTCCTCAAACCGGTCCTCTTCACGTTGCAAGCCAATCTCGGCGTTACGTATTCGAGCGTGTTCACGGCGGGCGCCAAATGCGGGCGGCAGAAATTCGAGGCCGACAAACGAGCTCTGCTGGTCGCCGTCCGTCAGATTGTCCCAAGCGGTCGATCCAACCGCCGCAAAATCCAATCCTCGACGATCAGCCGTCACGTACTCGTCGCCAACGCCGTGCCACTGGTGCTGAGCAAACAAGTTGAGCGCGGGAAGCAACAGGTGTCGAGCGTTGGCGAGCTCGAGTTCGCGTTGCTTGATTCTCCACTTCTGCTGACGGAGTTCAGCGTTGCGATAGAGTGTTTCCGTGCGAACCTCATTCCAGTCGAAACGGACATCGGCGGTCGTCGGATCGTCGACCGGTCGAATCAGTCGGCCGTCAGTCGGGGCCAAACCCATCAACCATCGCAAGCGGGCTTCCGTTTCTAGCAGAGTCGCGAGCGACGACTCGAGTTGAGCTCGGAAAAACAAGTACTGCTCACGGGCTTGAGCTTCCCGTTGAACGCCGCCTCTGACCTTGATGTCCTCATACGCAATCTGCCACGTCGATTGAACGGCATCTCGTCCTTGCTTTGCCGTCTCGAAGTTACGATAGGCACACTGCAAGTCCCAGTAGGTGTTTTCGACGTCGAGCAATTGGTTGCGAACGGCGATTTCAAAATCGGCGACGCTGATATCTTCGTTGATGCGAGCGAGGATTACCGGGATGCGATTGATGAATGTTCCCCGGCCTCGCAACAACGGATGATCGACGCGAGCTTGTACGATCGCCGTGTAGTCGCTGGGCACGGCTCGGCTCAGAGCGTCGGTCCGCGAGTACTCAACTCGGTGTTTTAGAACAGCCGAACCACCCGTCGCGAATCGCTTGGTAAACGACGCGTCGGCAATGGAGCGACTGTTCACGGTTGAGGTGAAAATATTGCCAGCTGCGAGGTTGTTTTGGATGTCTTGATGATCGTAACCGAATACCGCCGCGAATTGAGCGTCAAAGACAGCCAGCGCGTCTTCGACTCCACCCACGCTTTGAGCCGTATTGAACTGTTCTGGATCAATTCCGCGGCTGCTCGTACCAATCGCGCCGACGGATCCGGGCGTGCTGCTGCCAATATTAGGCCGGTTGGAGGCGTTCGTCGCGGAGATTGCCGGGTCGTGGACGGTTGTCGCTGACGCGGTGCGATTGAGCAGCCCGTCTGCGATTCCAAACTGTGAAACTTGCCCCACATTGCGGATTACTTTGCTGTTGTGCAGCGTCAAGGAAATGGCTTCTTCCAACGATAGGTCCCACCAGTCGTCAAACTCGGGGTCCAGTACCGTCAGGGGCTCGATCGCCATCGTGGCTTCCGGCATCTCCGCCGTCTCCACGTCGGGATAGGCGGCCAACGTTTGGACCGAATCCAAATAGTGGGAGAGATCGCCGTCTTCATGGATGAAGAAAGGCTGAGTCGGGGCGCAACCGGTCAGGAGAGTCAGACCAGCGGTGAACCAGACGAGGGCTGTTTGAATTTGTCGTTTCATCGACTTTCCAATTCGCGTAAGCGTCGACTTGGACTGCATTCAGTATTGGTAAACGAGAGAGCGCGCAAAACGCGCCCTCTCGTTCACACCGTCCCCCCCCTCAACTCGCCGATTGCCAAACTCGGGCGCAAAACGCTCACGATCCAGCATTCGGTACCACTGGTATCGTCTGCCTAACCGGCAAACTTGCGTCTTTCGACCTAATCGGAGAGGTTTTGTTGACCGGTAAAGTCAGTGTGAATTACGCAAAACGCGTATATCACCCATGTCAACGGCAGATCGGCCTTGGCGACTCGCCTTAGAGATACATGCCCAGGAATCCGCTGGCGTCGTCGCTTTCGGATTGGATCTTCTCCAATCGCCGGCGAGCTTGTTCCAGGTCGCCGGCCTCGATGTAGCAATCGAATTCGCAGCGAACGGCTTCTGAGACGGTTTGGGCAAACCACTGGATGACCGGCTCATTGAGCCAGTCGCAGGTTTCCTGCCTTAGCTGAACATCCAAGTCGGCACGAATGGTCTTCAGGTCATCAGCATCGGTGAAGACGGCGCCCTCAAAGCGGAACTCGATCGTCCCTCGTTCGGGGCTATTGGTCAGATGGAAGGTGCACGCAGCGTTGTACAAATAATAGGTATTGTGGGAGCCGTGGCGGTCGATGGCAGCTTTGATATTCGCGCACAATTGGCGGAACTTTGGAGAAGCGTCGAGCGGCGCGTCCATGCGTCCCACGCTGCGTAGAGGAAGACAATCGAATTGAACTTCCACCCAACGAGCTTTGTTTGATTCTTCCATTGAATCCCCATCCGGGTGACGAGAGGTCTTACTCGGCCGCGAGGCTGGCGGCTTGCTCGGGCTTTGGCGAATCCTTGGGCAAAGTCCAGCCCAAGACGAGCCATTGCTTGTCGCAGCTCATCTGGCCCAGGCTCAGTTTTCCAGCCGATTCCCATCGACCTGGCAACTCAAGACCCTCGAATGACCGGCTCTCTTTGAGCAATGCTGTGAACTTCTTCCTCATCACAGTCTTGATAGCAATCTTCTCAGGCCGCTGGAACCCTTTCTTGGTGTACTCGGCGGTAACTTCGCCCTGGCGGGTCAACTTGGCGCCGGTCTTCGTCTTTTCGACTTTATAGGTGGCGCTAATCTCCATTTCAGATTGGACCACCGTATCGCCTCGAGTGAACTTGCGGCCACGAATGACCAGCCGAATCAAGTGTCCGTCAAAGGTGACTTGGATCGGCAGGTTGCGGGAGAACGTGACGGACCAAGCGGGTTCATCGTCGTCAGCCAATCCTTCAGGCACTTCGCCATTGATCTCCCTCAGCGTATCGGCTAGTTCTTCGCTGGTCAGCGTCTTCCCGCCAATCAAGCCTTGCGACATGTTGCCGACGAACGACTCGTGCAATTGAACAGCCATGTCGAGCCCATCGGGATGGTCCGGCGGTTGAATCGTACCAGCGGCCAACTGGAAAGCGTTGGCTTGCGTCATCACGATCGAAAGCGCGTCCTCCGACGTCGCTAGCCGCATCAGCGAGGGAAAGTCGCCTTTGCGGAGCAACGGATTTCGGAACTTGTCGCGAAAGTCCTGATTCAACTCCTCTACCGTCGTCTCGCTCTCCTGGTCCAAGCGACCTGCGAGCCGATTGGCGGCGCGTTGCGAGGCGATGGCTTCGGCTTTCCCTTTACTCTTGCCGACGCGATTCTGAGCAATCTTGCGCACGAGGCGACTCTTGTGGCAAATCCCCGTGATGGTCGTTCCGGTAGCTGCCGTGGCCCACGCGGGGTCTGCGGCGATCCCACTTGGCGTGATTGCAACTTTTGCTCCGCCCTTGAGGTCCGTGTGACCTACGGCGTGAATCGTGACGCCTCGGTTGTAACCGACGGTTGTCGATTCAGCGACGCCGTCGAGCAGGATCTCAAGTTGGGCATGGTCCGCGTTGGGGTGCAGGGTAACGCTCGTTGAGCCCGACATGCGCGCGGTGCCGGAAGTCGACGTCCCCAATATGAGTTCGTTGACCGCTTCCGTACGGTCAATCGGCGCTGACATTCCTCGAGTCATAAACCGCTTTGAAACACTGGCTCGGACATTGGGTTGACGAAATCGTTTGCGCAGGGCGGTGACGAGCGGAGTTGCCTGGTTGCTCAACTCGAGATTGCCGAGCACAGATCCGATGAAGATCGAGTTCGCCAGGGTCGGCTTCTTCTCGTATTCGGCTAGCTTGGCGGCCAATTGGTCAATCTGCTGCCCATAGAGCGCCTTTGAGTTGGGGTTGCCTTGAATCAGCAGAGCTCGCTCATAACGCTGTAGTGCGGAACGAGCCGCGAGCAAGACATCCGCTTCAAGTCCTTCCTTATCCTCCAGGAATTTGGGCAGCGAAGCCCGAGCGGCGACGATATCCTTAGTCTCGCCTTGCAGGGATGAGTCCAGCGCGTCCAGGGCCAAGTGGGTTCGCCACTCGGTTCGCTCTGCTTCACCCAATGCGGTCAAGTGTTCATCGACGTCGGCGAGGGCGTTGACCAAGCTCGTCTTCAAGGCCACAAGATCTTCGTCAGAAACGGGTGCATACCCAGTTTTGGCACTCTCGATCAACTTGGCGAGTTCCGCTCCGTCGTCGGCCAATGCGGGGCACACGCCAAGCAGAAGCACTGGAATAAAGAGCAGTTGATTTTTCCACATCGGGCGGTTCCTCGCGGTGCGAACATGTGTTTCGGCGCAAACGAGCCGAAGGACTTACGCGGCTATCCGCCCAAACCAGCCTGTAAGATATGTAGCACGAGTGTGAAAGGAAGGCAATTCGCCAGACCGCCGATTCCTACACTTGCCACTTCTCTCCGCCAATTGCTCTGGGACAGATCGGGCCACCGTACAATTAACCCAAAACGCCTAATACCTATAGTTTAGAGGATCCATGCATTTTATGGAACTAATATAACCTAACGCCTTCCCCTCTTTGCTTGGCCCCCTCATTGTCTGCGAACAGCTGGGCCCTGCTGGTTGCCAGGCCTGCTGGTTGCCGGGCCCCTGCTGGTTGCCGGGCCCCTGCTGGTTCCTGGGCGGCGCGTTTCATAGACTGAAGGAAGGAGCCAGGCCTTGACTGGCCGGCGTGGGCGGACCAAGACATGGTGATTCGCGAGGATTCTACACTCGCCATCCACCCCCATGAGAACCTGCATTAGGAACACATCATCGATGAGTGATCAGTTGGCGAAACGCGGCCGAGCCTTGGAAACAGCTTTCTTTGCCAGGCGGGACAACGAACTCTTGGCGGCCCTCCGGCAGAAGTTGGATGCCGAAGCGCTGGGCGAGTTGACTGGGATCCAGAACGTGGAAGTCCTCGGCAAGCTCAACGAACTCGGTGTGTCTGGAGAGACGATGGCCGCTTTGGGCCTCGCTCCCCTCGTGGAAGTCGCTTGGGCAGATGGGCGAATTGACTCCGAGGAGAAAGACGCGGTGCTGACTGCGGCCCATGCCTCGGGAATCAAGCCGGGGTCGGCTCCCTACACGTTGCTGCTTGAGTGGCTCGACTCCCAGCCTGGCCCAGAGCTTCGCCAGGGCTGGAAGGAATATATCGCTGATTTGGCCACATCGATGGATGCGGAGTCCATGGAAACGCTGAGGACGAGCCTGGTCGGTCGCGCGGAAGCAGTCGCTCAGGCGGCGGGCGGCATCCTGGGAATTCAGGCCATCTCAACCCTGGAAAGAGAAGTGCTTGCCGACTTAGAGTCAGCCTTCTAAGCAGTTCTTATCTAGTGAGACGCTGCCGGCTCAAACGCACCAATCCGTGCGACCGTCACGGTTTGAGGTGCATTGATGCGTTTTTGCTACGTCACATGTTGCCTTAACGCCACATGTTGCCAAAACGCGTGCTACGCTTCCGATGCATGAGTTAAGAATCAGTTCATGGTTCTCATTTCAGTCTTGCCCGGATGACTATGTACGCGCGATTGAACCAAACCGCCTTAGTGTCATTGCTGCTCATCGCAGTGACGGTCACGGGCTGCGCTGTCAGTTTGCCGCGAATTGACCCGCAAGGCCGTTCCATTCTGCTGCCTCAACCGAACTACACACAATTGCAAGTACCTGGCGGGCAGAGCCTTCAAGCGGCCTCATGTCTTCCCAAGCCAGCTTGGGTGCCGCCGGTTGACCCAGATCCTTGCCCCGAACCTCAAGGCGCGCAGCTGGCCGGACCTCCCTGCGGACCTGTCTGCGGACCGATCTGCGGCCCGCGCTGTGGACTGGGCTGCGGACCGAATTGCAAGATTCTAAAGAACGGGTGCCATCTCACCGCTGGCGAGAAGGGCAAACTGCAACTGACCCCACAACGGCTCGTGGCTCGAGTCGGAACGGAAATTGTCCTGCGAAGTGGCGTTTGCGGGGAAGACGGTTGCCTGGTGACAGGCCAGCCGGTCGAGTGGATCCTCACCCAAGACAGCGTCGGACACCTCGTGGGGCTCGGAGGCAGCGGACGCCCGTTGGTGAGCCGCATGTTCGGAACCGAGCCGCAAAAAATCACCGACCGTTTTGCGGTTACCCACACATCGACGCGAGCCCACTTGGTCACGCGCGGCACACCGACGCCGGCAGACGACGTGCCCATCAAGAAGGGCGAGGGTTGGATCAGCGTCACGTCGCCCCGCGAAGGCGTCTCCTATGTCACCGCGATCGCCCCTAAGGCCGTCGATTGGGGCGAGCGTCGAGAGACCGCGATCATTCACTGGATCGACGCCAAGTGGGAACTCCCTTCGCCTGCGAGCGTGCGGACCACACAGGAACACGAGCTGATTACCCGCGTCTTGACCAGTGATGGCGAACCCCAACAGGATTGGATCGTCCGCTATGAAATCGAGACCGGTCCGCAGGTGGAGTTTTCGCCGGGACAGGGCAACCTGGTTGAGGTCGCGACCGACAATTTGGGCGAGTCTCGCGTCAACGTGCGGCCCCTGACCGAGAAATCTGGAGTCTCGCGAGTCAAGGTGGAGATTGTTCGGCCAGCCGATCGTTTCATGAAGAAACGCGTCGTCGGCCGCGGCTGGACTACGATTCGCTGGAGCGCGCCTGCTCTGCAAGTCGATGTCAGCGGGCCGACGCGAGCAGAGCTTGAGCGGCCGGTTCAGTACTTGATTCGCGTAACCAACCCGGGCGACCTGACCGCGAAAGACGTCATGGTTTCCACGGCGGGATTACCGAGATCCCTGGAATATGTGAACAGCATGCCTGCGGCCCTCCGCGAACTCACCGATGGCCAGGAGTGGCGGTTGGGCGACATCCAACCGGGACAAGTCAAAACGATCGAAGCCAATTATCGCCTCGCCGGCAACGCCGATTCCGAGATTGTCTACCAAGTCCGTGTCCGCGATGGGGACGACACCGTTCGCGCTGAAGGAGAGCGGCGAACGTCGGTCTTCATCCCCTCGATTCGCTTGGATGTGCTGGGGCCGGCCGAAGCGGAGGTAGGGCAAGAGATTCAATATGAAATCAAGATGACCAATACGGGCCGCAAACCGCTCAGCAAGATTTCGATTCAAGACAGTTTTGACGCTGGGCTCCGCCACATCGACGATGCTCGCAGTCCCATCGATCGCGACTTGAATCAAACGCTCGCTGTTGGCGCCTCGACATCGATCGGCTTGACGTTCGTCCCCGTGAGGCCCGGCTACTTTTGCCACACCGTCACGGTGCTCGCCGAAGGCGGCCAACAAGCGTCCGAAAGGGTCTGCCTAACCGTTCGCGCTCGTCCCGTTGTCGCTCGACCCGACGTGGAAGTCCGCTTGGTCGGACCGGCTCAAGGTCAGGTCGACCTCAACGACACCAACCAGCCCGATGACAATGATGTGCAGTTCCGGGCGGAGATCAAGAACAGCGGAAACGTACCGCTGACCAACGTGATCGTCGAGATCGAAGCGGACTCCAACTTACTGAGCTCAAAAGAAGCCACGATCGCTCCGCCCTTCGAGCTCGCTCCGCCCAACTCGATTCGCTGGACCATCGACCAGATCGGGGCTGGCGACGTCAAGTTGTTTGAAGTCCGTTACAACTGTCAGCGCCAGACTCGGGCGACTAGCGTGCGAGTCTTGGTGACGGCCGACGACGAGGTGCGCAACTCCAAGACCAAATCGATCGAGATCCTTCCGCCAGCTCGGCAGGGGCAACCGCCGGCCGGTCCGGCTCGCCCCGCTCCCGGCGTCGACCCGCGAGCAGCGGAAGATATCGAGATTACGATCTTCGACCAGAGCGATGGGATCCGAGTCAACGAGAAGACCGTGATCACGATTCAGGTTGACAATAACCGAAGCGATTGGGATGGCGCGCTCCGGCTATTCGTCACGATTCCGCCCGGCCTGGAGCTTGACACTGTGCTTCCCGGCTCCCCGGCCAAGCTGGCGAACTTTGATGGCCGAATTCTCGAGTTCCAACCGGTGGCGACGGTTCGCCCAGGCGAAAAACTGAGGGCATTCCGAATCCGTCTCCGCGGCGCCCAAGCAGGCGAGAAAAAAGTCAACGTCGAAGTGAGAAGCAACCTCTCGCCCGACGGCGTTACCGCTTCTGAAACGGTGAACGTCACGCCCTGAGCAGGATCGTCACGCCCTGAGCAGGATCGTCACGCCCTGAGCAGGGTCGTCATACCAAGGGGCTAGCAAACCAAGGTTCTAGAGCGTCCAGCCTTTGCGGTATTCGATGTGCATCAGAGCCTGAGCCTTTTGAGAGGAAGCGAGCAGTTTTTTCGCGTTCCAATCGAATCCTTCACCACAGCGATGCGACATGACGCCGAGCATGACCGCTTCAGTGAGCGGGCCGGCGTAGGAAAAATCGCTGGCCGCTTTCTTGCCGGTGCGAATTCCGTTGAGCCATTCGGCGTGATGCCCTATCGAGCGGGGCACCGTCTTCTCCGGCCGCCGGATTTGGGACATCTTGTTGTCGTGGGCGAGAAGCACTTCGCCTCGGTCGGAAACCACGTAGTGCCGACCGTAGTCGGAGAGGATCATCCCCTTATCGCCGACAAACAGCTGGCCGCTGCCGAAATTGACCTTCTTGCCGTCGCGTTTGGAGAGGATGGCTTGCAAGCGTTTGAGTTGTTTTTCGGGTCGCTTGCCGCTGTCGTACCAAGTTAGCTTGACCGGCGGCTTGGCGCCTCGTGCCGGATACTTGTAATGCACGACGAGCCAGGCCGGCGCGCTCACCGGATCGGCCTTTGGTCCGCGCGCTTGCACATGGACCGGTGCGGTGAGGTCGAGTGCCCAATGGGCAAGATCGAGATAGTGACAGCCAAAATCACCCAACGTGCCGGCTCCGTAATCCCAAAATGACCGCCATTTGAAAGGGTGCACGCCATCACTATAGGGCCGCTCGGCCGCGGGTCCGAGCCAGAGGTCCCAATTCAAGTTCGCCGGTTTCGGAGCCGACTTGAAGCGAGCGTTGGTGTAGACAGCGCCGGCCCAAACATGAGCTTCCGATACGGCGCCGATCACACCGCCCTGAACGAGCTCGACCACTTGGCGGTAGTTCTCGCCCGAGTGAATCTGGTTGCCCATCTGGGTGACAAGCTTGTTGTCTCCAGCCAGATTGGCCAGCGTTCTCGCCTCGAACAATGTGTGGGTGAGCGGCTTCTCGCAATAGACAGGCTTGTTCTGTCGCAAACCCATCGCAGCTGCGGGCGCGTGGGTGTGGTCGGGAGTCGCCACAACAAGCCCGTCGATCTTGTCAACTTCCTTTTCCAACATCACTCGGAAATCCGCGTACTTGCGCGCAAGCGGATACCGCGCCGAGCCTTTTTGCAAAAGCGCCGAATCGACATCGGCGAGCGCGATGATGTTCTGAGACGCGACTTTGGAGATGTTCGCACCAGCTCGGCCTGTCGTGCCGACGGCGGCGATGTTGAGTCGTTCGTTGGGGGAGCTGGACGGTTGGGCGGCGGCGTGGTCGACGAAGTAGCCGCCAGTTGCCGCAGCCAATGTGGACTGGCCAAGAAAGGATCGACGGTTCAGACGCGTTGGCATGCGAGGCTCCTTGCCCGGGCGGTTCGGAAGGTGTGACGTTGTCACCCACTGTAAGGCACGCCCGCGCTGACTTCCATCAAACTTGGGAGTTATTCCTGTTGTAACTCTTGGACAAACTTGGCCACGAGCTCCGGGTTGTCCGACTCGATCAGGTGGTCGATTTGGGCCTGCTTGACTCCCAGTTTTTCAAGATGTCCAGCGAGCGACTTCCAGTGTTTTTCTCGCTTCTTGCCCTCGGTTAAGTAGAGTTCGGTGACCAATTCCTGTACGCGTTGAAGCGAAATGCTCTCGCGGTTTTCGTAGTAATTCTTGATGATCTTCTGTTGATATTTGGATCGTTTTCCCATCGTTCTTTCGCGCCTCCAGTTCACTCGGATACCGGCGTTCGGATTCGATCCAACCTGGCCCCAGGCAATCAGGTGAACGGCGGGGCATCCACGCGTCGTCGAGAAGCCGGTGGTCGAGGAATCGCAAACTGCCCCAAATGGTGGCAAAAAACGGGCTGTGAGTAAAGGACGCCCCTTTCCCAACCGTCTTTCAACACCACGATCATCCGGGTAGAATTGCGATCCGCATCGCCGGAGATCCTCACGAACGCGGGTCTTGCTCGCCCCAAGATGCTCGCGGTCGCATGCGGCAACTCAGCTAGACAGTTTCTCGACTTCATTTCTCCATTCGACATCATTTCTCTATTCGACAACACTTTGCGCAGGAAAAGCAGTCGACCATGCCTATCGTGAAATTCGTCAAAGAACAAAAAGAGATTGAGGTTCCTGAGGGGGCCTACCTGCGAGCGGAGGCGGTGAAGGCGGGCATCAACCTCAATCTGGGCGTCAACGGTTACGGCGAGTCTGCGAACAAGTACATGAACTGCAAGGGCTTCGGTCTCTGCGGCACCTGCCGAGTGCTGATAACCAGGGGCATGGAAAACACAAACGAGATGACGATGCGAGAGCACGGGCGATTCAAGACGCCGCTGCTGCCGGATCCCGTGCCTTGCTTGGCCTTCGTCGGATTCGAGGACACCATGCGACTCGCCTGCATGACCCAGGTCAACGGCGATATCGAAGTCGAGAGCGGTCCCGAGCTCAACCTGTTTGGCGAAAACTTCTTCAGCTAAGCCCGCTGCGGGCAAGCAGTCGGCGCGGCTGTGATCCCCTCTTCGCGAGACATGAGTTAGCCGTGAAAGAGATCATCGCTATCGTTCGTCCCCACTTGGCCGAGAAGATTCTCGACGGGCTCAAACGCGCTCCGCTCGAGGCGATTCATGTCCGAGAGGTCAAGGGTTTTGGGCGGCAGAAGAGCTCTCTCGGCCGATATGCCGACAGCGAATACAGCCAAGTTTTTCTTCCCAAAGTCGAAATCTCACTCTGGGTCGACGACGCCCGAGAGGACGAGATTCTCGACAAGGTCGTCGCAATCGCTCGCACAGGCCGGATGGGCGACGGCAAAATCTTCGTGCTGCCAGTCGACAGTTTTTCGCCCATCACGACGGATGCGAATTGAAGGTCGATTTGGTCTAGCCGTCGATTTCTTACTGCGCCGCGATGACGCTTTTGGATTGCTGGCTTCATTGCAAGTAGAAGGCTAACCGGCTTAGACTGGTGCCATGAACCTGGCTCGCCGAGTACGCGGACGGCACATCCTCCTGACGATCATGTCCGTCTCGCTTGTGCTGGCCGGGCTTTCTTGCCCCTGGGCCGGTTCTACGCCTTCGGCAGCGGCGATCGCCCTTTTGGCAGTCTCGATTTTTCATGCCAACCTTGTCGGCCTGTGGGTTGCATTCGGCAACGGCTGGATTCGATTGGCAGCAGCGATGGCCTTTTCGGTCGCCGTTTCCGTCTTCTTCGCATGGATCGTGTCTTGGGAGGAGCTGATTGGCTTTGTCGTTTTCTTCTCAGGGATTGTCGGAGTTGTCGGCGCGACTGGGGCGTGTTTGAGATGGCTGTTTGGCGAATTGTGCCAAGCGGGGCTGTTTGACCGAGAGAGTGATGGGCTGCAATTCGGTTTGCGACACTTGTTCATTCTGACGACGATTGTCGCAGTTGCCGTGGCGACAGTCCAAGCCCTTCATCGAACTGGGCTCAGCCTACCGGGCGGCGTAGTGCCCCTCATCGCGACTCTCGTCGCTTTGATTTCGCTTGCAACAGTAGTTCAGATTTGGGCTCTGTTCGGTCACAAGTTGACGTTGTCTCGATGCGTTGTGGTCGCGTCGATCGCTGTGGCAGCATCCGCTGGCATACTGCTATTCCGGACCCACATGGTGTTCTGGGTGGTCACTATTGCCGTCAGTCAGTCGCTCACGGTGTCCGCTCTGTTTTGCGTACGGTTTGAGGGTTACCGGTTCGTCAAGCGACAAGCGATTGCAAGCCAGAACGCCACAGGCGGTTTGGAGCCCTGAACGCCGCGCGCGCGAGGTTCGCAAGTGATTGCAAAGCCGGTGGGTCGAGGTCTTCTGAAGACTATGACAATGCTCGGTCGCAGAATGAGAAATCGGCCCTACGCCTCGTCTATCCGATCGATTCGCGATCGAAGATCTGCTTGAAACGGTCGCGATTGCTGCTGGCGAAGGCGCGGCATGACTCAGGCAGGCGGGTCGAATTCTCGCTGCGGAGGAGAAAAGCGAGTCGCTCCAGGTCGCTCTTTTCTGTTGGCAGATCATGTCGAGCTGACGTGTTCATGAGACGAATTGCCGACTCGACGCAACGCAGGAACCGATAGGAGGCGGCGAGCGATTCCGCCGCGTCGGGGGTCAAACAACCTTCGTGGGCAAGCGCCGATAGTGCATCAATCGTGCCGGGCGTAACAACGCTTGGATGCTCTCTGGCATTTCTCAGTTGCAACATCTGCACGATGAACTCGACGTCCATCGTCCCCCCAGGACCCCGTTTCAGATTCGACTCCGAGGCGGTCTTCTCAAGCCGATAACGCATGTCGCGAATCTCGGCGGCGAACGACGGTTGCCACGGCTGTTCCAGCACTACCCGCCGCACCGCTTGCATTGTTTCGGCTCGGGCCGCAACCGTCCCGTAGACGGGCCTTGCTTTGCACAACGCTTGACGTTCCCACAGCTGGCCTCGACCCTCGTGAAAATATCGCTCAAACTCGCGAAGCGAAACGGCCAGCACGGCGCTCTTGCCGTCTGGCCGCAGTCGCGTATCGACTTCATAAAGCCGGCCGTTCGATCCCAATTGAGAAAGAACCTTGATGATCCGTTGGCTTAGCTTGCCAAAGAAATGATGGTTTGTCGTAGCCTCGCCATGCCTGCCTCGCGGGCGAGTTGACCCGTCCGCGCCATAGAGAAACACAATATCCAAGTCGCTGTGGTAATTGGGTTCGCGACCGCCGAGTTTTCCTAACGCGAGAATCACAAACTCACATGCTTTGCCCGAACCTGGGCTGCTACCGCAAATCGGGTCGCCGTGCCGTTCCGCCAGTTTCTCGTATTCGCGAGTAGTGACCTGCTTGAGGCAAGCCTCGGCGATGTCTGAAAGGGCGTGATGGGTGCTGCGAATGTCTTCCTTGCCGAGCAAATCCCGCACGCCAACACGGAGGTGGGCCGCATCCTTGAAACTGCGGATAATCGGCGCGATATCCTCAGCGCCCCGAAACAAGTCCTGCAAATGATCATCGAGTTCCGGTAAGGTCGGCAGTTGGTCGAGCACCAGCGAGTCCATCAACTCGTCGATCATGCCTGGATTAGTGGTCAACAGTCCCGTCAAGTAGTAGCTTGACGCGCAAAGGCGGACGTACAAGTGCAACGAAGGCGGGCTCGAACTGAACAGCTCCCAAAGAACGCCCTTGCCGCCGAGCGAATCGCTCACTCGGCTCAGATCAACCAGCGTCGCATCGGGATCGGGCGTTTGGGCAATAGCCTGCAGGAGCTGGCGGGCGATGGAAGCGAGAAAGTGGCGGCACCGCCGGGTAGACAAGAATGAAACCGTTTCAGTCGATAACGCCATCAAGTTCTTGTAGGCCGTTCGCGGCTCTCTGAAACCATAAGACCGCAAGCAGGTGTCGACTAGGTCGTCTTGCGGGTTGGGGTCCAGGATAAGATCGGCTTCCAGTTTGGTTTCGCCTTCGTCGGCAAAAGCATCGTGCAGAAGATGGTCGAGAATACTTCGATTTTGCGACGTGGCCGCGGCAAGGTCGTCTTGAAAGCGAGACAATGCGTCGTTTTGATCGTCGTCATAACCCGCTCGGATCGCCAAGCGACGAAGTTCGGACTGATCGTCCGGCAAGGTGTGGGTCTGCAAGTCAAACATGATCTGCAAACGATGCTCGACGCGGCGGAGGAAGGAATAGTTCTCTTCTAGCGAGCCTCGCTCCTCGATCGTCAGACAGCCGGCAAGCGACAGTTGGTCGATGGCCTCGAGCGTGTTCCCCGTTCTCAATTGAGGCAGATCGCCCGCGTTAAGCAACTGCAGGAATTGGATGACAAACTCCACGTCTCGAATCCCGCCCCGACCGGTCTTCAGGTTGCTCGCGTCCCCGCCTTCTCGGATCGACCGCTGCTCGATCCTGCGTTTGAGCGCTTTGATTCCGGCAATGTCGGCCCTGCTCAGGTATCGCCGGTAGACCCATGTTTCCAAACGATCGAGAAACCAATGCCCTAACTCGAGCGAACCGGCAATAGGACGCGCTTTGACATAGGCCTGACGCTCCCAAGTGCGTCCCACGGTGTCATAGTAGCGCAAGGCGGATCGCACATCGCAAACGGCGGCGCTTTGATTGCCGTGGGGCCGAAGCCGCAAATCCACTCGATAGAGCGTTCCCTCGCGCGTGGTTTCGGTCAACAACTTGATGATCTGGCGCTGCAGCCGATCAAAGTACTCGCGGTGGCTTATGGAGCGAGGTCCATCGGTCGAGTCGCCCTCGTCACACAACAGGATCAAGTCGATATCACTCGAGTAGTTGAGTTCTTCACCTCCCAACTTGCCCAAAGCGATCACGACGAAACGAGATCGCTCGCCGTCGCTTCGCCGAGGCTCGCCATACTTGGCGGTCAGTTTTCGGCTGGCATGGCGAAAGGCGGCTTCGCAAATGGCGTCGGCCAAATGCGAGATTTGCTGAGTCACTGTGACGAGACGCTGGCGTTGAATCAGATCGCCATAGGCGATCCGCAACGTCTCGCGATGTTTGTAGCGGCGGAGACTCAACATCACTTGTTCATCGTCCGCCGCCGCGTCGACTTCGCCGCAGATCTCCTCGATCAATACCTCGCGCGTGACCGGCTGACCGGAGGTCATCCGCAACAGATCGAAGCTCTCCGGATCGCGCACGAGGACGTCACTGAGATACTGACTGGCCGAGAAGATCTGTAAGAGGGTCGCCAACGTCTCGCGGTCGCGCTCCATCAGCGCCCCCAGCGCCAATGGGTTTCTGGAAGCCGAGACGAACTGTTCGAGGTTGTTTATCGCTCGGTCCGGGTCGCTGACGCTTGGCAAACGCTCTTCCAACTGCCCGCAAATGTTGGCAACCAACTCTAACGTCAGCCCGGTTTGCACCATCGACTTCAAGCAGCCGATCAGCTGACTTGGGCAGGCGACTCGCAGTGACTTCAACCACGACTCAGCCTCGGCGGAGTCGTCCAGGTATCGCACAAGCTTTTCGACTTCAAACATCATTCCAAGTTCGCAAAGATGCAAAAAAAGCCGGTTGCTTGGCAACCGGCTTGGAGGGGCGAAGATGTTCGCGAATTCGGGTTAGTCGAGAAAGCCAACGAGTTCTTGGCTGCGGCTTGGTTGCTGCAGTTTCCGAACCGCTTTGGCCTCGATTTGTCGAATTCTCTCTCTCGTCACCTTGAAGATGTGACCAACTTCTTCCAGCGTATAGCTGTAGCCGTCGCCGAGCCCGTATCGCAACTTGATAATCTCGCGTTCACGATAGCTGAGCGTCTTCAAGACCTTGCCAATCCGTCCACGCAACATTTCCTGAGTCGCGCCCGTGGCTGGACTCTCGGCAGCGCCGTCGGGCAACAAGTCGCCGAAGTGACTGTCTTCGCTATTGCCAACTGGACGATCGAGGCTGATTGGGTAGCGGCTCATCGCCAAGACCCGTCGAGCTTCATCGACCGTTGTCATTGCTCGCCGCGCGGTCTCTTCCAAGGTCGGCTCACGTCCGAGTTCCTGAAGCAACTGGCGCGAGACGTTTCGCACACGCGACATCGTTTCGACCATGTGCACCGGGATTCGAATAGTTCGACTCTGGTCGGCCACCGCTCGGGTGATCGCTTGCCGGATCCACCAAGTCGCGTAGGTGCAGAACTTGAAACCGCGACGGTATTCGAACTTGTCGACCGCTCGCATCAAGCCAGCGTTGCCTTCTTGAATAAGGTCCAGGAAGCTGAGCCCTCGATTGCGGTACTTCTTGGCAATCGAGACGACAAGCCGCAGGTTGCCCTCGGACAGTTCGCGTTTCGCTTGCTGGTAAACCGCATATACGCGACGAAGTCGACGGACTCGCTTTCGCAAGCTCGTAGGCGTTTCCTGGGTGGCAATCAGGATGCTGCGGAACTCTTTCATCAGCGGGGCGCGCTCGCTAGAGGGCACGCGATCCGCTTTCATCTTGGCCAGCCGCCGTTGCAAGTCATCGACGTGACGGCTGAAATCACGCAACACGTCAATCTGCGGCTCAATACGCTGAGTCCGCAAACCGAGTTCCTCCACAAGTCGAACCGCTCGGCGGCGACGTCGAGCCAGACGAACCCAAGCCGCTTTTCGCGTGGCCTTGGTTTCGCTCTTGCTCAACGCAATCCGGTAGTCGCGGCGATTTCTCTTGAGAAGGATATCGACCGTTTCAAGATTGAACGGAAGTCGTCCGAGGATTTGCTCTTTCTCCAACCGGTCGGTCACCGAAACTTGAACGGTGCGGTCAAAAGGCAGTTCGCCGGCGTGAACGCGCTTAAGAACCTTAAAGGCGGCTTGAATGACGTAATCGCATTCAAGCAACTTAGCTCGAAATTTTCGCCGCGTATCTTCGATGCGTTTGGCCAGACGGATCTCTTCCTGCCGGGTCAGCAGTGGAATCTCGCCCATTTGTGTCAGATACATGCGGACCGGGTCGTCCGACCAGCTCTCGTTGTCCTCGGCGGCGACGAGCGGTTCGTCGTCTTCCTTCAGCACAACTTGACCAGCCGTCTGGTTTCGCGAACCGTCACTGTCGTCGCTGTCCTCTTGTGTCGCTGTCGCTATCTTGGCAAAGCCATCTTCATCCTCTCGTGGGGTCCGAGTGGCATCGTCTTCAAAGTCGTCAATGAGTGCGTCGTACAAGCTAGTACTCCTACACTGGGTCAATGGGCCGCCGAAAGATACGGGATATTATGGAAGCACGATGCGCGGGCCGCGGCGCAGGCGATCGTAGCTAATTCGGCACCGACGACGTGTCCCGTTCCGTCTTGTCGTGGTGGCAGGAAAGTTGTGGAAGCTGAGGTTGTGGAAGCTGAGGTT